>NZ_JBQCDN010000045.1:0-86688 GCF_051961175.1 Trinickia sp. | reverse complement strand
AGCAGCATGCGCAACGCGTTGCCGACCGACTGCTCGGTGTGCGAGATGTAGGGCTCAAGCATGTCCACCATCTGCGTCTCGGAGAGCGACTGGCCCGTCGTAGGATCGAGCATGACGTCGCCCTCGGGCAGCGTCACGCGTAGCAGAAAGTGGCCGGGGAACGACACCCCTTTCACCGGCACGCCAATCTGCTCCCCCAGTTCCAAATAGAGCACCGCCAGCGAGATCGGAATCCCGCGCCTGCGCTTGAGCACGACGTTCAGGTGGCTGTTGTCCGGATCGTAATAATCGTTCAGGTTGCCTGCGAAACCGAGCTCGCGGAAGAAGAAGCGATTGAGCGCACCGATTCTTTCCGCCAAATCGGCACTCGCGGGCAAGCGCCGCTTCAAGCGCAGCGCGAGTTCGTCGAGTTCGGCAAGCACCGCTTCGAGGTCGAGATCGGGATACGCATCTTGCGCGAGCGCGATCGCTGTCTCCGTCAGGGGAAGACTGTCATCGTCGGCAACGAGGGTGGCGAAGTAATCGAGTACGGATGTCATGGCCGTCACTTGGCACGCCTTCTGAAGTACGCGTATTTGAAGCCCATCAGCCAAAGGATACTGAAATATAGTGCGGCAAAGATCACCAGGCACGCGCCGAGCAATGCAATGCGCGCCCACGGATGCGCACGCAGGCCGATCCAGTCGAAAGTGATCGCGCACCAGTGCATCGCACCGGCGAGCAGCAACGAAGCGCCCGCCATCTGCACGAGAAAGCGCAACCACCCGTGCGATGGAGTATAGATCCCCCGCCGGCGCAAACCGATGAACAACAACGATGCGTTCACGCAAGCGCCGAGCCCGACGCTCAGCGTGAGGCCCGCATGCGCCAGCAGGGGCACGAAGGCGTAGTTCGACAGCTGGGTGACCACCAGGACGGCGATGCCGATCTTCACCGGCGTTTTGATGTCCTGTTTGGCATAAAAGCCAGGGGCGAGAATCTTGATCAGGATGATGCCGACGAGGCCGATGCCGTACGCCGCCAGCGCGCGGCCGACCATGACCACCGAATGCGCATCGAAACGGCCGTAATCGAACAGCCCGGCCACCAGCGGTTGGGCGAAGAAAAACAGTGCGAGCGCACTCGGCACGGCGAGCAGGAACGTCACGCGCAGCCCCCAATCGAGCAGCGCCGAATACTCATGCGGATCGGCATCGGCATGCGCCTTCGCCAGGCTCGGCAGCAAGATCGTGCCGAGCGCGGCGCCGAGCAGGGCCGTCGGAAATTCCATGAGGCGATCGGCGTAATAGATCCACGACACCGCGCCCGGCCCCAGACGCGAAGCGATATTGGTATTGATGATGAGGCTGATCTGCGCGACCGACACGGCGAACATGGCGGGCACCATTTTCACGAGCACGCGCTTGACGCCGCGGTGCGCGAGCGCGGCAAACGGATTGAGCCCGATGCGCGGCGCCATGTCGATCTTGCCGAGCGCCGGCAATTGCACGACGAACTGCAACACGCCGCCCACGATGACGGCCCACGCCAGCGCGTAGACCGGCACCTTCATATGCGGCGCGACAAACGCGGCGGCAATGATAAAGGCGATGTTCAGTAGCACTGGCGCAAAAGCCGGCAGCGAGAACTTGCCGTAAGTATTCAGCACGCCGGCGGCGAGCGTCGTCAACGAGATGAAGACGATGTACGGGAACATGATCCGCGTCATCGTCACGGCAAGCACGAACGCCTGCCCGTCGGCCCGCAACCCCGATGCCACGACGTAGACCACCCACGTGGAAGCCACCATGCCGAGCAGCGAGACGAGCGCGAGCATCCAGGCGAGCACCGTCGACATCGCATCGACGAGCGCCTTCGTTGCATCGTGTCCTTGCTGGCTTTTGAATTCGGCCAGAATCGGCACGAAGGCCTGCGAGAACGCGCCTTCCGCGGACAAGCACCGCAACAGGTTCGGGATGCGGAACGCGACGTAAAACGCGTCGGTGAATTGACTGGCGCCAAACGCACGGGCGATCAGCGTCTCGCGGGCAAGACCGGTCACGCGGGACAGCAGCGTGAAGCCGCTGACCGTCAGCAAGGCTCGGAATAGATTCATCAGATTTGAACGCTGCGCTAAAGCTAAACATTCTCCGATGCGCACGCGCATCGCCAGTGGTGGGGATCCTCGGCCATTCGACGGAAGAAGGCGTCAAGGGGCGCTTATTATACGGACACCTGCGGTCCAACCGGCCCCGGCGCGGAAACGCCGGTGCCGACGTCACCGGTAGCCCCGGTGGCACGGGTTCCGCGCGCTTGGCCGATGCCGAGCACAAGATCCGGCCCTCTTCGACCGCTGCCGCCCCGTCAGGTTGCACGGGTAGCGGATCCGTCGCGGGCTTGCCATGTGCCTGATTTTGTTGCTATACTCGCGCGTTTCGAAGCTCGACCTCGGTCGCCAACCGGTCTTTCCTCACGAAAATGAGAAAAGGGCCGGCCCCGGCTGCTGGCTGAGAGGCTGACCGAGAAGCCGGCTAAGAAGGCTGACAGGGCGATCCAAGACCCAACGGCGAACGCCGGCGTGTGGTCGCCAGGCACCGTGTTCGCGGCATCTTCGCGAAAACCCCGAGCACGCTTCGTCGATGTTTTTGCGCTTCCGGGCAATCGCTTCCGGAGGTTTGGACCAAAAGCGGCACTCGATCGGCCTACCGGCCGTGCGCCGAAACAGTACAGGACAAGGAACTCTCATGGCTAACTCCGCACAAGCACGCAAGCGCGCCCGCCAGGCCGCCAAAGCGAACTCGCACAACTCGGCTCTGCGCTCGAAGTACCGCACGGCTGTCAAGGCTGTCCGCAAGGCGATCGAAGCCGGCGACCAAGCCAAGGCGGCAGAGCTTTTCCGCGCTTCGGCGAAGACGATGGACATCATCGCCGACAAGAAGATCGTTCATAAGAACAAGGCCGCTCGCCATAAGAGCCGCCTGGCCGCAGCCATCAAGGGCCTGCAAGCCGCCGCCTGATATAGGCTTTTGCGACAGGCGAGGCCTCTGCGCCTTGCCGGCGAATGCTTTGCCCCGTGGGCCCGGCCCAGGCGCAAAACGGTCGCACGACGCGATCGCACGACGCATTCGGCTATAAGATCGGCTACCCGATCCGGCAACAAAAAAGCCCGCAATATCGAGATTGCGGGCTTTTTTGCGCGCCTGCTCGGCGTGTCGTCGGCGTGAAGTCAGCGCGCGAAGGAAGGCCGAGGCTGACCTATACCTTTTGCGACGCCCCGTGATCGGCCGGAAGCTCACAGGCCTCGGTGACGACCAGATCGTTGTCTTTTGCGAAATTCATGACGAAGTCGAACGCCATCGGCTCGATATCGCGCAGCCGCGAATCGATGATGACGCATTTGAGATCGCCGAGGAGAATCGGGCGCACGTAGCGCGAATACTGCAGCCGCGCGTTAGGGCCCTGGGCGCCGGGACCGTAACAGGACATGACCCCTGCGAGGCGCTCCGACCAATCACTGGGACGGAATTTCTTCCCGCCTTTCGTGATGCCTTGAATGAAGTATTCGGTGTGGGATGCTTCGGCCATGTACGAAACCCATGAAACGTGCCCGAAGCCTGCCCGCCGGGCTTGGGAAAACTCGACGATTATACCACCCGCAGCGACTTTTTCCGCACTGCACACAAACTGCGATGCCCATGGCGCGTGCGTCGGCTCCGGCTCGCCGGCTGGACCTGCCGGCTCGTCAAACAAAAAAAAATCCTTTATGCTGCTTGCAGTTACCACATCCGACGGCGGCGCCGTCCGGTGCCGGCGCACCGGGTCAAGCCCGCCGTATTCGTTTTATGGCCGCCAAACAAATCCGTCACTACCTGCAGTTCAACGATTTCTCCCGGGACGACTACGAGTACGTGCTCGAACGCTCGCGCATCCTGAAACGCAAGTTCAAGAACTACGAGACCTATCACCCGTTGCACGACCGCACGCTCGCGATGATTTTCGAGAAGAACTCGACGCGCACGCGGCTTTCGTTTGAAGCCGGCATCTTCCAGCTCGGTGGCCACGCCGTGTTCATGAGCACACGCGATACCCAACTGGGCCGCGGCGAGCCGATCGAAGACGCGGCACAAGTGATTTCGCGCATGGTCGACATCATCATGATCCGCACCTTCGGGCAGGACATCATTCGTCGCTTCGCGGAAAACTCGCGCGTCCCCGTCATCAACGGCCTGTCGAACGAATATCACCCGTGCCAGGTTCTGGCCGATATCTTCACGTTCTACGAGCATCGAGGCCCGATCGCCGGCAAGACGGTCGCGTGGGTGGGCGACGCCAACAACATGCTCTATACATGGATCGAGGCCGCTCAGATTCTCGGCTTCAACCTGCGTATTTCGACGCCGCCGGGCTACGGGCTCGATGCGGCGCTCGTCGCGGCCGGTAGCGCACCGTTTTACAACTTGTTCGACAACCCCAACGAAGCCTGTGAAGGGGCCGATCTGGTCACCACCGATGTGTGGACCAGCATGGGGTTCGAGGCCGAGAACGAAGTGCGCAAGGCGGCTTTCGCCGATTGGTGCGTCGATGCGGAGATGATGGGGCGGGCGCGTCCCGATGCGCTCTTCATGCACTGTCTGCCGGCTCACCGCGGCGAAGAAGTCAGCGCCGAGGTCATCGACGGGCCGCAAAGCGTTGTTTGGGACGAAGCCGAGAACCGGCTGCACGTTCAAAAGGCGCTGATGGAGTTCTTGCTGCTCGGCAAGCTCAATCACTGAGGACGGTTTTCCTTGCCGGCCCGGCCGGGGCCGCGTGCCCCCGGGGCCCGGGTATCGTTCGCCGGCGCCCCGTAACCGGGCGCGGGGGGCGATAACGGGCGATCACACCACGATGGGCACACAATCCGGCTCGGGTCCACCACCCGAACCGGTGCTAAACGACGACGGGCTCCGGCTCCAACTCGACACCGAACCGCTCTCGCACATCATGCTGAATCGCTTGCGCGAGCGCGAGCACCTGCGCCCCCGTAGCACCGCCGCGATTGACGAGCACCAGCGCCTGCCGCTCGTGAACGGCGGCCGCCCCCATCGCGCGCCCCTTCCAGCCGCACTGATCGATGAGCCAGCCCGCCGCCAGCTTCACGCGCCCGTCGGCTTGCGGGTATGAGACGATCTGAGGCTCCCGCGCGCGCAACGCCTCGAACGCCGCGGCATCCACGACAGGGTTTTTGAAAAAACTGCCGGCGTTGCCAAGCGTGGCCGGATCCGGCAGCTTCGCACGACGCACGGCCACGACGGCATCGAAGATGGCTTGCGGCGTTGTCTCGCCGGCACCCGCCTCGAGCGCCCGGGCCACGTCGGCATACCCGGCGCGAGGCGCCCACGCCTTCGGCAGACGGAACGTGACGGACGTGATCGCGAATCGATCCCGCCCTTCCCGCTTGAAAAAACTGTCGCGATAACCGAATTGGCATTGCGCGGCATCGAGTTCGACGGTTTGGCCGCTCGTCAGCTCGAGCGCGCGCAACGAATGGAAGCGCTCAGCCATCTCGAGGCCGTAAGCGCCGATGTTTTGGATCGGTGCGGCGCCGACCGTGCCCGGAATCAGCGCGAGGTTTTCGAGCCCCGGGAAGCCGTTCGCCAGCGTCCATGCGACGAACGCATGCCAATTCTCTCCGGCGGCCGCTTCGACGTACCAGGCTGCGTCGTCTTCGCGCACGAAGCGCTTCCCGGCAAGCGCGACGAGCAAGACGATGCCGTCGAAATCGCGTGTGAGGACGACGTTGCTGCCGCCGCCGAGCACGAGATGCGGCAGGCCGGCCACGCGCCGGTCATGCAAGGCCGCGATACATTGATCGGGCGATTCGATGCGGCAGAACCAGCGTGCACGGGCGTCGAAGCCGAACGTGTTATGCGCACGCAGCGTGTAGTCGGATAAAAGCAAGAGCGGATCGGAATCGGAAAAAGACATCGGCGAAGGGGGCGCTTGTGCTGCACCGCGGGGCGAAGCGTCGCACAATGCGACGTATAGCGCCGCCCGGCGTTTTCTCGGAAGACTTGCGTCGGTAAAATGGCGTTCGGTCGTGATTATAGCGAGTGCCCGGAGCGCGCGATCGGCTCGGGTACGCAAGCCATGCATGCGGGGCTCGCCGCTTGAACGCGGGTGCCGTCCAAAAACAGCGTTGGGAGAAATGAATATGCCGTCGTTCGATGTCGTCTGCGAAGCCAATATGATCGAAGTGAAAAACGCGATCGAGCAATCCAACAAGGAAATCTCCACGCGCTTCGATTTCAAGGGATCGGACGCGCGAGTCGAGCAAAAGGAGCGCGAACTGACGATGTTCGCCGATGACGACTTCAAGCTCGGTCAGGTGAAAGACGTCGTGCTGTCGAAGATGGCCAAGCGCAACGTCGACGTGCGCTTTCTCGATTACGGCAAGATCGAGAAGATCGGCGGCGACAAGGTCAAGCAGGTGGTGACGATCAAGAAGGGCGTGTCGGGCGATCTCGCCAAGAAGATCGTCAAGCTCGTCAAGGACAGCAAGATCAAGGTGCAGGCGAGCATTCAGGGCGATGCCGTGCGGGTGACGGGCACCAAGCGCGACGATTTGCAGAGCGTCATTGCGATGCTGCGGAAAGACGTCACCGATACGCCGCTCGATTTCAACAATTTCCGCGACTAACCCGAGCCGCGCACACGCGCTCGCGGCGGATCGTTGCTCCGCGGGCGCGGGCCTACGCCGGCCGCCGCCTCGCGATGCATGCACGCCCGGCCGCCAGCGTGCGAAGGTACGAACGGGCGAACGTCCGTTAGCGGGCTGTCACCGCACGAGCGGTCCTGCGCAACGTCAGTGCTTGCGGGCCTGTGCGGCGCCCGAGCCGGCCTTGCCGCCAGCTTGCGCACCGCCCTTCTTCTCGCCGATCCGGCTTTCCGTACCCGCAATCAGCTTCGCGATATTGGCCCGGTGCCGCCAGACGAGCAACGCGCTCATCGCAAATACGGCCCAGGCAATCTGATTGGCGCCGAACAGGAAGATGTCGAACAACGGCGCGAACACCGCCGCCATCCGCGCGGCGAACGACGAGTAGCGAAAGAAGAACGCGACGATGAGCCAGGTCAGCGCGGTCGCCAGGCCCAGCACCGGATGGATCGCGAGCAGCACGCCGGCCGCCGTGGCCACCCCCTTGCCTCCCTTGAATTTGAAGAACACCGGATAGAGGTGCCCCAGAAAGACGGCGATCGCGGCGAGCGCCACGGCCGTATCGCCGAGGCCGAAGCGCGGCCCGAAGCGCGCAACGAGCCAGACGGCCAGCCAGCCCTTGAACGCGTCGCCCACAAGCGTGAGGATGGCCGCGGTTTTGTTGCCGCTGCGCAGCACGTTCGTCGCACCGGGGTTCTTCGATCCGTACGAACGGGGATCGGCCAGCCCCATGGCGGCGCTGACGATCACGGCGAACGAGATCGATCCGATCAAATAAGCGGCAACGGTGGCGATCAGCAATGGCATAGCGGGAACTCTTTCGACTTAGCGGGCATAGGGCCCGGCGCACAAGGTGCCAGGGCGGCTCATTCTACAGAACGGCAAGGCTCATTCGCTGCTTGCGCATTGCACCGGGCGCGCGCCGAGCAACGAGGTCAGCACCGACGGCGCGAGGCTCACGAGGTAGCCGCGACGCCCGCCGTTCAGATAGATCGAATCGAGTTCGAGGATCGTCGATTCGACGTAGACCGGCATCGTCTTCTTCGTGCCGAACGGCGACGTGCCGCCCACCAGATAACCGGAGTGCCGATTGGCCACTTCGGGCTTGCATGGCTCGACACGCTTCGCCCCGATCTGACGGGCGAGGTTCTTGGTCGATACCGTGCGATCGCCGTGCATGAGGACGATCAGCGGCTTGGCGTTCTCGTCTTCCATGACGAGCGTCTTGACGACGCGGTGTTCGTCGACCTTGAGCTGGCGCGCCGATTCGGCCGTCCCGCCATGCTCGACATACTCGTAGGGGTGCTCGCCGAAGCGCACGTCGTGGCGACGCAGGAACTGGGTGGCCTGGGTCTCCGAAACATGTTTTGTTTTGCTCATCGGCGCATTGTAAGCGCAACCGCCCGGCCGTTTCACGTTTCATCTTTCACGCCACATCGCGTTCGGCCGTCCTCACCCGCGCGGATGATGCGCCGCGTGCAGGACCCTCAGGCGCTCCCGCGCGACGTGCGTATAAATCTGCGTCGTCGAGATATCGGCGTGGCCGAGCAATAGCTGGACGACGCGCAAGTCGGCGCCGTGATTGATGAGGTGTGTCGCGAACGCATGGCGCAGCGTATGCGGCGAGAGCGGCGTTTGCACGTCGGCCGCGCGCGCGTGCCGCTTGATGATGTTCCAGAACTGCTGACGCGTCATCCCTTCGCCGCGTGCCGTGACGAAGAGTGCATCGGCTGCGCGCGCGCCCATGAGCGCCGGCCGCGCCTCGCGCAGGTAGCGCTCGATCCAACCGTGCGCTTCCTCGCCGAACGGCACCAGCCGCTCTTTCGACCCCTTGCCCATCACACGTACGACGCCTTCGTTCAAGCCGACTTCGACGGTCTTGAGCGCGACCAGCTCGCTCACGCGCAATCCACTCGCGTACATCAGTTCGAGCATCGTGCGATCGCGCAAGCCGAGCGCCGTATCGACATCCGGCGCGGCCAGCAGCGCTTCGACTTGCGCTTCGGTCAGCGTCGACGGGAAGCGCGGCGCCTGCTTGGCCGAGCGTATGCGCAGTGTCGGATCGGCGCCGATCCGATGTTCGCGCAAGGCCCACGCGTAGTAGCGACGGAAGACGGAAAGCCGGCGATTCGCGGATGTCGGCTTGCCGTCGCTGCGGGCGGCGAGATAGCCGTTGATGTGCGCCTCCTGCGCCGCATCGATGCCGACGCCTTGCGTGCGTGCGAGCCAGTCCGCGAAGAGCCGCAAATCCCGGCCGTAGGCGTCGAGCGTATTGCGCGCGAGGCCATGTTCGAGCCACAGCGCGTCGCCGAATGCGTCGATCGATCTCACGTTGGCGGCTTGCAGTGCCCGCGCCGCGGTATCGGCCGGCGATTCGTCGCTTGCCGCCGGTGCGCCAGGAGACTCAGCCAAGGCGATGCCGTTCGTGCCGCTCATAGCGCCAGCGCCAGTTGGCTGCTTTCATGTGCGAGCAGCCAGCGTTTGACACGCGGATAGAAGCCGTCGCCCGAATGATGCGAGAACCCGCCGAGCCCGTTCGCCGCGACCACGCGATGGCACGGAATCACGAGCGGAAACGGATTGTCGCCGCACGCCTGCCCCACCGCGCGCGCCACGCCGTCCACTTGGCGGGCCAGCGCGCCATACGTCATCACGCTGCCGGGCGGGATCTCGCACATCGCCTGCCAGACGCGGCGCTGAAACGGCGTGCCGGCATCGGCGAGCGGCAGATCGAATGGCGCGGCGGCGTCTGCCAGATACCGCTCGATCTGGCGGGCGGCGCGCTCGGCAATCGCCGAATCGGGTGCGCGCAGAGGAACCGAATCCTCGAGATAAGCGATCGCACGGACGACGCCCGCCGCGACATCGACTTCGATCCCGACGTTGCCGAACGGCGCACTGACGACGGCGTGGTACATCACTGTTCTCCTGCTCCCCGATAAATGGCGGCGGCTTTCGCGTGCCCGATAGCTTACGCCGCTTGCAGCGCCCAGTGCACGTGCTCGCGCACGAGCGGCGAGGGATCGTCGGCCCGCGCACGCAACGCCGCGATGATACGCGTGCGCATCGCGTCTTCAAGTGTGCCCGGCTGCCCCGTTCGATCGGCGTTCGACTCCGCATGCGGCGTCGCCGCCGGGTCACTGCGCTCACCGCGTCCCGCGCGCAGTGCATTCCCCATCGCGACGGCCAGGTTGCGCAGCCACCGCTCGTAGCCGATCCGCCGGATCGCGCTGCCCTGCATACGCGTATCGAACATCTCGGCGCTCCAGGCGAACAGCTCGACGAGGGTGGCACGGTCGAGCCCGTGGCGTACGTCGAAGTCGTCGACGCTGGCTGCCTGTGCAAACTTGTTCCACGGGCACACGAGCTGGCAATCGTCACACCCGTAGATCCGGTTGCCGATGAGCGGACGCAGCGGCTCGGGAATACTGCCTTTCAGCTCGATCGTCAGGTAGGAGATGCACCGGCGGGCGTCGACGCGATAAGGCCCGACGATCGCGCCGGTCGGGCACGCATCGATGCAGCGCGTGCACTGTCCACAATGCGCACCCGCCTCGCGCGTCGCCCGTTCCGGCGCCGTTTGCGCATCGGTCGGCAACGGCAAGTCGACATAGATCTCGCCGAGAAAGAACAGCGAACCGGCGTCGCGTTCGAGCAGCAACGTATGCTTGCCGCGCCAGCCGACGCCGGCCTTTTGCGCGAGCGCCACTTCGAGCACGGGTGCCGAATCGGTGAAGACACGATAACCGAACGCGCCGATCTCGCGCTCGATGCGCTCGGCCAACTGCTGCAGCCTTGCCCGCATGACCTTGTGATAGTCGCGGCCGCGCGCGTAGAGGGAGACGACGGCGGCCGCCGGATCGGCGAGGCGAGCGAATTCACGCGCGCGCCAATCGTCGTGCATGACATCGGACGCGGCTGACGATCGGCTTTCATCCGGGGCTTGCGCCAGCATCGCCGCGGGCAAATAGGCCATGCGCGCAGTGATCACACGTCGCGTACCGGCCACAAGCTCGGCCGGCCGTGCGCGTTTCGCGCCATGTTTGGCCATATAATCCATCTCGCCGTGGCAGCCTGCTTCGAGCCAGGCGGCGAGCGCCGCTTCGGCATCCGACAAATCGGTGTCGCTGATCCCGACGGCGGCGAAGCCCAGCTCGCGCCCCCACGTCTTGATGTGCTGCGCGAGCGTGGCGAGCGCGCCATCGTCGAGAGGATTGGCGGCCTGGCCGGCGCCGCCGCGCGTATCGGCCTCGCCGAGTGCGTGCGCGCCAGGGCTGGCCTGTTCCGGACTTCGTTTCATCCCGCTATTTTACGAGAATGCCCGCCGCACCCGCTTCGTCGTATTTTCCGCCCGCGAAAGCGCTGCTAGAGCGCCGCTTCACGCTCGACGATCTCGCGGCAACCGATGCGTTCGGCGCGCGGTTCGCGCAGTCGATCGATGCCGTGCGCCTGCTGCCGCCTTTCAGCGGCCTGCATGTGCAGCTGCTCGGCGATCTCGGCGCCGGCAACACGACGCTCGTGCGCGCGACGCTGGCCGGCCTCGGTCATTCAGGCCGCGTGCGCAGCCCGACCTACACGCTCGTCGAACCGTACGCGCTCGCTCGCGGCCAGGGGGAACTCGAGCTCTACCATTTCGATCTCTACCGCTTCGCCGATCCGGCCGAGTGGCTTGACGCCGGCTTTCGCGAATATTTCGATGCGGGCGCGATCTGCCTTGTCGAATGGCCGCAGAAGGCCGGTGCGCTGCTCGGCACGCCCGATCTCGTGTTCGCCCTCGAACCGATCGATGACGACCGGCGCCTGCTCGACGCCCGTGCCTATAGCGACTCAGGAAAAGCATGTCTCGAAAGATGTTGATCAAACCGTTCCAGTCGATCGAATCGGCGGCGACCGCGACGCATAACTGGCGCCGCCGCCAAGTGTTGCGCGCGGGCGCATCGACGCTGGTCGTCGGGCTGGCCTCCGCCTTCGGGTTCCCGACCGCGGCGCTCGCCAGTTCCGTGCTCGGCGTGCGGGTGTGGCCGGCGCGCGACTACACGCGCGTGACGATCGAATCGGATCAGCCGCTGGAAACGACGCAGCAGCTTTTGCAAGGGCCCGATCGCCTTGTCGTCGATCTGAACGGCCTCGATCTCGATCAGGCCCTGCGCGATCTCGTCTCGAAGATCACACCGAACGATCCGCAAATCGAAATGGTCCGCGTCGGGCAGTTCCAGCCGCACGTCGTGCGTCTCGTGTTCGATCTGAAAGGCTCGGTCAAGCCTCAAGTGTTTTCGTTGCCGCCCGTAGGCAGCTATCGCTATCGGCTCGTCCTCGATCTGTATCCGAAGGTCGCCCCCGATCCGCTGATGGAGCTATTGGCCGAAACGGAACGCAAGGACAAGCGGCTGGACGACAGCGCACGCGAGGCAGACACACTTCAAAACGCGCCCGCACCGCTGGCGGGGCCGAACGCGGCGCCCGGCACGCCGCCCTCGCCGCCGGACAACAGCGACGCGTTTTTCCAGCGCTACGCCCAAAACACGCCCCCCGGGGCGCCGGGCGGCCCGGCGTCCCCGAGCGCCAACGCAGGCAGGGGGGCGGCCCACAAGGCGCCGAAGCCCGCCACTGCGCCCCCCGCGCTGGCCCAGCGACCGGGCGGCCCGGACAAGAACGCCGGTGCGGCCGACGACGGGCTGGGCGACAGCGGCGATACCTACGCCTTCACCACGCCCAAGTCCGGCAAGACCGTGCGCCTGCTCACGGTCGCGATCGATCCGGGCCACGGCGGCGAAGATCCCGGTGCGATCGGCAGCGCCGGCACCTACGAAAAGCATATCGCGCTCGATGTCGCGAAAAAGCTGCGGGCGCTGATCGATGCGCAACCGAACATGCGCTCGATGATGACGCGCGACGCCGACTTCTTCGTCCCGCTGAACGTCCGCGTGCAGAAGGCGCGGCGCGTCGGCGCCGATCTGTTCGTCTCGATCCACGCGGACGCGTTCACGACGCCCGAGGCACGCGGCTCATCGGTCTTCGCACTGTCCGAGCACGGCGCGACGAGCGCCGCGGCCCGCTGGATGGCCAATAAGGAGAACTCGTCCGATCTGATTGGCGGGATCAACGTCAAGACAGAGGACGCGTCGGTCAACCGCGCGCTGTTCGATATGTCCACCACGGCGCAAATCCGCGATTCCCTGCGCTACGGCTCTTTCGTGCTGAAAGAAGTGGGCGAGATCAACAAGCTGCACAAAGGTTCGGTGGAGCAGGCAGGCTTCGCCGTATTGAAGGCGCCCGATATTCCGTCGATCCTCGTCGAAACGGCTTTCATCAGCAATCCCGAGGAAGAAAAGCGCTTGAACGACGATGGTTATCGCAGCGAAATGGCGAGCGCGATCCTCAAAGGGATCAAACGCTACTTCGCGGCGAACCCGCCGTTGGCCAAGAACCGGATGGCGTAATCCGACGGCCGGGCACGGCCCTGCCCGGCCGCCGCCATGCTGGCGCGCGCCCCGGTACAGCCGACGGAACCGGATTCGCATGCCGAAGTACAATGGTCCGCCCAGCCGACCCCGTATGGAGTGCGTTGTGCCGACATCCGTCAAAGCCATCCTGAAGCCGACGCTCCGCGACATCGGCAGTCTCGCGGTGCGTCGCGTGCTGCCCGCACTCGCGGCCCGTCTCGTCGGCCCGTTCATTTTCTTCGATCACATGGGGCCCGCCAGCTATGCGCCGGGCACCGGTGTCGACGTCCGCCCGCATCCGCATATCGGCCTGGCGACGGTCACCTATCTGTTCGAAGGTGCCATGCTTCACCGCGACAGTCTCGGCTCGGTCCAAAAAATCACGCCGGGTGACGTCAACTGGATGACGGCCGGCCGCGGCATCGTCCACTCGGAACGCACGCCGGACGAGGAGCGGCGCCACGGCCAAGTGGTGCACGGCATCCAGACGTGGGTGGCGCTCCCGCTCGCGCACGAAACCGACGAGCCCTCGTTCGAGCACCATACCGCCGCCAAGCTGCCGCAGATCGAACGCAACGGCGTCACGCTGACCGTCATCGCCGGCAGTGCCTTCGGCTTTGAAGCGCCGACGCGCACCTACTCGCCGACGCTCTATGTCGCGGCGAACTTCGCCCCCGACGGTGCGCTCGCGCTGACGCCCGAACATGAAGAACGCGGTGTCTACCTTGTCGACGGCGATCTCGCGATCGACGGCGAGCCCTTGGATGCCCACCACATGGCCGTGCTCGTGCCGGGCGAGACGGCCACGCTGTCAAGCCGCGCCGGAGCATCGGTCATGCTGCTCGGCGGCGCGAAACTCGACGGCGAACGTTTCATCGAATGGAATTTCGTGGCGAGTTCGCGCGAAAAAATCAGCGAGGCGAAGGCCGCATGGTCGGCCCAAACGATGGGCCACGTGCCCGGCGAGACCGAATGGATCCCGCTGCCCGAGCGCGCTGCGCACGCGCGCAAAGATTGAAAACACGGGAGCCGTCCCCAGCTTCAGGCTGTCTTCCGCATTAAGCCGCATTAAGCAACTGAAAGCGGCACCAGGCAGCGCGATGCGGCCCTTATCGGCACGGATGGCGCCGCTCAGCACGGAACGCCACCCGCAAGCAGTCACCCACGAGGATGTGATGAATACCAGCTTGGCAACTTTCGAGAAAGACGTCATCGACGCTTCGGCGCTCGCGCCCGTGCTCGTCGATTTCTGGGCACCGTGGTGCGGGCCCTGTACGTCGCTCGGCCCGCTGCTCGAAAAGCTCGAACACGACTATGCCGGCCGCTGGCGGCTCGTGAAGGTCAACGTCGACGAAAACCCGGAACTTGCGGCCCATTTTCAAGTGCGCAGCATCCCGCACGTCGTGGCGTTTTCGGGCGGGCGCCCCGTCGATCAATTCACCGGCGTCCTGCCGGAAAGCCAGCTGCGCGCGTTTATCGACCGCCTGGTGCCGGATCCGGCCCAGGCCGAACATCGCGTCGCGCTGCATGCGCTCGAGGCGGGCCAGCGCGATGTCGCGCTCGAGCACCTGCAAGCGGCGCTCGCGCTCGATCCGGGTTTCGACGAGGCGCGGCTCGATTTGATCGAGGTGCTGCTCGACGAAGAGCGGACCGACGACGCACGCCGCGAGGCCGAACTGCTTTCGCCGAAGATCACGCAAGGCATCGACGCGCGCTACAACACCTTGAAGACCCGGCTCGACGCCCTCGATGCGGCAGCCGACCTGCCGCCGACGGACGCACTGGAGACGGCGGTCACGGCCGATCCCGGCAATCTCGAGGCGCGCTTCGACTTGGCTAACGCGCTGATCGCGCGGCGCGCTTATGAACCCGCGCTCGAACATCTGCTCGAAATCGTCAAGCGCGATCGTACGTTCCGCGATGATGTCGGCCGCAAGACGATGCTGTCGGTTTTCGATCTGGCGGCGCACCGCCCGGAGCTGGTATCGGCATGGCGGCGCCGGCTCAGCGCCGCACTGAACTGAACGTCGTGCTGGACTGACCTGCCGCATCGGCGCAGGACTGACGCGTCCGCGCGGGACGATGCGCTGAGCGACGGGCGCGCCGCTCGGCCGTCGTGCACCAGCGCGCCGGCCCTGCACGCGAAGACGGCCCGCGCTCAGTCCCGCTCAGTCCCGCTCAGCGCGCCGTCTTCGCCAAGGCCCGCAGGACGTGGGCGGCCGCGGCAAAGCCGAAGCTCGCCGTCACGCAGACGCTCGAGCCGAACCCCGCGCAGTTGAGCCCGACCGGGCCGGCATGGCCGGGCGAGGTGTTCAGATGCTCGGCGACATTGTCCATATCGCAGACGGCCGCCTCGGGATAGATGAGCGGTTCGTCCGAATAGACGGCGCTCACCTTGAATTTCGCTTTGGGCCCACGCGGAAAGCCGTGTTGCTTGCGCAACTGCGCCCGTACCTTCGAGAGCAGCGGATCCTGGATGGTCAGCGCCAGATCGTCGATGCGGATCCGGGTGGGATCGAGCTGCCCGCCCGCCCCGCCCACCGTGATGAGCGGCTGCCCCTGCGCGACGCACCACGCGATGAGCGCCGTTTTCGTGCGGACGCTGTCGATGGCGTCGATGACGTAGTCGAACCCGCCCCCAAGCAGCGCATCGAAATTGTCCGGATCGACGAAATCCTCGACGCGATGGACGACGCATGCGCGATCGATGAGCGCGATACGTTCGGCCATGGCGTCGACCTTGGGCTTGCCGTAATTGCCGTCGAGCGCGTGCACTTGCCGGTTCGTATTGCTTTCGGCGACATTGTCGAGATCGATCAAGGTCAGCGCCCCGATCGCGCTGCGCGCCAGCGCCTCCGCCACCCAGGAACCCACGCCGCCGATACCGATGACGGCGACGTGAGCGGCCTCGAACGCGGCGAGCGCATCCGGGCCGTAGAGACGGGCAATGCCACCGAAGCGGCGGGCGCGATCCGCCTGCTCGGTGTCTTCGACGCCGCTCAGCGCGGGAATGGGATCGGATGAGGCCGCAGTGGCGTGGGGGGTGGACATGACGCGTGCAAATCTGACGAGCGAGGGCCGTATTGTGCCTCAACGAGCCCGTTCCAGCTGCGGCGCTTGGCGTACTGGCGCATCCTGCGCGCGCTCGCCACTATTTTAGATTTCACCCGATTTCGGCCCAACCCGAGGCAGGTTTCTCGCAGGTTGGCTATACTGACCCCGACTGTGTAGCGGTCGCATAACAACATGACAACCCTCGCCGATCTCCGTAAAGATTATGCGCGCGGCTCACTCGACGAAACGAGTGTCGACGCCGATCCGATCCGCCAATTCGACGCTTGGTTCAAGCAAGCGCTCGACGCGCGGCTGCCCGAGCCGAACACGATGACGCTCGCCACCGTCGATGCGCGCGGCTATCCCTCGGCGCGAATTGTGCTCATCAAGGGCGTCGACGCGCGCGGGTTCGTTTTTTTCACGAACTACGAAAGCCGTAAGGGGCTCGACCTCGCGGCCAATCCGCACGCGAGCCTGCTCTTTTACTGGATCGAACTCGAACGTCAGGTGCGCGTGGAAGGCACGGTCGTAAAGACGAGCGCCGAAGAAAGCGACGCGTATTTCCATTCGCGTCCGCTGGGCTCGCGGATCGGTGCCTGGGCGTCGGAGCAAAGCCGCCCAATCGAGAGCCGGGCGCTGCTCGAAGCGCGGGAGAAGTCGTTCTCCGAGCGTTTCGGTGAAGACCCGCCGCGGCCTGAGCACTGGGGCGGCTATCGCCTCGTGCCCGAAACCATCGAATTTTGGCAAGGGCGCCCGTCGCGCCTGCACGACCGAATTCTTTACACCCGCCTGAGCGCCGACAGCTGGCGCATCTCGCGATTATCGCCTTGACGGCGAGCTGACGCCTCGCGCCGGCGCGCGCCGCTTCGCCCGTACCGGGGTTCGCGGCGGGGCCGTCTGTGCAAGAACACGCTGTCCGTGCCTCGAGTGCGAGCTGCGGACGGCCGCTTTGCTCTGCTTTGCATTTTCAACGTACACGGAGAAAACGCATGTTCTGGGAGAAAAAGCTGGCGCAGTGGGTGGACGATGTGCGCAATAAGACGAACCTGCCGGCGCGCCTCGTGTTATGGAACGGGCAACAACTCGACTTCGGCAGCTTCGCCGCGCCGCAGGTCACGCTCAAGGTCAATTCGGCGTCCGCGCTGCCGCTGCTGCTCGAGCCCAGCCTCGACAATCTCGGCGAAGCGTACGTAGAGGGCAAGATCGATATCGAGGGCAAGCTCTCGGACATCATCACGATCGGCTACTCGCTCGCCAAGAGCACGGTCACGAGCGCCAGCAAGCTCGCCCGTGTGCGACGCTACTTCAATCACACGAAAACGTCCGACAAAAAAGCGATCCAATATCACTACGACGTTTCGAACGAGTTCTACCAACTCTGGCTCGACGATAGCATGGTTTATTCGTGCGCCTACTTCGAAAACGGAGACGAAGATCTCGGCACGGCGCAGCGCAAGAAGATCGACCACATTTTGAGAAAAATCCAGCTGCAGCCCGGTCAGCGCCTGCTGGACATTGGCTGCGGATGGGGCGCGCTCGTCTTGCGCGCAGCGAGCCAGTTCGGGGCACAGTGCGTCGGCGTCACGCTCTCGCAAAATCAGTTCGACCTGGCGACCGAACGCGTGAAAGCGGCGGGGCTGGCCGACAAGATCGAGATTCGTCTGCAAGACTACCGTGACCTCGACGGGCAATTCGACCGCATCACGAGCGTCGGCATGTTCGAGCACGTCGGGCGTAAAAATCTGCCCACCTATTTCACGAAGATTCGCGAGCTGTTGGCCGAAGACGGCATTGCGATGAACCACGGCATCACGTCCAGCGATTACGACAGCGGGGAGACGGCGCTTGGCGGCGGCGAGTTCATCGATCGATATGTCTTCCCCGATGGCGAGCTGCCTCACATCAGTCTCGCGCTCGAGGCGATGCAGCGCGGCGGGCTCGAACCGGTCGACATCGAAAGCTTGCGGCGGCATTACGCGCATACGCTCGAAATCTGGACCGAGAACTTCGAGACTCACAGCGACAAGCTCAAAACGCTCGTCGACGACGAAAAGTTTCGCATCTGGCGCGTGTATCTGGCCGGCTGCGCCTACGCGTTCGAGCACGACGATGTCTCGCTGTTCCAGATCGTCTGCCGCAGAGCGGGCCGCAGCGCTCAAACGTTGCCTTGGTCGCGCCGCTACATGTACGATCGGCCGCTTTAGCGCGTAGCGCGCATGTGAGGCCCCTGTGCCGGGCCCGGTATTCGATGGCAGCCAGCAAAGACGGTACGCAATTCGATCTGTTCGGCGGTGAAGACACCGGCCTGTCACGGCGGGTGCCCACGGCCGGAACGCCCTCCGACGACATCACCGGGACCGGTGAAACCGCCGGAACCGCAGGGACAGCCGAAGCGGCGGCGCAGGCCAAGCGAGGCCGCCGCGCACGGGCCGTGCTCCCTGCACCGGCGTCGCCCGATGTGCTCGATTGCGCGCAGGTGCTCCCACCGCAGGTGCGGCTCGGCACGTCGTCCTGGTCGTTCCCGGGCTGGGAAGGCATCGTCTACGGCGAGGCTTACAGCGATTCGAAGCTCGCCCGTGACGGGCTCGCGGCCTACGGCGCGCATCCGCTGCTGCGCACCGTCAGCATCGATCGTTCGTTTTACGCGCCGCTTTCCGTGGCGGACTACCTGCGCTACGCGCAGCAAGTGCCGGATGATTTCCGCTTCATCGTCAAGGCACCCGCTTCGGTGACGGACGCGTCGCTACGCGCCGAACGCGGCGAGCCGATCGGCGAGAACCCGTGCTTTCTCGATGCGAAGCTGGCCGCCGCCGAATTCGTGACGCCTTGTCTGGCCGGTCTGGGCACCAAGGCCGGCTCGCTCGTGTTCCAATTGCCGCCGTTGCCGGACCGTATCCTGGCCGAGCCGATCGCATTCGTCGAACGGCTCGGCGCGTTTTTCGATGCATTGCCGCCCTTGCCGGCCTCTGCGTCCGGCGAAGAGGGCGCCTTCGCACCCACCTGCTACGCGCTGGAAATTCGCGACGCCTGTCTGCTCACGCCGCGGCTTATCCGGATGTTGCGCGAGCGCGGCATCCGTTACTGCGTGGGGCTGCACGCGCGCATGCCGGACCCGTTGCGGCAAGCGGCGGCGCTCGCGCTGCTCGACGGCGATACGCCCTGCGGGCCGCTCATCGTCCGTTGGAGCTTGCACGGCGGGTTCAAGTATGAACAGGCGAAAGCGAAGTACGAGCCGTTCAACCGGCTCGTCGACGAAGACCCGGCAACGCGCTCGGCACTCGCCGAACTGGCCGCGCGCTATGCCATCGCAGGGCAACCCGTGCTGATCGTGACGAACAACAAGGCCGAAGGGTCGGCCCCGCTCACGTGTCTCGGGCTCGCACGCGAAATCGCGGCCGCCTGCGCCCGGTTGCGGGAAGAGGCGCTGCCTACGCCGCGCCCGGACGCATCCAGCTAGCGAACTTCGCGCGAAACTTCGCGACTTTCGGCGCCACGACGAACGCGCAATATCCCTGCTCGGGGTGCTGAGCGAAATACCGCTGATGATAGGCTTCGGCCGGCCAGTAGTTGCCGTCGAGCGGTTCGACTTTCGTGACGATCGGGGCGTCGAATACACCATCGCGCTCGAGCTCCCGAATCGATTCGAGGGCGATCTCCCGCTGACGGTCGTTATCCGTAAAAATGACGGACCGGTACTGTTCGCCGACGTCGTTGCCTTGCCGGTTCAGTTGAGTCGGATCATGGATCGAGAAGAAGATCTTCAAGATCTCGTGATAGCTGATCCGGGTCGGGTCGAATTCGACTTTGACCACTTCGGCATGCCCGGTGCCGCCGTCACAGACTTGCTCGTAGGTAGGCCGTTCGAGCCTGCCGCCCGCATAGCCCGATTCGACGCTCTTGACGCCCTCGACATCAAGGTAGACCGCTTCGAGACACCAGAAGCAGCCGCCGCCCAGCGTGGCGGTTTCGGTCGTCTGACTCATGGCTTTCGCTCTCCTCATTCATATGCGGTTAGCGCGGGTGGCAGCGGGACGGGCAACCCGCCCGACGTGCGATTGCGCTCAGAGAGAACTAGCTTAGTGCGTTTTGGGCAAAGATGGGAGCCCACCACGCGCAGGCGATGCCACCGTCCAACGCAGCCTATTTCGCACAGCGAGGTCGGCCGATTGCGTATTCAATTAAAATCAACTATTTCGCCACTTACGCTACGACGTTTTCAGCCTTGGACTTTTCCTTTTCGACTGCCCTCGTGTGTGCGCACCCTGCGCAGCGCGCGGCCGCCGTGCGGCATGCCGGAGCCAGCGCACGATGAAGCGCGCAAGCCCCCCGAACTTCGATGTCGTCGCGTTCCGGCAGGCATTGGGTCAATTCGCGACAGGCGTGACGGTCATTACGACGCGCGCCCAGTCGGGGCAGTTGATCGGCATCACGGCCAGCTCGTTCAATTCGGTTTCGCTTGATCCGCCGCTCGTGCTCTGGAGCCTCGCGACAAAATCCGCCTCGATGCCCGTGTTCCAGACGAACAGCCACTACGTAGTGAACGTGCTGGCCGCGTCGCAACTCGATTTGTGCCAGCGGTTCGCAACCGTCAAGGGCGATCGTTTCGCCGGCGTCTCGCACGCGGCCGGCGATACCGGCATGCCCGTGCTCGAAGGCGCGCTCGCCTGGTTCGAATGCCACAACCGAAGCCGCTACGAAGAAGGCGATCACGTGATTTTCGTCGGTGAAGTCGAGCGCTGCGGCGTCCACCCGGAGGCGCAGGATATCGCACCGCTCATTTTTCATGGCGGCGCATTTCACGGGGTGAAGCCGCTTTAAAGCACAGCTGGGAGCCGCCGGCCGCGGCGGCTCAGCGCACCGCGGTTGCCTGCGCCAACACCACCGGCACCCCCGAGTCCTCTTTCAGTGTCTGCAAGACGATGTTCGATCGAATGTCCATGACGCCCGGCGCCTTATACAGCTTGCTGAGCACGAAGTCGGAGTAATGCTTCAGGTTGTGCGCGAGCACGCGCAGGACGTAATGGCTTTCCCCTGTGACGACGAACGCACCCATGACTTCCGGCCACGCTCGCACCGCCTCGGCAAAGCGTTCGTGCCAATTCTCCTGATCGTTGCGCATCGAAACCTGCACGAAAGCTTCGAGCTCGAATCCCAGCGCCTCACGGTTCAAGCACGCCCGATAACGTTCGATGACACCCTGCTCTTCGAGCAACCGCAACCGGCGCAGGCACGCCGATGGCGACAGCGAGATGCGATCGGCCAAATCGAGGTTGCTGATCCGGCCTTCGTTCTGAAGAACGCTCAGAATGCGGCAATCGGTGGCGTCCAGCGTGATCGCGTTCATTTTTGGCCCCCTTTTTCGGTTTATCTCGAATTATGTTCTAGTCCGCTCGATTCGTGGAGAGAATTTCGCAAGCACTTTGCGCGCGAAGTTGCCTATCATCGTCGCAAGCTTCCCCTAACCGCGAGGAAACATGCAGGAGACGATCTGGGACATTTCGCCGCCCGTCGAGGCCGCCACCCCCGTTTGGCCGGGCGATACGCCCGTCGGCATCGAGCGCGTCTGGCGCATGGAAGCGGGTTCGCCCGTGAACGTCGCGCGTCTGACCTGTTCGCCCCATACGGGCGCGCATGCCGACGCGCCGCTGCACTACGACGCCGAGGGCGTTGCAATCGGCCACGTGCCGCTCGCGCCCTATCTGGGCCCCTGCCGCGTCGTGCATTGCATCGGCGCGTCGCCGCTCGTCTTGCCCGAGCACATTGCGCCGTTCGCCGATGCGCTGCCGCCGCGCGTGCTGCTGCGCACCTATGAGCGCGCACCGGTTACGCGCTGGGACGAAACGTTTTGCGCCGTCGCGCCCGAGACGATCGACTTTCTTGCCGCACGCGGCGTCGTCTTAATCGGGATCGACACGCCTTCGCTTGATCCTCAGGATTCCAAAACGATGGATTCGCATGGGCGCGTGCGCGCGCATCGGATGTCGATCCTCGAAGGGCTCGTGCTCGACGCCGTGGCGCCCGGCGACTACGAGCTCATCGCGCTGCCGCTGAAGCTCACGACACTCGATGCCAGCCCAGTGCGCGCGGTTCTGCGCGCGCTCCCCGGATCGCTCGCCGCCTAACCCTTTATTACCTCGACAAACTGTTGACCCTTTCATGAAAACACGTGCCGATGCGATCGCGCTCGACCGCGACGATCCCCTTGCCCGCCTGCGCGACCGGTTTGCGCTGGCCCCGGATGTCATCTATCTCGACGGCAACTCGCTGGGGGTGCCGCCCGCGGCCGCCGCGGCACGCGCCCAAGCAGTCATCACCCAAGAGTGGACCGAAGGGCTCATCCGCAGCTGGAACGCGGCAGGCTGGTTCGCGCTGCCGCGCCGCCTCGGCGACAAGCTGGCGCCGCTCGTCGGCGCGGCCAGCGACGAGCTCGTCGTCACCGATACGATTTCCGTCAATCTGTTCAAGCTGCTGTCGGCGGCCTTGAGGATGGCGCACGATCGCGATCCGAGCCGCCGCGTGATCGTGTCCGAGCGCGCCAATTTCCCGACCGATCTCTATATCGCCCAAGGGCTCATCGAACAGCTCGATCGCGGCTACTCGCTGCGTCTCGTGGACGATCCGGCCGACCTGCCCGATGCCATCCGGGACGACACGGCCGTTGCGATGATCACGCATGTGAACTATCGAACCGGCTACATGCACGATATGGCCTCGCTCACGCAGCTCATCCAGCGCTCAGGTGCGCTCGCGCTGTGGGACCTCGCACATTCGGCCGGTGCCGTTCCCGTCGATTTGAACGGCGTGCATGCGGATTTCGCCGTCGGCTGCACTTACAAATATCTGAACGGCGGGCCCGGTTCGCCGGCGTTCGCCTGGGTGGCCAAGCGCCATCAGAATGCGCTCGCGCAGCCGCTGTCGGGCTGGTGGGGGCATGCCGCGCCGTTTTCGATGCATCCCGTCTATGCCCCTGGGCAAGGGATCGGCCGCTTCTTGTGCGGCACGCAGCCGATCGTCTCGATGTCGCTCGTCGAAGCGGGACTCGACGTCTTCCTCGAAACCGATATGCAGGCGATCCGGCGCAAGTCGCTCGCGTTGACCGATGCCTTCATCGATCTCGTTCAAACGCGTTGCCCGGGCCATCCGCTGACGCTCGTCACGCCACGCGCCCATACGCAGCGCGGCTCGCACGTGAGCATCGAGCATCCGCACGGCTATGAGGTCATGCAAGCCTTGATCGCGCGCGGCGTGATCGGCGATTACCGCGAACCGCGCGTGCTGCGCTTCGGTTTCACACCGCTTTATACGCGGTTCGTCGATGTCTGGGATGCCGTCGAAACGCTGCGTGACGTGCTCGATACCGAAGCCTGGCGCGCGCCCGAATACGCGGCGCGTCATTCCGTTACCTGAGGAGGCCTGAATGACCGAACATATGCGCTTACCCGAGATGCCGGAAGCCGCGGAGCCGACGTCGCATGCGGCACGCGGGGGCTGCCCATTCGGACACGGCGGCGAATCGGCACCGAGCGACGGGGCAGTCAAGGGGGCACCGCACGTTCCCCCGGGAGACGCGGGCTGGCATGACGCGCAACTCGATTTTTCACAATCGATGAGCTATGGCGACTACCTCTCGCTCGATTCAATCCTGCATGCGCAACATGCGCGCTCGCCCGATCACAACGAGATGCTGTTCATCATTCAGCATCAGACGAGCGAGCTCTGGATGAAGCTGGCGCTGTACGAGCTGCGCGCGGCGCTCGGCAGCGTGCAACGCGACGAGTTGCCGCCCGCCTTCAAAATGCTGGCGCGCGTGTCGCGAATCATGGAACAGCTCGTCCAAGCGTGGAACGTACTGGCGACGCTGACGCCGTCCGAATATACGGCCATGCGTCCGTACCTGGGTTCGTCGTCGGGCTTTCAGTCGTATCAGTATCGGCAGATCGAATTCGTGCTGGGCAACAAGAATGCGCAGATGCTGAAGCCGCACGCGCACCATCCGGAGGTTCACGCGCAGGTGAAGGCCGCCCTGGAAGCACCGTCGTTCTATGACGAAGTGGTCCGGCTACTCGCGCGCCGAGGCTTTTCGATCGCCCCGGATCGGTTGGAACGCGATTGGACCCAGCCGACCACCTATGACGCGTCCGTCGAAGCGGCATGGCTGGAGGTCTATCGCAATCCATCCGAACACTGGGAGCTCTACGAGATGGCCGAAGAACTCGTCGATCTCGAGGACGCGTTCCGTCAATGGCGCTTCCGCCATGTCACGACCGTGGAGCGCATCATCGGCTACAAGCAAGGCACGGGTGGCACGAGCGGCGCGCCGTATCTGCGAAAGATGCTCGATGTCGTCTTGTTTCCCGAGCTGTGGCACGTGCGCACTGTGCTTTAGGGCCTGTTCACGCGAATTCCAGGCTTGCGCCAGCCCCAAAAAGGATTGTTTCAATCAGGGAAACGTGCCTCGCTGACGAACGAGCGAGGCACGGCCCGGCCAGGTCACATCGCCAGGCTGCCCGCTTCCGGGCAGACCCACGAGGCCCGCAAGCGCTCGCGAATCTCGGCGAGCGTCGTCGTCACGAGCAATTCGCCGTCGCGGAAGACCGGCTTGAGCTCGCCCGCGTCGAATTGTTCCAGCGTCTGTTGCTCGTGGAGCACGTAGCCGTCGCCTTCCTTTTCGACGCGCAACAGGCCGCGTGCCGACTTCTTCGTGCCGTCGTCGGTGGCCGGATCCTTGTAGATGTCCACTTGCTCTTCACCGACTTCGGCATAGATCGCCTTCATCGCCCACCCGAAGGTATCGCGCGACAGCATGTTGTACGTGTACGAGCCGATCCCGAAGACGACATTGCTCGACGCGAAGCCTTTCGCGGCCAGCCGGCGCATGATCTCGAAGGCGCGCGGCAACGAGACCGAATCGCCGTAGATCAGGCCGACCTTGTCGTTGAGCATCTTGTAGCCCTTCTCGGTCATCGTGCCGCCGTAGATGTCCCACAAGCATTGCACGGAGCCTTTGTACTCGGCCTCGGTGATCGCTACATCGGTGGCCGCCACCACGTACTTGCCGTCTTGCATGCGCAGCGTGCCGTCGGCATTGCGCGCGAGTTCGCTCTGTTCGTAGCCAGCCAGGATCCGGACCGGATCGCCCGAGTCGGGACGGAACACCACGCGGCTTTGTCCGAGTGCGTTCGGCTTGCGAGCCAGAATGTCTTCCTTGAGCTCCTTCGCGATGACGGTGATCACGTTCCAGTAATCGAACGAATCGGAGACCAGCGATACCATTCCGGCCGGATAATCTTGCGTGACGAACTCGCGAATCACTTCGCGCTCCGCCAGCCGCCGCAGCCCTTTCTCTTCGTAGCCCGTCGAAGCGACTTCCTTGGTCAGCCGTTCGATCTGAGCCGCGGCTTCCTGCTGCGACAACGCCTTCAACGCGGCGGCGGTCAACACGGCGTCGCCCTTGCCCGTCGCCAGGCGCTTCAGCGTGAACAAAATACGCAACGTCATCACGCTGTGCTCGGATGCGGGAATCGAGCCGCCCACCAACGCCTTGTCCGCATCGGCGCCGTAGTAATCCTCGGCGTAGTCGATGGCCGGAATCGTGTCCGTGCCCGTGAACGAGAGCAAGTGCCCCGTACCGCAGCGCATCGCGTCGTGCACGCCGCTCATGCCGCGCATCGAGAAGTCATGACCTTGCCAGTCGACGAAGGCTTCCGGTGCGCCCGTGAGCCTTGCGAAGTAAGTCAGGAGCTTGCGGAATTCGAAGGCGATCGTCGCTACTGTCGACGGCTTCCACAGTTCCGTGCTGAAGAGCGTTTCGAAATAGGTGGAGACCCACGGAAAATCGGCGTGCGTATTGATGAACACAACCGGCGGCACCTTGATGTTCACGCGTGCGCCTTCCGGCAGGGCGCGCAATTCGAGCGGAAGGTAGCCGAGATCGTGCAGCGCCGCGAGTCGATCCATGGGCACGGCATCCGGCCCCAACGCGGTATCCATGCGGCGCTTGTACTTACGCAATGCCTCGGCCTTCGGCGCTTGAAAGAACTCACGTTGAAACACGCCGAGGAAAAACTCCTTGATAAACCCTTGGAGCCCGAACCAGACGATCTTGTCGTCGAAGAACTGCGGCAGCACCGGCGCGTATTTCGCCGAGCGCGGCGTGAAGTTCGCCACGAGCTTCGTGGTTTCTCCCGGGTACATCGACGGGTGGCCGGTCTTGTAGAAATCCGCGAGATTGAAGGGGATCAGTCCGTTCATGCTCTTGCTCCTCGGTGCGTTGTATTGATGTGTTGCTGGTTGGTTGTTGTCTTGTCAAACCCGGATGGCGCGCGTGTCGCTCGTCCAGTTGTTGCGCGTAAAAACGCCGGCATAGCTTTCGAGCAGCCCATCGAGCCCCTTGCTGAAAATGCCGTGCGTAACGTACAGGAACAATGGGTGGCGCGCCATGCTGCCGCCACGTTTTTGGCGGACGGCTTGGGCGAGCTCGGTGAAGGTGCGGCCGCCGTCGCAGATGTCGTCGACGACGAGCAGCGCGCCATCGGGCAATTCGCCTTGGATTTCGGTGCCCGTAATGGCCCCGGTGCGGGTATCGCGCACTTTGTCGGCGAACACGACGGGGAGCGCGAGTTGCGCGGCCAGTTTGAGGACCCGCTTGCGTGCACCGGCATCGGGCGCGACCAACGCCACGTTCGCGCATTCCGTGCGAATCCGGTCGAGCACGCGACGCAAGGCGGGCAGCGGATCGTCGATGACCACGCGATCGAGCAGGGCCGGCGTGACGTCGCTATGCGGATCCTGAACCACGACCCGGCGGTAGTGCTGTGCATTGATGAGCTCGCAAAACACCTTCGCGCTCAGCGATTCACCCGGGTTCGCGACGCGATCCTGGCGCGCGTACGGAACGTAGGGCAGGTGCAGATCGATCGCCGTGCCCGGATACGCGCGACGCAGTGCGTCGGTGGTCATCAGCAACGTCATTGCCGCATCGGCGTTGGGAACGTGCGCGTTCAACTCCAATGCGTCCGCTGCGGCGCCCGTTTGAACCGCGACGTGCAATTCGCCACCCGGAAACTTCAATACCTTCAGTTCGACTGGACTGCGTGCGGCCTCGGACACATCCGGGGAGCCTTTCGTTTCGACCACTGCCGTGATGCCAATCATCGCCCTCTCTCCACATAGTTGTAAAGTTCAACTAACATGAAGCGAAGTATAGATCGACATAGTCGATATCTGCAACTATCTTTGTTAAAATATTTTCCTGTTTCAGGCAAGGGAGGACGGCGGCGATGACCAAGACATACGGAAAGCCGGACGTGAGCGTCGATGTGGTGCTGCTGACGCTGGCGGAGCAAGGCTTGATGGTCGCGCTGCACCGGCGCCCAGGTGAGCCGTACCGCGGCGCGCTGGCGCTGCCGGGCGGGTACATCCATACCGATCGGGATACGTCGCTGGAGGATGCCGCACGCCGTACGCTGCTGGATAAGACAGGGCTCGCGCCGCGCTACCTCGAGCAGGTACAGACATTCGCGGGCCCCCTGCGCGACCCGCGCGGGTGGTCGGTCGCGATCAGCTATGTTGCGCTCGTGCCGTTGGACGAGTTGGCGGCGGCATCGTCCGACGTCTTCGAATTCTATTCGGTGGACGGCCTCCCCGAGTTGGCGTTCGATCATACCGGGCAGGTGCGCGCCGCCGTGGAGCGCGTCAGAAACAAATCGAGCTATTCGACCTTGCCGTGCTGGCTGCTGCCGGAGAAATTCACGTTGACGCAGTTGCAGCACACGTACGAAGCCGTGTTCGGCGAAACCGTCACGCGGGCCACGTTCCGCTCGAGACTGGGTATCAAGGTGGGCGACGTGCAGGCGGGAGAGGCCGTGGACGAAGCGGGTGTCCTGATCGCGACCGACGACTATCAAGGGGGCAACCAACGGCCCGCACGGCTCTTCCGCGCCGACCGCCTCGGCTTGTTCAAGCGGGCGAGCTGGTGACCCGCTTCGCTGACGCGTCCCCCTGCGCGAGCAGCCAGTCGCGAAACGCCGCCACGTCGGCGCGCTCGACTTTTACACGCGGGCAGACGAACCCATAGCTGTAATCGTTCGGGACGGCGAGGTCAATCACGCGCGCGGCTGCCTGCTTCCGCGCAGCGCCTGACCGCCGCGCGATGACCTCGCCCCCGGTCCCCCACCTTATCGTTCCATACGCGATGCGGTGATATGTTATATCATCGCAGCCACGAATTACTTCGGAACGAAGCCATGTCAGCCGCCTCCTTGACCGATCGCCTCGCACGCGCCGATGCGTACGCGGCCGAACACGGCCTGGCGCTTACCCAGCTGCGCCGGCAGGTCTATGCGCTCGTCGCCGCGGCGGGCAAACCGATCGGCGCCTACGATTTGCTCGCCGCCCTCGAGCCCGAGCGCGGCCGCGTGCCGCCGACTACCGTCTACCGCGCCCTCGAATTCCTCGTCGAGCACGGATTTGTTCACCGCATCGAATCGCGCAACGCGTTCGTCGCGTGCTGCGAAATCGGCAAACCGCACCAAAGCCAGTTCCTCATCTGCGAACGCTGCGGCGATACGCTCGAAATCCCCGGCGAAGAACTCGCCGAACGGCTTTCGTCCACGCCCCCCGCGCACGGCTTCGAGGTTCACAAACAAGTCGTCGAGCTTAGCGGGCTGTGCGGCCACTGCCGGCACAAGCGCGGCGAACACACGCATCGGCATTGACGCCTTTCGTGTTGTCGCTGGTTTTCGATCATTAGGAGAACGGATGAAATCGATCGGCCTCACGGGTCGCATGGCAGCGTCTGTGCGCCATGTGGCGAAGCACATCGCGTTGGGCATGGCCGCGCTCATCTTCAGCGGGGCCGCGTTGGCGCAGAGCGCCCCGATCCCCGTGGTCGCCGCCGAAAATTTCTACGGCGACGTTATCCAGCAATTAGGCGGCGCCCACGTGAGCGTGACGAGCATCCTCAGCAACCCCGATCAAGACCCGCATCTGTTCGAAGCGAGCCCGAAAACCGCGCGCGACCTGCATCGGGCGGCGCTCGTCGTCTATAACGGCGCCGATTACGATCCGTGGATGGAAAAGCTGCTCGCCGCGTCGAAAAACGATCGGCGCGTGGCGATCGTGGCCGCCGATGTCATGGGCAAAAAAGCCGGCGATAACCCGCACCTCTGGTACGACCCGCAAACGATGCCCGCCGTCGCCAGGAAGATCGCCGATGCACTCGCCCGCCTGGACAGCGCGCATAAGACCGATTACGACGCGAATCTCGCGCGCTTCCTTGCGTCGCTTGCGCCGATCGACAACAAAATCAATGACCTGAAGGCCAAGTATCAAGGCGTTGCCGTGACTGCCACGGAACCCGTCGCCGGCTATCTGTGCGACGCCGCCGGCCTCGCGATGCGCAATGCGCGCTTTCAACTGGCGGTCATGAACGACACCGAACCGGCCGCCTCCGACATCGCCGCATTCGAGCAGGACTTGCGCGGCAAGCGCGTGCGCGTACTGATCTACAACGCGCAAGCCGTCACCAAACTGACCGAGCGCATGCTGGGCCTCGCCAGGCAATCGAACATACCGAGCGTCAGCTTCACCGAAACGCAGCCCGCCGGTAAAACGTATCAACAGTGGATGAGTGCGCAGGTCGACGCGCTCGCACAGGCGCTCGGAGGACATTGAGCATGAACGAGGACAGTGAACGCGGTGAAGCGCCGGCGGCGGCCTCCGCCAGCCGTGACCACTCACAGGGTCCCGCGCTCGAATTCGATCACGTATCGCTCGAGCTGGCCGGACGTGCGATCCTCAACGATGTGAGCCTTGCGATCGGCGCAGGGGAATTCGTTGGCGTGCTCGGGCCAAATGGCGCCGGCAAGACGACACTGATGCGCGCCGTACTCGGTCTCGTGCCGGTGGCGAGCGGGGCGATTCGTGTCAAAGGCGCCAGTGTCGCGCGCGGCAATCCCTCGATCGGCTATATGCCGCAGACGCGCAGCGCGCTCGCGAGCCGCCGTGTGCTCGGGCGCGATTTCGTCGCCATGGCCGCCGACGGCCACCGGTGGGGCTTGCCGATCGCCGACGCCGCCACGCGGGATGACGTCGAACGCGTGCTCGAGCTCGTCGGCGCGGGCAAGCTCGCCGCACGGCCGCTCTCCGAGCTTTCCGGCGGGGAGCGCCAACGCCTGCTGCTCGCGCAATGCCTGCTCGGCAAACCGCAGTTGCTGTTGCTCGACGAGCCGCTGATCAGTCTCGATCCGCACCATCAGCGCAGCGTCGTCGAACTCGTCCGACGCGTGCAACGCGAGCTCGGTATCACCGTGCTGTTTTCCGCGCACGAGTTGAACCCGCTGCTCAATGCGATCGACCGCGTGCTTTATCTCGGCAGCGGTAGCGCCGCACTGGGGACAGTCGACGAAGTCATTACGCGCCCCGTGCTGTCGCGGCTGTACGGCTCTCCCATCGACGTGATGCGTGTGAACGGGCGCATTTTCGTCATGTCCGGCGACGTCGAAGTCGAAAAGCACGATCACGAACACGAGAACGACGGCGACGGCGCGGCGCATCACGGCCATGCGCATGCACACGGGCACGAGCACGGCCAGCGCCCGGGGGGGCATGGCCACGACCATTCACACGGACACACGCACGATGTTTGAATACGACTTCATGGTGAATGCGTTCGCGGCGTCGGGGATCGTCGCCGTGCTCGCAGGCGTCGTCGGTTACTTTCTCGTGATGCGCGGGCAAACGTTCGCCGGTCACGCGCTGTCGCACGTCGGATTCACCGGTGCCACCGGCGCCGTGCTCATCGGCATCTCGCCGCTGTGGGGCATGATCGGCTTCACGCTCGCGGCCGGGGTGTCGATGGGGGCGCTCGGGGAGCGATTGGCGGGCCGCGATGTCGCGATCGGTGTTGTCCTCTCGCTCGCGCTCGGCTGCGGATTGCTTTTCCTGCACTTTTTCACCGCATACGCGACGCAGGTCACGGCGCTGCTGTTCGGCAACGTACTGGGCGTCACGCATTCGACGCTCGTTGTGCTAGCTGGCATTGGCGCCGCGAGCCTGATCGCCCTGGGGGCGATCATGCGCCCGCTGTTGTTCGCGACGCTGCAGCCCGAGCTGGCGGAAGCGAAAGGCGTGTCGTTGCGGCTCGTCTCCGTGCTCTTTCTGGCGATCGCCGCGCTGGCCGTCGCCGCTTGCACGCAGATCGTCGGGGTGCTGCTCGTCTTTACGCTGATGGTGGGGCCGGCCGCCGCCGCGCAAAATCTGTCGACGCGCCTCGCCACCGGCGTCGGTCTGGCAGCCTTATTTGCGCTCGCTCAAGCGTGGCTTGGTGTGACGCTCGCGTTCTATACCGATTGGCCGACGAGCTTCTGGATCACCGCGCTTTCGGCGCTTGTGTACTGCGCGAGTTTGTTGCGCCGGCGCTAACATCGCTTAGCCGCCGCCAAGTAGACAGCGTCGCGTTCGCGTTTGCCCACCGCGACCACAATGACTGTGACCTGCTTATCCCGCACTTCATAGACGAGGCGGTAGCCGGCGCTTTTCAGTTTGATCTTGTACCGGTCACCGGTCTCAAATGCCCTCCCTCGTCCCGCTCTCGCTGCAACGCGTCTTGACTTTCGCGCGCCACAAACCGATCATTCGCTCAGTCAACGAACAAAAGATCCATTTGGATCCGACGGCGCATCGGTCGCCGCACTCAACATCGCTGGGCGGAATCGGCGTTCGGGGCCGAAGCCCCGGCCCGCAAAGGAGACAAAACGATGGTCAATGCGCGCAGCACCGGCTCGAATGTGATCTTGCACTTGGGCGTCGGCTCGTTTCATCGAGCGCACCAGGCGTGGTACCTCCATCGCCTGCGTGCCGCGGCGGGCTCGGGCGATCCTCATTGGTCACTGACCGTCGGCAATATCCGTAGTGATATGAACGCCACGCTCGAAGCGCTGGCGAGGCAGCAAGGCGTCTATACGCTCGAGACCGTCACGCCCCAAGGCGAGCGCGCCTACGAAACGATTCGTTCGATCGAGCGCGTGCTGGCCTGGTCGCCGACGCTCGCGTCGATCGTGGAAGCGGGCTCCGACCCTGCCTGCAAAATCATTTCGTTCACCGTCACCGAAGGCGGCTATTACCTAGACGAGGACGACCGCCTCGATACGGCGAATCCCGATCTCGCCGCGGACCTGGCCGGTGCGCGCACGACGATCTACGGCGCCCTCGCCGCGATTCTCGATGCGCGCCGCGCAAGCGGCGCCGGCCCGGTCACGCTGCAAAGCTGCGACAACCTGCGCAGCAACGGCGAGCGCTTCGAAGCGGGCATGCGCGCATTCCTGGCCGCACGCGGCGAGACGGAACTCGAAGCCTGGTTCGAGGCGAACACGAGCTGCCCCAATTCGATGGTCGACCGCATCACGCCGCGTCCGACCGACGACGTCCGTGCGCGCGTACTCGAAGCGACGGGCATCCCCGACGCCTGCCCAGTCATGGGCGAAGCGTTCATTCAATGGGTCATCGAAGACCGCTTCAAGGCAGGACGGCCGGCGTGGGAGAAGGCCGGCGCAGAACTCGTGGAATCGGTCATGCCATACGAAGAAGCGAAGATCCGCATCCTGAACGCGAGCCATAGCTGCATTGCCTGGGCGGGTTCGCTCGTCGGCCATACCTACATCCATGAAGGCACGCTCGATGCCGATGTGCGCCGGTTCGCGCATGAGTACGTCACGCAAGACGTGATCCCCTGCCTGACGCCGAGCCCGCTCGATCTGGCGCACTATCGCGACGTCGTCCTCGATCGTTTCAGCAATCCCTACATCCAGGACACGAATCAACGTGTCGCGGCCGACGGTTTCTCGAAGATCCCGGGCTTCATCGCCCCGACGCTGATCGAAAGCTTTTCGCGCAACGCGCAGCCGAACGCCACCGCGATGCTGCCGGCGCTCTTCTTCCGCTTTCTCGATCGATGGCACCAGGGCCGGTTGCCCTACGCGTATCAGGATGGCCTGCTCGATGAAGCCGCGGTGCACGCGTGGTTCGATGCGCCCGATCCGCTCGCCCCGTTCTGCGCGTCGCGCGCCCTTTGGGGCAGCCTCGCCGGCGAGGTGCGGCTCCGACGCGTGATCGAGGCGGCGCTCGAACGCGTCGATGTCTGGCTGGCCTTACGCGAGCAGCCATCGCGCTGACCGACATTGGCGCCAGCGCGTCGCGCGGCTAAAGTAGCGCATCCGCGGCGCGCACGTTGCGCGCCGGCGTTTTTCGATCTCATTACGGATCGCATCGACCAAGGGGCCGTCCGCCATGTACCTCGGCATCGACCTAGGCACGTCCGAAGTCAAAGTTTTGCTGCTCTCGGCCGACGCGCGCGTGCTCGCCACCGCGGGTTCGCCATTCCATGTATCGCGGCCGCATCCCCGTTGGGCCGAACAGGATCCGGCCGATTGGTGGCGCGGCACCTGCGAGGCCATCGCGAAACTACGCGCCGTTTGCCCTGACGCATTCGCCCAAGTGCGCGGCATCGGCTTGTCCGGGCAGATGCACGGCGCGGTACTGCTCGACGCCGCCGATCGCGTCCTGCGCCCGGCCATCCTCTGGAACGACATGCGCAGCGTGGAAGAATGCGCCGAGCTCACGCAGCGCGCGCCCGAACTGCACGCGGTGGCAGGCAACCTCGCAATGCCGGGCTTCACCGCGCCCAAGCTGCTGTGGGTCGCGCGGCACGAGCCCGAGGTCTTTCAGCGCACGGCCTGTGTGCTGTTGCCGAAGGATTATCTGCGGCTGCGGATGACAGGCGAGCGGGTCTCCGATCCCTCCGACGCCGCGGGCACGCTCTGGCTCGATGTGGCACGGCGCGATTGGTCCGACGCGCTGCTCGCTGCCTGCGATATGCGCCGCGCGCAAATGCCGCGTCTGGCCGAAGGCAGCGCGCCGTCGGGCGTCCTGCGCGCCGACATCGCACGCGAGTGGGGCTTGAGCGGTGAAGTGATCGTTGCCGCCGGCGGCGGCGACAACGCGACGAGCGCGATCGGTATCGGCGCGACAGAGCCGGGCGACGGCTTCGTCTCGCTCGGCACATCCGGCGTGCTCTGTGTCGTGGGCGATCGTTTTTCGCCGAATCCGGCATCGGCCGTGCACGCGTTCTGCCATGCGATCCCCGATCGCTGGCATCAGATGAGCGTCGTGCTATCCGCCGCGAGTTGCCTGCGGTGGGTGTGCAAACTGACCGGCACCGACGAGCCGACGCTCGTCGGCGAGGCCGCCGCGCTGCCGCCCGATACGCTCGAATCGGCGCCGATCTTTCTGCCGTACCTATCGGGCGAGCGTACCCCGCACAACGATCCTTACGCACAGGGGGTGTTCTTCGGCATGACGCACGCGACCGACCGCGCGCTGCTCGGCTATGCGGTACTCGAAGGCGTGACCCTGGCGCTGACGGACGGCCTCGATGCGCTGGCCGCCGCCGGTACGGCGCCGAACGCGCTCTCCCTGCTCGGCGGCGGCGCACGCAGCACGTTCTGGGCGCAGTTGCTGGCCGACGCATTGTCGACCACGACGCGCCAGCACGGCGGGGGCGAAACGGGCGCGGCGCTCGGCGCGGCGAGGCTCGGCTGGCTCGCAACCGGCGGCGATCCCCGCGAAGTGCTGGCCAAGCCGCCCGTCGTCGCGCAATTCACGCCGGACGCGCAGCGTCATGCACAGTTGCGCGCGCGCCTGGACGCTTACCGGTCGCTTTATCGGCACGTGCGCCCGTTGTTCGACCCCTCGCGCGAGCGGCTGGCCTGATATCCTCTCTCGCAGCTTCATCCGTACCGGGTCCATCACTGTGTCAAAACTCAACGAAAAGCTCGACCTGGCCACCCGCGCCGCCTGGCTCTACTACGTGGCGGGGAACACGCAGAACGAAATCGCCGAAAAGCTGCAGGTATCGCGGCCCGTCGCGCAGCGTCTTGTGGCATTCGCCGTCGAAAAGAATCTCGTGCGCGTGCGCATCGAACACCGGTTGGCCGATTGCCTGACGCTGGCCGAGCAATTGAAGGCCCGTTTCGGACTATCGATGTGCGAAGTCGTGCCCGTCGACGACGATGCGCCCGAAGCCATCGATCGCAAGCTCGCCGTGGCCGGCGCGCAAGTGATGGAGCGCTATCTGAGCGAAGAAAAGCCGATGATCATCTCAGTGAGCAGCGGCCGCACGCTGAAGGCGGCCGCCGATCAACTGGGGCAAATCGACCGGCCGCAGCACCGGCTCGTGTCGATGGTCGGGGCGATCGCGCAGGACGGCTCGTCGAACCGCTACGATGTCGCATTGCACATCTCTGAAAAAACCGGCGGCAAGCACTTCCTGCTGCCGGCGCCGCTCATCGCCGACAGCGAAACCGAACGTGCGCAGTGGGTCAATCACCGTTTGTATCGCATTGTCGAATCGTTGACGGCGCAAGCGGACGTCTCTTTGGTCGGCATCGGCGACATCGGGCCGAAGTGCCCGCTGCACGTTGACGGCTTCATTACCGCCGGCGAAGTGGGCGAACTGACGAAACGCGGGGCCGTGGCTGAAATGTTGGGGCTGCCCATCGACGCCGCCGGCCAGCGCGTCGAATCGCCGACGGGCCGGCGCGTGACGAGTGTCCCGCTCGATTCGCCGCCCAAGCGGCCGACGATCGGCTTCGCCGGAGGCGAGCGCAAACACGGCGCCGTCCAGGCGGTACTGAAGGGCGGCTGGCTATCGGGGCTCGTGACGGATGAAGCGTGTGCGCGGGCGGCGTTGGGGGAAACGGGAACGCGGGGAGAGAAGCGATGAGCCGAGCCTTACTGCCGGATCTCGGCCTCGACCAGCATCTTCAACAACGCCAGCGATTCCTGCCAGCCCAGGTAGCACGCCTGCACCGGGATGACTTCCGGTATGCCTTCCTGCACAACGTTCAGTTCGGTGCCGAAAGGCGTCTGCGTCAGTGAGACCGTTGTCTGCATGACACCCGGCAAGTTCGGATCGTCGAACTTGCCGGAATAACGGATGCGCTCATGCGGCACCAACTCGAGATAATCTCCGCCGAACGAATGTCCGTCACCTGTCGTGAAGTTCGTGAACGACATGCTGTAACTGCCACCCACCTCGGCCTGCAGGTGGTGAACAGTACCGGTAAAGCCGTTCGGCGGTAGCCACTTCGCAAGCGCGGCGGCGTCAAGGAACGCGCGATAGACACGCTCCGGGGTGGAACGCAGAACACGGTGCAGACGGACGGTATTCGTGGGCATGATGAGCTCCGTAGAACGAAGGGACGGCCCCTTCCATCCTACTCGACGAACGAGATGCCCCGAAATCGACCGTGGCGCGCCCATTTCGTCGCGCGCATCCAACACATTGCACGGTGGGGCGAATACGACCAGCCTGAGCCGTCTACCCGTTTGACGGATACGAATCAAACAGTTGTCAAACAACGAAAAGGTTTAAAACAACATTTCTCCCGCCACCTCCTCCTATTAATGTTCTCGCGCAAACGTTTGCCGTTGGCAAACGTTTCGATGGTCGCCCAGCGCCCATGCCCATCAAGGCTTGATGCTTTTCATCACGTCTTGATGGAATAAGAATTTTTGACCCCTCCAAAAATATTATTTAAGAATCGTTCTCCGCTATCTCGGATAAATTTCGCTCGGTATGGAAACGCCTGCATCTCGCGTTTCAAATTTTGAGACAAAACAACCGAGAATCCCCCTATGCGGCATGACATTCGCTTTCAATCGGCGCCGGGCCGTCGCCCCGCCGTGGACTCCACCCCGCACCAGCTAGTCCGTACGGCATCGAGCTTCCGTCCGAAGACGACGACGCTCGCGGTGCTCGGCTACATCGCACTGGTCCCGGCCCTCGCCCAGGCAAACTGCAGCACCGTCGGTACGGCCACCACTTGCGACAGCACCGCGCCGTCCCCATGGACCACGATGATCGGCACGGGGTCGACGACCGCGTCGGGATCAACGGTAACAGTTGGTCCCAATGCACAGATCAGCCTCGGCGACAGCAGCGCGATCGCGTTGTCGGATAACGCAACCGTCACCGTGCAAGCCGGCGCGGTCGTAAAGAACGCAGCGGTCAACACCGGCGGCACGTACGGCACGGGCGGCAACACGATCGACTTCCGCAACAACAGCACGCTGACCGTCGAACAAGGTGGCACCGTGTTGTCGGGGGGTACCCAGGGCTCTGCCGAAGCAGTCAACCCGGAAGGCACCGGCAACACGATCATCAACAACGGCACGATCCGCGGCATCAACTCGGCCGCGATCTGGTTTCAAAACACGTCGGGCTCGAACACCGTCATCAACAGCGCCACCGGCGTCATCCAAGCGCCGGGTAACGTGATGGGCGCATCGGGCAACGGCGCCGTCGTGTTCACGAACTCCGGCCAGGTTATCGGCAATCTGGTGTTTGCTGGCGGCAACGACACGCTGAACCTGGAAACCGGGTCGACTGTGAGCGGCTCGATCGACGGCGGCGGGGGCAACAATCTGCTGACGCTGGGCGGCACGGGCACCGACACGCTGCCGACCCGGATCACGCGCTTCCAAACGCTCCAGAAACAAGACAGCGGCACCTGGACGATCACCAATTCAATCGCCGGCATGGGGTTGACGTCGGCTGAAGTCCAGCAAGGCACGCTCGTGCTGACCGGCAACAATTCGACGTATACCGGCACGATGCTCGTTGATCAGGCCGGCACGCTGCAGGCCAGCGCCCAAAGCCTGACCAATGCTGTAACGGACAACGGCCTCGTGCGATTCCAGCAAGACACGGCCGGGACCTACGCGGGCCTCATCAGCGGAACGGGCGCCGTCGAGAAGGATGGTGCGGGTACGCTCACGCTCGCCCCGTCGGCTCCCGGCGGCAATGCGTACACGGGCGGGACGATCCTGCATCAAGGCGTGCTGTCCGTTGCAGCGGACAATGCGCTGGGCGGTACGGCGGGCGGTGTCACGTTCGATGGCGGCACGCTACAGCTCGGCAGCGCATTCAATCTGGCCAACTCCCGGGCGATCTCGATCACGTCCAATGGCGGCACGATTGATACGCAAGGTTTTCAATCGACGATCAGCCAGCGGATCACCGGCTCCGGCGCGCTCGCCAAGACCGGCTCGGGCACACTGGTGCTCAACGGCGCAAACACCTATTCAGGCATGACATCGGTCGCAGCGGGCACGCTCGTCGTCGGCGACGCGTCGAATACGGGCGCCTCCATCGCGGGCCCGGCGACGGTCGGCACGGGTACGACGCTCGGCGGTTACGGCACCGTGGGCGGCGACGTCACGAACAACGGCACGATCGCAGTGGCGAATGCGTTGTCGTCCGCGTCGGTGTCCGCAAACGCGCCGGGCAGCTTCACGATCCACGGTCAGTTGACGAATGCCGGCCTCGTGCAAGTGGGCGGCAACGGGCAACCTGGCAATACGTTGAACGTGGGCAGCTATGTCGGCAATAACGGAACGATCGCGCTGAACACCACGCTCGGCGCCGACAACTCGGCGTCGGACAAGGTTGTCGTCAACGGCGGCACGGCAACGGGTTCGACCACGCTCAAGGTGACGAACGTCGGCGGCAAGGGCGCACCCACCACGTCCAGCGGTATCGAAGTGGTGCAGGCAACGGGCGGGGCAACCTCCAGCGCGAGCGCATTCACCTTGGCTGGCGGGACGATCAAAGCTGGCGCGTACGCGTACTACCTGGCGAAAGGCGGCGTCACCCCTGGCACATCGGAGGACTGGTATCTGCGCAATACGGTGCCCGCCACGTCCAGCGGGATCGCCGCGGCCACAGGCGCGGCTGCGGGCAGCCCGGCGCTGCCGGCCGCCAGCGCCACACCGATCACGCTGTATCGCCCGGAGGTGGCGCTTTACTCGCAGATCCCGCCCGTGATGCGCGAACTCGACACGATGCAACTCGATGAGTTTCACCTGCGGCAGGGCGATCAAATGCTGCTGAACGAGCAGGGCCGCCTGCCCGCGGGATGGGGCCGAGTGTGGGGCGCGCATAGCGTCCTGTCGGAAGGCGGCGATGTCAACCCGCAGTTCGACGGCACGATGGGCGGCGCGCAAGTGGGTCATGATATCTACGCGGACGGCGTTCAAGGCGGCCACCGCAACCACTATGGCTTTTATGTCGGCATGGGCCGGGCAACGGGCGACGTCAACGGCTCGGCAATCGGTCTCGTCGGCGTAAACGTGGGACACCTTTCGGTCAACGAATACAGCCTTGCCGGCTACTGGACGCATATCGGTCCGACCGGCTGGTACACGGATACGGTTGTGCAGGGCAGCGCGCTCAACGCGGATTCGACATCGAGCGACAACGTCCACGCAAGCACGCACGGCACCGCCATCTCGGCCTCGGTCGAAGCCGGCATGCCGCTCGCGATCGGCCACGGCATCACGATGGAGCCGGAAGCCCAGGTGATCTACCAGCATCTGTCGATCAAGGACTTGAACGACGGCGTCTCGCAGGTGAGCTTCGGCAGCGGCAACTCCGTGCTCGCCCGCTTCGGCGTGCGCTTCGCCGGCAACTGGGACGCGCTCGGCGTCGCATGGCAGCCGTACATGTCCTTCAACGTGCTGCATGCGTTCGCCAACGGCGACCATCAAACCTACGATGGCGCAACCTCGATCGCGACGTCCGTCAATCAAACCACGGGACGCATCGACGCCGGGCTGGTGACGAAGTTCTCCAAGCACGGCAGTGCGTTCGCTACCGTGAGCTGGGGCACGAATCTCGATGGCGAGCATGTGCGCTCGATCGGCGGCGACGCCGGAGTACGGTGGTCGTGGTAAGGCGCGGGGCCCCTCGCGCGTGACATGAGGGGGCGCCCGCCCCCTCATGCTGCAAACCGGCCCGTTTGCGATTCAACCCTTCCCCCGCGTCGTAATCTGCACGAAGTCGACGGCAATACGCGCCGCGCCATATTGCGCGGCGACTTGCTTCAATCGCTCCTCCATCGCCTTCAGATACTCGGCGTGCGACTCGCTCTCCGGGCGCAACGTACGGAACAGCGGCGCCGGCGTAATCACGAGCGTCACGATCTCCGTCCCGAACGGCTTGCCGATCACCCATTCGCCCATGCTCCCGATCGTCGCCGCGTAATTGGGCGGTGCCTGATTGTCCGGCTCCCGGCGGCTTGGTACGAGATGCACGACGCTGCCGTCGAGCACGTAGTAATCGACGTTGACGTAGGCGTCGTAGTCCGGCGTCTTCACGTCGAGCACGAGGGGGCTCCCTTCCGTCAACCATGCGTTCGGCGCTTTTGTCGCGATCGACGTCCCGGCCGCAGGGCTCCCCGCTTCATGCGTCGATACCCAGTAGGGCGCCAACGCTGTGACCATGTCGCAATAACGATCGTCGAACTGCGTGATATCGAGGCTCAGCGACTTCACGCCGGGCACACCGCTCAATGCATCGCGCAGGCGCGCGAGACCCACCCAGCGCCCCAGATAGCCGCTCACCCGCAAGGCGTCGCCTTGCACCACCGCTCGCAATGCCGAGCAGGGCAATGCGCCGAGCACCGGCTTAACTGCGGCGAGGGAGAGCGCCGGGGGCGGCGCCGCTTCACTTGAAACCACCGATGGTTGAGGCACCGCCGTCGCGACGGTCGCAACGGGCGCCTGTGCAGCACGTGAATGCGCTCCCAACCACGCGTGCACGCCATAGAAGAGGGCCGCAATTACCGCGACTGCACCGCCCGTCCAAGCAGCCGCAACGATCGGCCCATTGCGATCAAAACGCCTCTCAGGCTTATCGGTCCCATCAAGCCTCTTCGTCCGCGCAGGCGGCGGCGTAGCACTCGCTTTTCGAAGGGCATGGGCACCCATGCCGTCGAGAAACGCCTCGACGCTCGGCGTACGCGTCGCCCGCTCGAATGATAACGACGCGCGCAGTGTCTGCCATTGCCGCCGCGTCAGGCCCGCCACGCGCTCGGGCTCCCGATGCTCGCCGCGCGCCTGCGTGGCCGACGCTCGGTTGAACGGATGCCGCCCCGTCAGCAGTTCATAGGTCACGCACCCTAGCGCATAGATATCGTCTCGCGGATCGGGCTCGCGATGCTCGAACATCTCCGGACTCGCGTAGGCCGGCGTAATGCCGCCGAGCATGGCCGGATCGAAAACGGTCACATCGCCGTCTTCGTCCGGACGTCTGAGCACGCGCGCGATGCCGAAGTCGATGACCTTCACCTCGCCGCCGTCGGTCAGGAACACGTTCGCGGGCTTGAAATCACAGTGGACAAAGCCTCGCTCGTGCGCATAGGCAAGCGCATGCCCCATGCCGGCGATGATCGGCAATGCCTTGTCCTGCGTAAGCCCGGTGAAGCCCGGCGCACGCAGCATCTTGCTCAAGGGGCTGCCCTGCAGATACTCCATCGTGAGGTAGACGAGCGGCCCATCGCGATCGAAATCGTAGACGGTGACGATATTGCGATGCGCGAGCGTCTGCGCTTTGCGCGCCTCGCGCTGCAGCGCGATCAGCGAGTTCGGCTGGCCGCGAAACTGCACGTTCAGCACTTTGATCGCGATATAGGGCTTGCGGTCGGAGGCCTCGAGCTTGCGCAAATCGAGCGCTTTGTAGACCGTGCCCATGCCGCCAATCCCGAGACACGCTTCGAGCACGAAGCGTCCATTGAGCGTGTCGCCGATGCCCTTCGTCCGCTCCGCCCCGGCTTCGAGAGGATCGCCGGATGTATCGGACGACGGTGCATGAGGCGCGCCCAGTGCCACCGGCGCAGTCTGCGCCCGGGTTTCGTCGCCGAGCACGGCTTGAGCCGATGTGCCCGAGAATCGCTCGATGCGGCGGATCGCTTCGCTGTAGATCTCGTCGGGCAGCGGATCTTTTGTCTGGGTTTGGTCCAGCACCTCGCGCAGCCGCGAGCAGTCCGTCTGACCGGTAGCAAGCGCGAGCTCGATCTGCGCAAAAAACGCATCGCGCGAAACCGCCCCCTTCCGGAACGTCTCGATCAGCTCCGCCAGGCTCGTCATGGCCATGTCCCACGAGGCGAAGATGGAGCCTCGCCGATCGATACTAGTTCGCGCCGCCCCCTTGCGCAATCGGTGTCCCAACACACTTCATGCGAAATATCGACGCTGTCGTGATTCATCCAACACGGCACCGGCCAAGTGTTGGATGGCGTACGACAACTGACGGCCTCGATCGCGCGAGACCGCTTCGACGACCGCTCATGACGTCATCCGCAAAGCCTTGCTCTCATTGCGTCTCGCCGATTCCCGAACACTCCGCTCGCTCATATGGCACATCCTGTGCAGTAGAAGGCCCGAGCGCGCAACACCGCAGCTCACCATTCTCGAAGCCTCAATGCTCACTCTTTTGGAGAACCGCCATGAACTCGCTGATGATCAAAGACCTCGACGTCGCCAAGGAACTCGATGGCCGTGCCATGTCCGCCGTGCGCGGCGGCCACTTGGGCCTTTACCCGCTGTTGCCGTACTACTCGCCCGTCAATGTGAGCAACGCCACGAACTTCACTGCCTCGCAACTCATCGGTCAGTCGAACAGCATCGTGAACAACACGGGCAACGACGTCGCCTTCGTCTCCAACATCCATTCGACGGTGAACCCCTCGCAGAAAGCCAGCAACACGATCAACTTCTGATCGTCGGTATGACCGGCCGCCGCGAAGACCATGCGGCTTCGCGGCCGTCGTGCCCCACCTGTCCGTTACCTGTCCCCGCCTTTTACGGAGAAACATCATGTCCTCAATTGTCATCCACGAACTCGAGCCGGGCCCGGCACTCGATCGCCATGCCCTCGCCCGCGTACGCGGCGGCGCGAGCGCGTCGCTCACCAGCTTCGGCCCCAACGTCAACGTCAATGTCGGCGTGAGCCAAAGCATCGTGCAAAACCAGGCCGTCGTCGTCAATGCATTCAACGACAACGCGATCATCGGCGCCGGTGTCGGCCCCTTCAAGCTCAACGTCAGCCCCGCGCAGTTCGCCAACACCGGCTTCACACTTTAAGCGCGCTCCGCCCCGAGAGCGAGGCTTCAGCGCCTCGCTCTTTTTTTTCTTCGCACGAAACATCCGGCACGTCTGGGCCAACGAACACGAACCGAGCAACATGCCGGGAAGCGCACGCGAGCATGAAACGCCTACGCCTATACTGAAACCAGCGCAGACTGCCCATGCGATGTGATGTGATGCCCAGATGCGCGGAAGTGGAAAAAGAGAAAAACCGACGTCTGTCGGTTATTGAAGCGCGGAGCACACCATGACCGTTCTCGTCATTCACGATCTTCCGGAAAGCGTCGAACTCGACAAGCTCGCGATGGCCGCCGTCACGGGCGGCGCGATGGTTCAGGCACACGAGACCCTGTTCGTGCGCCGGCAAACGTTCACCGGCCTGGCACTCGCCACCGCCGCACGCGGGTCGCCGCTCGAGCCGTTCGAACCGCTTGGATCCTGCGCACCGTTCTCCGGCAGCGGCTCGCGGCGATCACTACGCACGACGCTCTGGCGGTAGCGCTACGGTAGACAGGTGTATGAGGTTGCGAGAGGAGGCACATGATCTTCTCCGTGAGAATCAGGCGGCGAGCAGAGCGGCCGGCGCGCGGCAGGCATACCGGGTGCGGGCAGCGATGAATGCGTGATAGAGGCCCGTCAATGTGCGAACCGCGGTGCGCGGATGGCTCAGGCAGGCTCGAACTTGTTCGCTGCGGGCAATGCCTTCGATACACCACGTGCAGAAGTGCTCGCAGTTGTTCGTCAGCAGGCGATAACGGTCTTCGCCGAGACGCGAACGGGCGCGTTCGACGGCTTCGAGGCCACCGTAACGGCGCCGCGTGTCCTGGACGACGACGATGTCGTGTCCGGCGCCGAAGCGCTCGAGCGTGACCTCCTCGACGGGGCCGCGATGCAACGTCGTGCAAAAGCCCGCATAGTGAACGACCTTGCCGCCGCCGACGTAGATGCCGTGATGGCTATAACCCTCGCGAACGGTGACGAGATGCGCGCCGAGCGGCAGGTCGATTCGCGTTGATTGGAGCTCGGGGCACATGGCGGTATCCGTTCGGGGTCGTTTGCAAACCGTGATGGAGAGTAGGTTTGCGGGTTGCCAACTATCCTGCATCGACTGTGCCAATGAGCCTCTCCCAGGTACAGCAAGGCTGAGCGACGATACGGATACGCATTGCCAGAACGAATGTCGGCCGCGTGCCGACAGAACACCAACGATTGTGTTGGGATACAACCATCATCCAGAGGCACGGACGACGACAAAGCGGTGATTCGAGAACTGTCGGATTCGAACGAACGCCGACGAGCCCAGTGTCGGTGCCGCGGCAACGGATTGGCGCGATGGATTCAATCCACACGGGGCGCGAAATGGAAGCACGGGGCGGCGTCGAACCTCGCGCAGCGAGGACTGATGCGGGGCCGAGGCAACGCAGGCCCTCGATGACATCGCACCATCCCGCGCATGGCATCGCCCTTGCATGAATGGACCCGCCGCGTCGTCGCCGTTATGAGCGCGCCGCCCCAGCACCCGCGACTTCATCGAAGGAGATCTCCATGGCCGCCATCACGATCACCGACCTCACCATGACGCGCGACCTGCCCCGCCGGTCGATGTCGCTCATTCGCGGCGCCGGCGCGCCATGGGTCTTCGGCTGGATTCAGCCGTTCGCACCGCCCACGGCGAGCGTGGGCCCGGTCGTCAATCTCTATCAGACGAACAAAACGTTCTACGCCCACCAGGTCGTCAACCAGATCCAAGTGGTCGACGTCAACAACACGGGCTCGAACTCGAATCTAAGCGTCGTCGCGGGCGAGAACGGCAAGAACGGACTTGGATAACGCATCGCACGAAGGCCTGCCATGGCCCCGCCCCTCATCTGGACCTCGGCATCGCGCAGCGATGTGGGCCTGGTCAGAGCGCTCAACGAGGACGCCTGCCTCGATGCGCCCGAGCGCGGCCTATGGGCGGTAGCCGATGGCATGGGCGGACACGCGGCCGGCGACGTCGCGAGCCGGATGATCGTCGATGCGCTGGCCGCGTTACCCGTGCAAACGAGTCTTGCCCGGTTCGTCGCCGCGGCACGCGATGCACTCGACTCAGTCAATCGGCAGTTGCGCGAGGAAGCCGCCCAACGCCACGTCAGTATGATCGGTAGCACCGTCGCCGTCTGCCTAGCGAGCGAAATGCGCTGCGCGCTGCTATGGGCAGGCGACAGCCGCATCTACCTTTACCGCGATGCGCATCTCACACGGCTCACGCGCGATCACAGTCAGGTCGAAGAACTCAAGAGCCGCGGTTATTTGACCGAGGAAGAAGCGCGCCATCATCCCGCCCAGCATCTGATCACGCGCGCCGTCGGCGCGGCGCCTCGGCTCGAACTCGACGAAACGTATTTCGATGCGCGCGACCGCGACATCCTGCTTTTGTGCAGCGATGGGCTCACGAACGAGGTACCCGACGCCGAGATAGCCAATACGCTGGCATGCGGCAGCTGCGAGGCGGCCGTGCTGACGCTCGTCGACCGCGCGCGACAGAACGGCGGCCGCGACAACATCTCGGCGATCGTCGTGTGCGCCGACGATCCAGCCGTGGACAGGACGCTGATCAATCCGTCCGCGGCTTCGCCATGACTCAATGAATCGGCCCTACCCGCTCGCTGCTTTGCCGTCGTAGTGCCGGAAATCCTTCGAGTGGATGCCGTGCTTTTTCAACAGCATCTGCAGATGCGATCGGTTCATTTCGCAGCGGCGAGCGAGTTCGGCCACCGTGCCGCCCGTTTCCTGGAGCCCTCGCTCGAGAAACGCGCGCTCGGCTTCGTCGCTGGCCGCACGCTTTGCTTCGGCGAGCGAAATGGGTGCGACGGCCTGCGCGCCGTCGTCCTGCGTCATGCCGGCACGGGCGGTCGCGAACGAAGATTGCGGTCGAATATCCTCGGGCAGATGCTCGATATCGGCAATGTCGCTCGCCAAGCACGACAGACGATAAATAAGATTGCGCAGTTCGCGGATGTTGCCGGGATACGCATAGCTGAGCAGGAACTCGCGCAGCTTCGGGGTCATCTTGATCGGGCGGCGTCTCAGTGCTTCGGCCGCCTCGTCGCCGAAGTAGGCAAACAGCAGCGGTATTTCATCGCGTCGCTCGCGCAACGCGGGCAATGTAAGGTGAATGACACTCAATCGATAGAACAAGTCCTCGCGAAACTGCCCCGCCTCGCTCATCTTCCGTAGATTGCGATTGGTGGCGGCGACGATACGCGTATCCACGGCGATGGGCTCGTCCGAACCGACGCGCTGAATCTCGTGCGCCTCGAGCACGCGCAGCAGCTTGACCTGGCCGCTCAATGGCAACTCGCCGATCTCGTCGAGAAAGATCGTGCCCGTGTGCGCACTCTCGAACTTGCCCTTGCGATCGCCCGCCGCGCCGGTGAACGCGCCCTTCTTATGACCGAAGAGCTCCGACTCCAGCAGGTTCTCCGGAATCGCACCGCAATTGACGGAGATGTAGGGCCGCTCCGCACGCGCCCCATTGGCATGAATCACCTTCGCCATCAACTCCTTGCCCGTGCCGCTCTCACCGTCGATCAGCACCGGCAGATCGGTCGGCGCAGCCTTCTCGGCGATCTCCAACGCTGCAAGCAGCTTCGGATTATCGCCGAACGTGCCTTCGAAAATGAAGCGGCGGTCGACGAGCGCCTGCCGCCGCATCCGTGCCGTGCGCTCCTCGAGCGCCGGCCCGACGTGCTCGGCGGGCTCGAGCTGCGCCGCTTCCACGAAGCGCTCCTTGCGCGAGAGCTGCACGATCTCGTCACGCAATGTGTTGGCCTGATTGAGCAGCTTCTGGATGTCAGCGCGCTCGAGCTTAGGCGCCCAGCGCAGCGCCGAGCGCAGGATTTCAACCTTTTCGAGCAGCCCCGCGTACGAGACGGTCGAGCTGATGTCGCCGAGCGGATCGAATAGTTTCATGACGCACTCAATTGCTTTTGAACCAGCTCGTAATACATGCCCTTGCGCGCGACGAGTTCGTCGTGCCGGCCTTGCTCGACGATCGCACCGTCATAGAGGACGAGAATCTTGTCCGCACGCATGATCGTGCTGAGGCGGTGCGCGATGATGACGGCCGTGCGCCCTTTCAGGATGTCCTGCATGTTGGCGAGAATGTTGCTCTCCGATTGCGTATCGAGCGACGACGTCGCTTCGTCGAACACGATGAGACGCGGGTCGTGATAAAGCGCGCGCGCAATGCAAAGGCGCTGAATCTGTCCGCCCGAGAGCCCTACGCCTCGCTCGCCGATGATCTGCTCATAGCCGAGCGGCATCTTCGCGACGAAAGCATGGGCGTCGGCCATCTTCGCGGCCTCTTCGATGCGACGCCGGTCGGGGCTCGGATCGCCGCATGCGATGTTCTCGGCGATCGAGCCCGAGAACACGAGATTCGTCTGCATGACGTAGCCGATTTGCGCGCGATAGCAGGTCTGATCGATCACGCTCATGTCGTAGCCGTCGACAGCAATGCGTCCTTCCGTCGGCGCATAGAACCCTACCAGCAGCTTCGCGAGCGTCGTCTTGCCCGAACCGCTTCGGCCGACGATCGCCACCATCTCGCCCGATTTGATCTCGAAGCTGACGTTCTCGAGCACGTAGGGGCTCTCGTTGCCGCCATAACGGAAGTAAACGCCACTAACCGCGACATCGCCATGCAAGTCCGGCAGCAACACCCGCGATTCGATATCGGCGGGCTTTTGCTCGGGCTCGATATCGAGCACGTCGCCGAGCCGCTCCATCGCGACTGCCGCATCGTTCATGAGCCCCCACAGGCCGACGAGCCCCATCAACGGCGCGAGCACGCTGCCCATGAAGGCGTTGAACGCGATCAGCTGGCCGATGCTCAACTGCTGCGCGAGCACGAGGCCCGAGCCGACCCAAAGAATGGCGATCGTCGTCGCCGCATGAAAGAACTGGCTCGCGAGCGTCACGAGAATATGAAAGGCTTGCGCACGGTATTGCACATCGAGCGCTTTCGCGTACTTGCGTTCCCATTTGATTCGCACGGGCCGCTCGATCCCCATGCCCTTGACCGTCTCGATGCCGCCGAGTGTTTCCATCAGCAGCGATTTCGATTCGGTCGACGCGCTGAACACCTCGCGCGCATAGTGTTTGATCTTCGGCGTCGCGATCGCGGTCAGCGCGAGGATCGGCACCACCAGGACGATCAACAGCAAAGTCAGCGTCACGTTATACAGAAACATGACGGTGAAGTAGATGACGATCATCAAGAGATTGAGCACGGTCGTCACCGTCGATTCGGTCAGGAACGCGCGTATCGTCTGGTTCTCCTGAAACCGGGCGAATACGTCGCCGGTCTTGCGCGTCGCGAAAAAACCGAGCGGCAGCGCCATCACGTGCTTGAAGAACTGCGACATCATCGCGAAATCAAGACTGCGCACCATGAAATTCGACAAGTACGCGCGGATCGTCGTCATCAATTGCGTGAAGAGATTCGCGATGACCAGCCCTCCGATGAGCACATGCAGGAGGCTGACGTTCTGATGAACGACGACGCCGTCGAGTATGTTCTGGATAATGAGCGGCGGCACGATGCCGAGCACTTGTATGACGAACGTCGCCAGAACGAGGTAGGCCAGGATTCGCTTGTAGGGCGCGAGATAAGCGACGAAACGCACCCAGGGCGAGCGTGCCGCGGCGTTTCCCACTGCCTCGCCGTCGCGGGTCAACACGAGACAGGTGCCGCTCCAGCCGCGCTCGAACGCCTCAATCGTGAGCTTTCTAAAGCCAAGCGCGGGATCGGCCACGCGAACCCAGCGCTTGGACACGCCATAGACGACGATGTAGTGGTAGCCCTCCCAATGCACGATGAACGGCAGGTCGAAGCCGAGCATCGCGTCGTAGGTGCATTGCACGCCGCGTGCCGTGAATCCGAGCGATTCGGCCGTGCGGGCGAGACTCTCGAGCGTCGCGCCTTGCGTCGTCACGTTCGCGAGCTCGCGCAGCTTGCCGAGCGTCATTGAAATCCCATAGTGCCGACAGACCATCGCGAGACAGGCGGCACCGCAATCCATCTCCTCCGCTTGCTCGACGAGCGCGAACCGTTTGACGACCTTCGCACCGAACTCGTCCCGCGCCGCGAGATCGAGTACAACCGGCCGCTTGCGCCGCTCGGCCAGCTTTTTTTGCCGCTCGAGCTCACGGTCCATGAAGCGGATCCGCTCCTCCAGCACTTCGCGCAGCTTCGGATTGCGCTCGAGCATGAAATGCACGGTCTTCTCGGGAATGACGAGCAGCCGCGTGTCGGTCAGAGCAGTGACCGTTGCCTGCTGCTCCCGGCGCAGCACACAGGCCCGTTCGCCGAAGATGGAGCCGGCACCGAGCGTCGCCAGCGGATAATCCGTGCCATCGGCCTCGTGGGTCACGCGAATTTCGCCTTGACGCACGACGTAAAGGCGCAAGTCGTCGCGCGAGCCTTGCTCCAGAATGACCTTGCCGGCGGCAACGCGTTTGACACCGACGCTCGACACGTATTCCTCCAGCTCGGCGCGCGAGAGCTTGCCGCGCAGATCGAAGAGCCGCGCGACGAACCCGCCCGCCGAGCTGATCGCGACGTAGCTGGTCGCGAACGAGCGCGCCGCTTCGTTGGCGGCAAGCACCGGCTCGAATACGGCGCGCGCGATGAAAACCAGCTCCGTCTTGCTCGAGGCACGGACGGATGCCTCGTGCCGATATTCGCGCAGCATCGCGATCTCGGCGAACACCTCGCGTTCCTTGCGCACGCCAAGGCTCGTTTCCTTGCCGCCCTCTTCGACGAAGAGCCGCACCGAGCCCGAGCGAACGATGAACAGCCCATCGGCGGGCTCTCCGCGGCCGCAGATCGTTTCACCGAAGGCGAACGAGCGGGTTTGGGCGCCGGCGGCGAGGCGCAGGAGTTCGTCCCGCGAGCACGTCGACAGCAGCTCGACCGACGCCAGAAACTGCGCCAGAGCCTGCATCTGCTCGTCCGTTGCGGCAGCAAAGCCAGGGCTCGATGCCGGCTCCGGTGCTTGAGTGTCCATATCCGTCGTCCCTGCGCGAGTGTGGGGCAGCCCGCTTCAATGCGCGTCGATGATGTGTTCCTGCGCGCGTGCGGCGAGCCATTGCTCGCACAACAGGCGCCGCACTTCGGAGGCGACCTCGGGATCGAGCGCCGCCGGATATTTCGCCGTCACCGAAAATATTTCGTAGAACGATCCGTCGGGCGACGCAAACGGCCCGATCAGATCGCCGGCTTGCGCATTGAAGACCTTCGCCTCGATCTCGGTCTTCAGCGAACCGCGCAGCACCTTGCCGATCACGCCGCCTTGCTCACGCGTATCGGCGATCGAATGCTCCCGTGCCATCTCGGCGAAGCATGATGGATCGTCTGCAACGATCGACATCACCTCGCGCGCCTGCCCCTCCGATTCGAGGACGATATGGCTGACCTCGACGCAGTCGAACTTGGGTGAATTGAGCTTGAAGTAAGTCTCGATGGCCTCGTCGCTGCAGATCTGCGCCAGCATCTTCTCCTGATAGAGCGTGTCGGTCACGAACGCCTCGAATTCGTCGAGACTGATCGCGAATGCATCGAGATAGCGGTTCATGTCGGCGGCCCGATGCAGGCCGCGCACGCGGCGGAATTGATCGGCCCGCGCCTGAATCTCGTCGGCCGAGATGCGCATGCCGAGCTTTTTCGCGGCGATGACGGTGAGCCGGTCGCGCACCTGCTGCTCGACGAGCCCTTCGAATTGGCCCGTCAGTTTCAATACGCGAACGAAGTCGTCGGTGCCGATGACCTCGTCGTCGATTCGCACGATTGTCGCCATATCCTTCTCCTTCGCTTGCCCATGTTCCTGTTTCTTTCGATGGATCGCCGATTCACTCGATGCGCGACCTCTCACCCCGCAACCTGCCGGAACGGATCGAGCGCGAAGTCGATAAGACGCCGCTCGCGCACGACGATTTCGGCCGTAGCGGTCATGCCGTAACGCAGCGGATACGTCGTCTGCCCGATCGTGTAGTAATCGCGAGCGAGCGTGACGCGCCCCTCGTAGACGGGCGCATGCGTGCTCGATGACAGCTTCGTCGCCGGCGAGATGTACCCGAGCGTCCCCAGCATGACCCCGTAGCGCTGATAGGGAAACGCGTTGAACTTGAGCTTGACGGGCAGCCCTTCGCGCAGGAACGCGCGGTCCTGCTCGGCGATTTCCACTTTCACGACCGGGTGCGCGTTGGCCGGCGCGATGCCGCCGAGCGGCGTGTTGGCCTGAATCTTGTCGCCCGGTTGCGTCGTCGTGACATCGGTGATGACACCCGATACCGGTGCGAGTACGAGCAGAAAATTGTCCTTGTCGATGTTCTCAAATCGAATGCGCGCGGCGGCATCGGCGGCGAGTCGCGCGGTTTGCACCTGCAGACGCAATTTCTCCTCGGTATTGGCGATCTCGCGCAGCGCAGCGTCGTACTGGATCCGCAGATTCGTCAACGTTTCGCCGCTACTTTCGAGTTTCCCCTTAGCCTGCGCGAACTCATGGCTGGCTTGAGCCTCGAGCTCGGCGAGTCGCGCCTGCGCGATCCGCACGTTGTTTTCGGCCTGAAGATAGGCGCTTTTCTTTTCTTCGACCTGGGATTGCGATACGCCGCCGCCGCCGGGGAGCGCAAGCAGCCGCTCGAACTTTTGCGCTTCGTCTCGCGCCAGATCGCGCGCGCGCACGGCGTTGTCGATATTGCTTCGCGCCGCATCCAGCTGCGCCTTCTGGGCTTGCTCGAGCTTGCTCGTGCCCTCGGCAAGGCGAGTCTCCTGCTGATGCTCTTCAGAGGCGATCTGCGCTTTCAATGCCTCGGCCTGCCGCTCCATCAATGCCTTCTTCTGCGGGAACTGAGCCCAGTCGCGCTCCGCATCCTCGAGCTTCAGCCGCGCATCGAGCGCATTAGTCGCCGCTTCGATCGCACCGCGCGCATTGAGGCGGCCGATCACGTCGCCCTTCTTCACCGGCTGACCTTCCGCGACGTAGATGTCGGCCAGCTCGCCGTCGACGGGCGCATAGATACGGCGAACCTCGGATTCGGGCGCGAGCGCGCCGGCGGCCGATACGATCACGTCGGCCCGCCCGACGAACGACCAGAGCAGTGCGGCCATGACGAGCGAGGCAACGGTCACCACGGTCAGCTCGATGAGCCGGCGCGGCTGCTCGACGAGAATCGCAATGCCTTCCGCGCTGTGATCCTCGAGCGCTTCGGTAAGCGGCTTGAGATCCGATTGCCGCGACGGCCCCGATGTCGTGCTCACGGCGTCCTCCCCTGCGATGCGGCCGCGAGCTTCGCCAGGCCGGCCGCGTGCGCTCGAAACGGCGGCGTCGCAAAGTGGGCCGATCGCAACGCGTCAGCCACGGCCTGCATGTGGCCGGCGCGGGCTTGCTCTTCGATCCGTCGATAGAGCAGCAGATCGGCGCGTACGTCGTCGAGCCCGGCGAGACGCGGGTACCGTTCCCCGTAGTCGGCGAGGATCGCAGGCAGCCCCTCGAGCTGATCGTCGTGCGTTTCGTTCAATGCAGCCTCGATTGCGGCTTTCAAGCGATCGAGCGCCGCGACGTAGACAGCGTCGTCGCTTTCGAGCTGACGCAGGTGACTGAGTGCATCGGCGTAAGCATCGCCGAACGCAGGCACGTATGACACGATCTGATCGAGTTCGCGCTGGTGCGCGTCCGCATCGTCGTTCCACCGCGCAATCAATGATCGGATGACGGGCTCGTCGCGGTAAATGCGGATCGGCGCATCGGCGCCGCCGCGTGCCGACCAGTACGCATCGAGGTCGCCGATCCAACCGATCATGCGCGCCAGCGGCGCGATGTCGGGGTTGTGGCGACTCAGCGCCGTCAAAGCCGCCACGCGCTCACGCGCGCCCGCGAAGTCGTGCGCGGCCAGCGCGGCGACCCACCGCGGCACGAGCCATTTCATCGCGGCCTCGGTGCCCGCGGCGCGAAACTGCGCATCGCCCGGATGCCGCGCGAGATCGCGATCGGCAAGCTGCGACGCCTCCTCGAAATGCTGCGAGGCGAGCAGCGATTGCATCTCGCGTTGCGGTGCACCGCGCAGATACAGCGCCGCCGCCAGCACGACGAGCAGCACGAGTGCGGCGCTTGCCCAACGCGTCACGCGCCGCATATCAGGCTCGGCGGAGCCACCGAGGGCCACACTCAATTCGGAGATGAAATACCCGAGGCGCCCCATTCGGCGGTGTAGCGCGCCACGAACAGGCTCGGCCTCCTGCGAATCGGCTTCGGGATTCACTTCGTCTTCGTCATGGCTTGCAGCGTCGACACAATAGATGTCCAGAAACGAATGCGGCGCGGCGATAAAAGTCGTATGGTCTTCGACATTGCCCAGAGGCTGCGGGGGGACCGGCTGCGCCCCGCCAGTGTCAGCGTCGGTGGCGTCGGTGGCGTCGGTGGCGTCGGTGGCGTCGGTGGCGTCGGCACAGGGCGCCCGCTGCGCATGCCCCTGCGTGACGGTCGGCTCGGCCGTCGCGCCTCGATCGATACTCACCCGATAGACGAAATGATTGCCGCCGAATGCGATCCGCGTTCCCTCTCCGATCGCAACGGCGCCGGCGTCGAGGCGTCGTCCGTCGACGAACGTCCCATTCGTGCTGTCGAGGTCTTCGATGAATACCGCTCCATCCTCGACGAAGACGATCGCGTGCCGGCGCGACACATAGTTGACTTGATGCGGGAAGGCATCTCGATAGCGTGCGAATGTCTCGTCGGTCTTGCTGACGAGAAACGGAAAACGCGTGACGACGATCGTCTCGAGACCGAGATCGTCGCGCTCGGGCTTCAGGGTCACCGCAATCGACGAAGTGTCGTCCGCGCAGGGGCCTCCCGCACGGGGCTCGAATCGAACGCGATAGCCCAGCACGCCGGCGAGGCGCAGCTCGTCGCCGTCGCGTAGCTGCCGTGGCATGCCGCGAACGGCCTCGCCGTTGACCGTCGTGCCGTTTTTGCTGCCGAGGTCCGCGACGTAGGCTGCATCCTGCTCGAAAAAGAGCTTCGCATGGCGGCGGGAGAGTTCGGCGGCGATATCGGCACGCAGGCCGGCGAACGGCGTCTCGGCTCGACCGATAGCGAACAGCTCGCGCTCGACGCGGATGTCGCCGAGTTCCGGGTGCATGACCGGCTTGAGCACGACATCGAATCGTCGCGCGAGCGGGGCGCGCATCTCGGCAATCGGTATGTCGTCGGTGGACATGATTCGAGACCTGCAAGAGGATACGGGACTGCACCCGGATCGCTCAGCGTGCTCGGCTCCGTATGAAGAATGCCGAAGATGCCGCTTGATCGGCGGCGTGAAAAAAGTGTAGGCGACGTGACATGGCAGTCAATCCGTTCCGGCGGTCTTGCCCGCCGTGCGTCGAGAGATCTATGGCGCCACGATGCGCGTTCCACGTCTGTGCGTTCGTCGTCATTGCGCGGCGGTATCGGTGCTTGCAGCCGCATTGCGTGCGTTCTCGACGGCGACGGACGGCCAGCCGCCACCGATCGCCTTATAGAGCTTCACCGTATCGGTGAGAATCTGCTGATGATTGGCGACGAGGGCGAGTTCGGCTGCCGCGAGCGAGCGCTCCGATTCGAGCACGTCGAGCTGCGACACGACGCCCTCCTTCAGTTGCGCCTCGACCTGCGCGGCGACGACACGCAAGTGCGCGTTCTGCTGAGCGAGTTCGGCGCGTTGCTTCTTGTGCGCATCGAGATCGACGAGTGCATTTTCGACTTCCTCGAAAGCCGCGAATACCGTTTGCCGGTACTGCTGTCGAGAGAGCTCGGCCTGCGCTTCGGTCGTCTTGATATGCGCCCTTACGTTGGGATCGAACATGGGTAGATCGATGCTCGGCAGAAAACTGAAGGTGAATGCCTTGAACAGATCGCCGAGCGAAAAAGCCGCCGTGCCGCCGCGCCCGGTGAGACTAATGCTCGGCAATTGCGCCAGCTTCGCCGCACCGATCGCGTCGTACGATTCGAGCACGCGAAACTGCGCGGCCACGACGTCGGGCCGCCGCTCCAGCAAGCGCGCCGGCAGCCCCATCGGCACTTCGGGCAACGTCGTGCGCTCGCGCAAATGCCCGGTGGGCACCTTGAATTCGCCGGCCGGTACGCCTACGAGGGTCGCCAGCGCATTCTCGGCAAGGTCACGCGAGCGATGCAGTTCGATCAATTCGTTCGTCAATCCGTTGATCTCGGCCTTTTGCCGCAATACTTCAGTCTGCGGCGCGACACCGTTGGCGGCCATCGATTGGTAGATGACCAGGATCCGCGCGTTCTTCTCGAGGGTGCGACGCGCCTCGTCGATCTGATCGTCGAACTGCAGAATCTGGAAATAGGTCGTCGACACGCCGGCCACTAGCGTCAGGTAGCCGGCTCGCCAGTCGGCCTCCGATGCATGAAACTCGGCCGTCTGCGCCTGCACGCCTTTTTCGACTTTGCCCCAGATGTCGAGCTCCCAGTTGACCTGCGAGCCGACATTGATTGTTTTCGAGAGCCGCTGTCCCGTGGTCTTCTCGAAGTCGACACCGGTCCCGAGATCGGCGCTCGGCAGCGCACCTGCCCGCGCTTCGCCGATCTGCGCGCCGGCGATGCGGATGCGCGCAGCGAGGATCTTGATATCGACGTTGCCCGCAATGGCCTTTTGAATCAGCGCATCGAGGTAAGGATCCTCGAACGATTTCCACCATTGCGGATCGACCGTCTCGGGGGCCGACACCGGACGATCGAGATGCGCCCACGCGGCTTTCGCAGGCGTATCCGGGCGCTGATAGGCGGGGACGTTCAGATCCATGCAGCCGGAAACCAACATCGCGCAAGCCGCCGCGGCGGCGAGCGAGGTGCGCGAAACGCGCGAGCGGATGCGAGTCCGAAGCTTCGCTGCACGAGCCGTACCAGTCAGCGTTTCCACGATTGACTCCAAGTGAGGGGCGGCAGCCGAGACAGGTGCGTCGCGGCAGCGGAATCGGCTGCGGGAGGCCGGGACCGCCGCAACGGTGACGCAATGACGCGCTGTTGCGGCGGCCGGGCGGTGCCGACGATCAAAAGTTGATCGTGTTGCTGGCCTTCTGCGAGGGGTTCACCGTCGAATGGATATTCGTGGCGAAGGCGACGTCGTTGCCCGTGTTGTTCACGATGTCGTTGGTTTGGCCGATCAGTTGCGAGGCGCTGAAGTTCGTGGTGTTGCTCACATTGACGGGCGAATAGTACGGCAACAGCGGGTAGAGGCCCACGTGGCCGCCGCGCACAGCGGACATGGCACGGCCATCGAGTTCCTTGGCGACGTCGAGGTCTTTGATCATCAGCGATTTCATGGCGGTTCTCCAAAAGAGTGAGCATTGAGACTTCGAGGATGGTGAGCTGCAGTGTTGCGCGCTCGGGCCTCATACTGCATAGGGTGTGCCATGTGCGCGAGCGCCACGCGCCGGCAGCGCCCGAACGCTTGTCCGTTCGGCCTTTGGTGCATTTGAGGGGGGCCGCCGAGATCGTCGATCGCCGTGGGCGTCAGACGCATGTGGTGGGCTGCGTGCAACAGATCGTGCGCCATGTGTCTGGCACGGGCAAACACGCTCTGTTGCCGGCGAGGAAAGTCACTGGATGTAGATCGTGATCTTCTTCGAATACACGGGAGGGTTGTGGGGAATGTGATCGGCGTCCCCCACCAGCAATTGCAGTGTGTGCTTGCCCGGCGGCAGATCGAGCATCGTTTCCGTCTGCCCGGCACCGAAGTGCAGATGATTTCTATCGGACGGAATTTTCTCGTCGAACGGCGGCAACTCCGTATCGACGAGCAAATGGTGATGCCCCGTGTTCGGGAACTTGACCCCGGCCGGCGCCACGCCCATGTAGCGCAGCCCGAACCAGACTTTGAACGGCTTGCCGGCCGGCAAGCGCTGGCCATCGTTGGGCCAACCGATATAGACCATCGCCCTCGGATCGGCCTGCGTGGGTCCCGCGAGGACCTCACGGGCCGATATCAGCAACGCCCCGGCAGCGGCAAGCGCCGATCTCCTGTTCATGATTTCCCTCTGCTCAGCGCACGGTCACCGTGATCTTGTTGGAATACACGGGTGGGTTATGCGGCACATGGTTGTGGTCGCCAAGCAGCAACTGCAGCGTGTGCTTACCCGGCGGCAGTTCGAGGCGGGCCTCCGTTTCCCCGGCGCCGAAATGCAGATGGTTCCGATCGGACGGAATCGGCTGATCCATCGGCGGCAAGTCGGTATCGACGAGTACGTGATGGTGTCCAGCCTGGGGTTTATCGATGCCTTTCGGGCATACGCCCATGTTGCGCAGTCCCATCCGTATCCAGAATCCGCCCGTGATCGTCGCCCCGTCGTACGGCCAGATGATGTATTCCTCGGCGCCCGGCGGCGAAGGCGTGGGCCCGGCGACCGACAGGCGCGGCACGATAAGCGCCGTTGCGGACACGATGAGCATCGTTCGTCTGCGCATGGCCCTCTCCTTTGGGCGGTTCGCTGTGTCGTGCCGCGCAGCATCGCCGCGAGAATACGGAACGCGGAACGTGGAACGTGGAGCGCAAGAAGCGGCGCACCGGCGTTGCGCGCGGGTGACGACAAGAAGCCTATCGTCACCCGGAGGCACAGGCGGGTACCGTGTGTTTGCGCACAGACCACCGGTTGTTCCTGGCCCACAAACTGTCGGTGTCGGACATTGAACGAACCCGGCAATACGGGTGCCGTAACGAGGAGATCCAGCATGCGCCAAAGCCTCATGCGTCTGTGCCAGGTTGCATTGATCTTCGTATCGATTTTCTCGGCCGGGTCGGTTCCGTGCGTCGCCGGCGTGCTGCCGAAGGACAGCTCGGAACAGTACGAGCTCACGTTCTGGGCGTCGATCAAGGACAGCAACTATGCGGGCGATTACGAGGCCTATCTGAAGGCCTATCCTGACGGCCGATTCGCGCCGCTCGCGAAGGCGCGCATCGCGAGGCTGCGCGCCGCAACGGCGGGCTCGGCGCCGCCGGCCGCCAAAGCGCAAAGTCAAACAGCCCCGCCCGCCGTGCACGGACCGGCCGCCTCGCCAGGCATGCGCCCTCCGGCGGCATCGGCCAACCCGGCACCGGCGGCGCCGCACCCGCCTTCGTCGGCAGTCACCTCAGCCGCACCGACATCGACGCCGCCACCGGCCGATCACGAGATCAAGGACTGCGCGGCGTGCCCGGTCATGATTGCGATTGCGCCCGGGAAGTTCGAGATGGGCAACAACCACAGCGATCCCTCGGAGCGGCCCGCCCACGCCGAGGCGATCGGCCAACCGTTTGCGCTCGCGCGTTATCCCGTCACGGTCGCCCAATGGAACGCCTGCGTCGCCGCCTCTGCTTGTGCGCCGCTCACGACCGACGAGAGCCATGCGCCGAACGCGCCCGTGCACGACGTGAGCTGGGATGACGCGCAGCGGTACCTGACCTGGCTGACGAAGATCGCGGGCAAACCGTATCGGCTACCGACCGAGGCCGAGTGGGAATACGCGGCACGCGCGGGCACGACGACGCGCTACTGGTGGGGCGACGATTTCCGCACCGGCAAGGTGAACTGCAAAGATTGCGGGCAGCCCTGGCATCAGGAGGGGCCGGCCAACGTCGGCACGTTCGCCGCCAATCCGTTCGGTCTTTACGACATGGGCGGGGCCGTCTGGGAGTGGGTCAGCGACTGCTGGCACAGCTCCTACAAAAATGCGCCCGTCGACGGTCGCTCATGGAACGAGCCGAATTGCCAGTCGCATGTCATACGGGGTGGCTCGTGGCTCGACGGCGCGAACTACATGTTGTCGTCGACGCGCTTCAAATACGACGCCAATGTCCGCTATACGGCGAACGGCTTTCGTGTCGCGCGCGACATGAAGTGAGCGTACGAGCGGCCCCGCTTCACGCCGCCGACAATACCTCCACGATCTTCCTGTCGTAAGCCTGCCCGTCTTCGTCGAACAGATGACAATGCTCCGGGTCGGCCCCCAGCACGAGCGATTCGCCGCGTTCGTGCCGCTCCAACGGGGGAATGCGCGCGATGAGACCATCCGCCGCCACAGGCGCTTCGGCGTACAGATAGGCGGCGTCCCCCAGCGACTCGACCGCCGTCGTGCGCGCCGCCACGCCGGATACGGGCGCCCCGCCCGCCGAGGCCGTCGGCTGCACATGCAAGTGCTCGGGCCGAATCCCGACCGTCACGCGCGCACCCCGCGCCAGCGCCTTTGCACCCGATGACGCCGTGCCGCGCGTCTCCACCGCCACGCGCTGCGTCTCGCCCGTGGCATACCGCACGAGTATATCGTCGCCCGAGACCTCTTCTACGACCCCTTCGAGAAAATTCATCTTCGGCGAACCGATGAAGCCGGCGACAAACCGGTTCGCCGGCGCATGGTAAAGACGATTCGGACTGCCGACTTGTTCAACGTTGCCCGCCGACATCACGACGATCTTATCGGCCAGCGTCATGGCCTCCACCTGATCGTGCGTGACATAGATCATCGTCGTCTTCAACTCGTCGTGCAGCCGGGCGAATTCGAGCCGCATTTTGACGCGCAAGGCGGCGTCGAGGTTCGACAGCGGCTCGTCGAACAGAAATACCTTCGGCTTGCGCGTGATGGCGCGCCCGATCGCCACCCGCTGACGCTGCCCGCCCGATAGCTGCTTGGGCTTTCGATCCAGCAAATGATCGATGTGCAGGATCTTCGCCGCATTGCGCACGGCATCGTCTATCTCGGCCTTCTTCGCCCCGGCGAGCTTCAGGCCGAACGCCATGTTGTCGTAGAGCGACATATGCGGATAGAGCGCATAAGACTGAAACACCATCGCGATGCCGCGCTTGGCCGGCGGGACATCGTTCACGCGTGCGGCATCGATGAGCAGTTCGCCGCCGCTGATTTCCTCCAACCCGGCAATCATCCGCAGCAGCGTGGATTTACCGCAACCGCTCGGCCCGACGAATACAACGAACTCGCCGTCGGCGATGTCGAGGTTCACGTTACGCAACACCTCGTGCGTCTCATAACGTTTCGCGATACCGCGCAGCGTCAAGCTTGCCATGATGCGTCTCCTTTCCCATTCATCGCCGTGCGCACCGAATCGGCGGCATCGGTCATCCATTGATCGACCAGCGCGGGTAATGCGCGCATATCGTCGAATACCTGCTGCGCGCCCGCTTGCAGGAGCGCCTGCGTGTGCGCGCCCCCCACCTGCTCCGCGTGCGTGCCGCCCGCGAAACCGAGCACGACCATCCCGGCGGCGCTTGCCGCTGCGACACCCGTGACGCTGTCCTCGACGACGAGGCAGGCCGCGCTCGACACGCCCAGGGCATCGGCCGCGGCGATATAGATATCGGGCGCCGGCTTCGGCCGCGGTACGCGATCCGCACAAAACACGCGCGAGCCGAAGAACCGATCGAGCCCCGTGCGCGCCAGCACGGCCGCGACATAAGCCGTGTAGCTGTTGCTCGCGCAGGCTTTGGTCAACCCGATTTGCGCGAGCGCCGCTTCGACGCCGGCCACGACGGGCGCCTGCTGCGCCGCCGCTTCCACGCTGCGCCGGATCGCATCCATCTGTGCCGGCGCCAGCGATTCGCCGAGCGCAGCGGCGCTCGCTTCGAGCACCCGTTCGATGCGCAACCCAAGCAGCGGCATGACGACCGGTTCGACGTCGGCATGCGGCCAGCACACCTGCAGTTCGCGCACGAGCATCTTTGCCGCCACGGCTTCGCTGTCGATCAGCACGCCGTCGCAATCGCAGATCAGCACCCGGTCGCGCCGCAGCTCCCCTGCTCCGATCCCGTGCGCCGTCATTTGACGGCTCCGAACGTGAGGCCTCGCACAAGCTGCTTCTGCGACAACCAGCCCACGAGCAGAATCGGCGCGACAGCCAGCAGCGACGCCGCCGACAACTTCGCCCAGAACAAGCCTTCGGGGCTCGAGTACGACGCAATGAACACCGTGAGCGGGGCGGCATTCGAGCTCGAGAGGTTGATGCTCCAGAACGCCTCGTTCCACGACAGGATGACGAGCAGGAGGGCCGTCGATGCGAGCCCCGGCAGCGCCATCGGCATCAACAGGTAGACGATTTCCTGCCACGTCGCCGCGCCGTCGATACGCCCCGCTTCGAGGATGTCGCGCGGGATTTCATTGAAGTAGGTGAACGCCATCCACACGGCGATCGGCAGGTTCATCAGCGTATAGACGATGATGAGGCCCGAAACCGTATCGAGCAGCCCCGCATTCTTCCAAAGCAGGTAGATCGGCACGAGCACGCCCACGGACGGCATCATCTTCGTCGACAACATCCAAAGCAGCAGGCTTTGCGTGCGCCGCGTCGGAAAGAACGCCATCGTATAAGCGGCCGGCACGGCCAGCAGCAGACACAGCACGGTCACGCCCGCCGAAATCAAGATCGAATTGCGGGCGAATAGGAAGTAATCGCTGCGTGCGAAGACTTCGCGGAAGCTGTCCAGCGTCGGCATGAAGAACAACGACATCGAATAGGCGTCGCGCTCCGTCTTGAACGCCGTGATCATCATCCAGAAGATCGGGAAGAACAGCGCGAGCGCGATCAGCCAGGCCAGCGCCACCGGCACGGCGCGCTTGACGGCATCGAGCCCGGACGATGACGCGCGCAACGACGGCGCGGCGGATACGGTGGGATGGCTCATGCTTCGTACTCCCCTTTAAGGTTCTTCGCGAGCATGCGGACGAGGAAGAATGCGACGATGTTCGCCAGCACCACAGCCAGAATGCCGCCCGCCGATGCCAGGCCGACATCGAACTGCTGCAAGCCGAGCGCATAAATCAAATACGACAGAATCGTCGTGGCCGTGCCTGGGCCGCCCGAAGTCGTCGTATAGATTTCGGCGAAGATCGACAGCAGAAAGATCGTCTCCATCATCACCACGACGGAGATGGCCCGCCGCAGGTGCGGCAGCGTAATGTAGAAAAACATCGCGACCGGGCCGGCGCCGTCGATACGCGCGGCTTCCTTTTGCTCCTCGTCGAGCGATTGGATCGCCGTGAAGAGAATGAGGAACGCGAACGGCAGCCACTGCCACGCGACGATGACGGTAATCGCCGAAAGCGGATAGGTGGCGAACCAGTCGACAGGCTGCATGCCGAACGAGCGCATGACGGCCGCCACGACGCCGTACACCGGATGCAGCATCATGTTCTTCCAGATCAGCGCGCTGACTGTCGGCATGACGAAGAACGGGCCGATCGCGAGCATGCGCGCGATGCCTTGTCCCGGGAACTTGCGATCGAAGATCACGGCCATCAGGATGCCGCCGACAACGGTAATGACGAGTACCGAGCCGATCAGCTGCAGCGTATGAACGATCGACGGACCGAACGCGGGATCGGTGACGAGATAGCGGTAATTGTCGAGGCCCGCGAAACCTTTGGCGTCAGGGTGGAGCAGGTTGTAGCGGGAGAACGAATACCAGATCGTCATTGCGAGCGGTATCGTCATCCATAAAATGAGGACCGCAACCGAAGGTGCGGCGAGCCAGCGCGTCGAGGCGGCGCGCCGCTCCGGCGTCGGCAGCGCGTCTTGCTCAGCGGCGTGCGAGAGCGGCATATGAAGATGTCCCATCGTTTCGGACTCCTGAACGGTCGGACGCCGTCCGCGTGGGCGGCGTCGAGCGCGGGCCGTAGAACCCGGCCCGCTGGCGGACGATGCGCCCGACGCGCATCGTCCCCCGGCTCACTTTACTTCTGGTAGCCGGCTTCCCGCACCGCGCGGTCCGCCGTGGCATTGCCCGCGGTCAGCGCCTGATCCACCGTCATCTGTCCGGCAAGGGCGCCCGAAATGCTCTGGCCCACCACCGTCCCGAACGATTGGAATTCGGGGATGCCAACGAATTGCACGCCCGTGTAGGGAACGGGTTTGGCCGTCGGGTGATTCGGATCGGCCGTGCGGATCGCGTTGAGCACGAACTCGCCGAACGGTGCAGCCTGCACGTAGCTCGGGTTGTTGTACGTCGATTCGCGCGTACCCGGCGGCACCGACGCCCAGCCTTCATCCTTCGCGACGAGCTGGATGTACTCCTTGCTCGTCGCCCATTCGACGAATTTCTTGGCGTTGTCCTGTTGCTTGGACGTCTTCGGAATGGCGAGCGCCCAGGCCCACAGCCAATGCGATCCGTTCGGCGTCACTTCGGTCGGCGCCGCGGCGAAGCCGATCTTGTCGGCCACCTGCGATTGATTCTTGTTATAGAGCATGCCGGCTGCAACCGTCGCATCGATCCACATCGCGCACTTGCCCGAGGACATCAACGTCAGATTTTCGTTGAAGCCGTTCGAGCTCGCTCCCGGGGGACCATCCTTCTTCATCAGATCGACATAGAAGTTGACGGCCTTCTTCCATTCGGGCGAGGTGAGTTGCGCGTGCCATTTGTCGTCGAACCAGCGGCCGCCGAACGTGTTGACGAGGGTGGTCAAGTACGCCATGTTTTCACCCCACCCCGCCTTGCCGCGCAAGCATATGCCGTAGACGCCGGCGTTCTTGTCGGTCAGCTTGTCGGCGAATTGGGCAATCTGGCCGTAGGTGGGCTTCGGCGGCATCGTGAGCCCCTTCGCCGCGAACAGATCCTTGCGGTAGAACGTCATCGAGCTTTCGGCGTAGAACGGCAGCGCGAACAGCGTGCCGCCCGAAGAAAGGCTGTCGCGCACTGTCTTGATGACGTCTTTCTCGTCGTAGCTCGCCGGCAGGTTCGTCATCGGCGAGAGCCAGCCGCGCTTGCCCCACTGCGGCGCTTCGTACGCGCCGATCATCATCACATCGAACTGGCCGCTCTTCGTCGTGATATCGGTCGTGGCGCGCTGGCGCAGCACGTTCTCTTCGAGCACGACCCAGTTCAGCTTGATGTCGGGATTGCTCTTCTCGAAATCCGACGACAGCTTCTTCATCTCGATCATGTCGGGATTGTTCACCACCGCGATCGTGATGGTCGCGGCCGACGCCGGCAGCGCCGCCATCGCGCTCAGCGCGAGCGCGCCTGCGGCGAGCGCGCGCCGCGTCAGTCGAGCATTGCGTTGCATTGCTTGTCTCCTTAAGTCTTGTACGTTGTGATGGAACTGCGGATGCGCTTCTTATCGAAACGCGGTTCGTATTCGGCTCAACGTATTGCCGCCGTCGATGCGAGCGATCGCTCATCGAACGAGCAATTGCTCTATTTGTGATCGAATGATCGGACACGCGTCGGGGCCTGTCAAGGCACGGACGGCATTTTCGATGGTGCGGTGCGAAAGAGTCGGTTGGCCGAACGGTCTATTGCAAATTTGGACTAAACTAACGAAACTTAGTCCACCCTAACAAACGGCCATGGAAATTGTGAACATCCACGAAGCAAAAACCCACCTGTCGCGGCTCGTCGATCGCGCCGCTCTCGGGGAGGGGTTCATCATCGCCAAAGCGGGCAAGCCGCTCGTCAAAGTCGTTTCGCTCGATGCGCCCCGGTCCGAACAGCGTCGGCGACTCGGGTTTCTCGCCGGTGAAATCCTCGTCCCCGATGATTTCGACCGCATCGGCGCCGGTGAAATCGAACATCTCTTCGGAGGAGCCGATACGTGAAGCTGCTGCTCGATACGCATTTGCTGCTGTGGGCCGCCGGGCAGCCGGAGCGGCTCTCGGCCAGCGCCCGATCGTTGATCGCTGACGAAGACAACACCCTGCTCTTCAGCGCGGCGAGCCTCTGGGAAGTGACGATCAAGAGCGATCTGGGGCGCGCGGATTTCCGGGTCGATCCGCGGCTGCTGCGCCGCGGGCTCGTCGATAACGGCTATGTCGAGCTGCCCATCACGCACCGGCATGTCACGTCGCTGAAAGGGTTGGCGCCGCTTCATCGCGATCCGTTCGATCGGATGCTCGTCGCGCAATCGATGGCCGAAGGCATTGCGCTGGTGACGACGGATCCCGTCGTCGCGCAGTACGAGGGGCTGGTCAAGCAGGTTTGAGTGTCATGGGTCCAGGGCTTCTTGCGCCCCGGGGAGTCAGAAACGTTGACCGAACATGTCGTCGGCGAGCGGGACAGCCGCGAGCGCCACAAGCACCGTTGCGAGCGGCACCGTGGAGACGAAGCCCATGTACTTGAAGCCCAGTGCACCGGCCAGGCCGCCGCATATAAACGCGGCCAGCAGCGACGCGAGCAACGCGAGGCGCTGACGGTCAGCCTTCACGGGCTGTGGGTCCCTGCTTGCTGCGGCACGCGGGCCATTCCAGTAGAAAAGCTTGCCGATCTCGATCCCGATGTCGGTGACAAGGCCCGTGACGTGCGTCGTGCGAATCTCGGCCTTCGATATCTTCGTGATCATCGCGTTTTGCAAGCCCATCACGAAGCACAGCAGCGCGACCGTCGCGGGCACGAACAGCACGCGATGGGTTTCCAGGTTCGACCCGAGAAAGCCGAAGATCAGCAGCAATGCGGCCTCGAGCATTAACGGCATCGCGTACAAACTGCGCAGTGCGCGCCGTCGGCCCCAATTGATCATGACAGCCGATGTGGCCGCGCCGGACAGGAAGGATAAAAGCGACGCCAGCCATGCCCCCGCCAGCCCGATCTCGCCCAGCGCCAGAGAATCGGCCAACGAGGAAACGACGCCCGACATATGCGACGTGTATTGGCCGACCGCTAGAAACCCGCCGGCGTTGGCCGCGCCGGCAACGAACGCCAGCGAACGCCCGAGCCGGCGATTAGCTTCGTCGGTGCGCTCGGGATTCGTAAAGGCGCGCAGGTAATGGATGGGCATGTCGGCTCGCTCGCCGGGTGGCGCGTACGAAGCGATCACTCGCACAGGGACGTCCCGCGGCAGCGATTGCTTACGATCGTTCGATCCTAGCACGACCTGATCACCAAACCGGTACGCCAGGGCCCGCCCAGCGAATGCCAGCACGTGATTCGCGAGGATGCCTGCGTCGAAAAGCCGCGCGTCGGCGTGGCGATCGCCCGCGTCGGCCTCGGGTGTCCTGCTCAATGTCATTTTCAACGGCGTATCGAGCGCGAAAGAAAACGAAAGCGAAACTGAAAGCTTATTGCGAGGATGACGAGCGCCCCTCGACGACCCGGCTCGAGGGGGCGAGTTCAGTAATCGTACTTAATCCTTAGTAGAACTGACTATCGTTTACGCTTAGGCACGACAAGTCATACGATTCGAGCCAGGCCTGCCTGGACCGCCGCAAACCCTTATCCCGCTTGGCTCTCAGCCTCCGTTTTAACCACGTCATCATTGTTCATACGAAACATCAGCCAGACAGATATTCAGGACTTCTACGGATCGGCCTAAACCCGCGCAAACGATTGCCGTAAACAAATTTGGGAGCCTTTGATCTCCCATCCCGTTGCGAAAGTGGCCGGTCGGCCCTTCGTTATTCATTGAGGAGTCCTAATAATGTTGCACTTCGTACGGTTCCTTTCGCGCGACGAGCGCGGCGTCAGCGCACTCGAATACTCGGTTTTGGCCGGCATCGTCGTCGTGGCCGTTGCGGCAGCGGGTGCCATCTTCGGTGGCAATACCGGTCTGCCGGCCCTGTTCGACAACATGATCACGCACGTCACAAGCGTTCAAACGAACGGGCACTAATGGGTGACGACTGAACTCGTTCGGCGGTCACGCCGAACGAGTCGTCCCGGCCGGCGTCGGCGTCAGTAGATCGAAAGGCATACGTTCATGTTCCCGGTCCATGCTCTCGCTTGCGCGCTCTTGGCCACACTGGCTGTCTCCGATTTACGCCGGCGGCGGTTGCCCAACGCAATCGTCGCGGCATTCGCCATCCTTTATTTCGCGCAAGCATGGATCGCCGGGGAAAATCGCCTCGGCCTCGAAACCCATCTTGCGGCAGGCGCTTGCGCGCTGGTGCTGGCCGCTGTGCTGTTCCGCTTCGGGTGGCTCGGCGGCGGCGACGCCAAGCTGTTCGGCGCCGTGTTTCTGTGGAGCGGCCCCGCGCTCGCGACGACCGTCTTCTTCATCGTTTCGTTGATTGGATTGATGCTCGGCCTCACGCAGATCGCCATCGGCCGGATGCAGCGCGATCGCGCCGCCGCCCCGACGCACGCATGGCTCGCACCCGCGCGCGGCGTGCCGTACGGCGTCGCGCTGGCCGTTGGCGGTGTCGCCGCGGTATGGCTGCCGCTGGCGCACGTCCAAGCGGTCGCGCCGCACCTCGCGGCCTCGGCGCTTTCGATCCCCGTACGGCTCACATAACGGAACGCGGTCGTCATGCAAAATATTCTCAAACTCGTGGGCCTGCTCGTGGTCGCCGCGATCGGCGCGTTCGTCTTGCGCGCGCTGTATGTCGCGGCCTCCCGCCCCGGCCCCGCCAAGCCCGCGCCAATGGTGCGCATCCGCGCCGCCGCGGCCGACCTGCCCGACGGCCTGCTGTTGCGCGACAGCGATCTCGTCTGGAAAAACGTGCCGCGCGGCGATGCCCCCGCGGGTGCCCTCGTCGAAGGGCAACCCGACGAAGCCGATCTGAAGGGCGACCTGCTGCGCCATGCCGTTCATGCCGGCACGCCCCTCGGGCCGGCCGACGTCATTTCGCCGAGTTCGCCCGGATTCCTGGCCGCGGCGCTCAAACCCGGCATGCGTGCGATCTCGGTCGCGATCGACGACGTATCCGGCAACGCGGGACTCATCGAACCGGGCGACTATGTCGATGTCCTGCTAACCCAGCAAATTTCGACATCGCCTGGCGCGACGACGAGCTCGACCGATCGAACAGTCGAAGCCGAAACGATCGCCGAACGCGTCCGCGTGCTCGCCGTCGGCACCGCCTTTACGCGGCCCAAGGACGACGACAAGAAACCGAACGAGGCGAACTCGCGCGCGCGCACCGTCACCTTCGAGGTCACGCCGCGCAGCGCCGAGGTCGTGACGGTAGCGGCTCATCTCGGTTCGCTTTCGTTGGCGCTGCGCAGCTTCGCTACCCGCGACCGCAACGCGAGCCAGGCCGAGGACGTGACCGAGCCGCAGACCGAACCGGTCTGGGCACGCGACGTCTCGCGCGGCCTGCGCGCGATGGCGCCCGCACCGCACGCCGAAACACATACGGTCGCACGGCGCGCGAGCGCGAGCGAGCAGTCGGTCATCGTCTATCGCGGCTCCAAACAGAGCGATTCGCTCGGTACCCGCTCGTTGGGACTGCAAATCAATATGACAGGCGCGCTGCCGCCGTTGCCGGCCGGCGCGCCGCCGTCGGCACCCGAGCCCGCGCCCGCCGCACAAGCGGCACCGGCCCCGCCCGCTCGTCCTGCTGCATAGGATTTCCCATGATCGACGTCACCCGCATCCGCTTGGGCCGCCACCACGCCGCGCTTCGCCGCGCGCTGACCGCCTTCGCCAGCCTTGTGTTCGCCGTCGCCTTGCTCTGCCCGGGCGCCGCATTGGCCGGCGATTCGACCACCGACGACGGGCTGCTGACCGTGCCGGCCGGCGGCGGAGCGATGGTGCAATTGCCCGAAGCGGCCGTGGCCGTCTTCGTGGCCGACCCCGATGTGGCCGACGTGCACGTGCCAACGCCCAAGACCGTGTTCGTCCTCGGCAAGAAGGCCGGCACCACGACGTTGTTCGCGCTCGGCGCCAACAACCGCCCCATTCTGCGCAAGACGATCACCGTTGCGTTGGACACCGCCTCGATTCAGCGGCTGCTCGATGCGCGCTTTCCGCAGTGGCGCTTGACGATTGCGAGCGCACCGGGTTCGTTGATGGTCAGTGGGCATGTGCCGAGCGCGGCCGATGCGGATGCGGTCCTGCAAACCCTGAAACCGTACCTGCACGATCAGGAAGCCCTGGTCAACCGCCTGACGCTCGCCCAGCCGATACAAGTCCACCTGCGCGTGCGCATCACCGAAGTCGACCGCAACATCACTCAGCAGCTCGGTATCAACTGGAGTTCGCTCGGCGCTGCCGGCAACTTCGTCGGGGGACTGTTCAGCGGCCGCGCGTTCCTCGATCCCACCTCGAAGCTGTTCAACCTCGCGCCGTCCGGTGCGTTCTCGGTGCTCGGCGGATTCCATACGTCGCACTTCTCGATCGACGGCGTACTCGATGCGCTCGATCAGGAAGGCTTGATCACGATGCTCGCGGAGCCCAACCTGACGGCGATGTCGGGCCAAACCGCCAGCTTCCTGGCAGGCGGGGAATTTCCGATCCCCGTCGCGCAGGACACGACCGGTGCGATCACGATCGAGTTCAAGCCCTATGGCGTCTCGCTCGATTTCACGCCCACGGTGCTGGCAAACAATCGCATCAGCCTCAAGGTCCGGCCCGAAGTCAGCGAGATCGATCCGACCAACAGCGTGACGACGGGCTCGATCAAAGTGCCGGCGCTGACGGTGCGCCGCGTCGAGACCACCGTCGAACTCTCGAGCGGCCAAAGCTTCGCGATAGGCGGCCTCTTGCAGAGCAAGAGCAGCGACGTGCTCTCCGAGTTGCCCGGGCTCGGGCGGCTGCCGATCCTCGGCAAGCTGTTCTCGTCGAAGGACTATCTGAACAACAAGACGGAAGTTGTCGTCATCGTGACGCCCTATATCGTGCAACCCGTCGGGCCCGGCCGGCTGCACGATGCGCTCGACAGCGTCACGCGTCCGAGCAGCGACATCGAGTACGCGCTGCAACGCGGGCTCGGCCTCGATCCGCTGGCCGGCGACCGGCCCCGGCTGGTCGGCGCGGCCGGCTTCGTCTACTGAATGGGAGCCGACTCATGCGCAATCGCCTGATACGCCATCTGACTTCGACGGTCACGTTCCTCGCGGCGCTCGGTTCACTCGCGGGTTGCATGTCGGCCCATCCGCCGCTCGGCATGCCGGACGACTCCGTCATCGGCTTCACCGCGCAAGACGGCGGCCGCGCCATCCCCCCGCAGTGTGCTCAGTTGAATCAGCCCTCGCATATGAGCGATGCGGGCTGGCACCGTCCGGGCGTCGCGTTTGGCTGCGCCACGTACTCGAACCTCGCGGCGATGCTCGCCCGCCCGGCCGACCTCGTCGCCCCCGTGCCCTATGCGGGCGCGGATGCGGCGCTCGGGGCCAGCGCGGTGCGCGCCTATGAGGAAGGACGCTCGCAACCGCTCAAGCCGACGTCGACGACGACGTCGGTCTCGCATTAGTCACGGAGCCGTCATGGGTGCATTCGAGCTGCGCTCCGCCAATCGCCGCGCACAGCCGCTCTCGACCGACCGCATCATTGCCGTCGTCGCGGATGCGAGCAGCGAAGAGGTGGTCAAAAATCTCATGCTCGATCAGGGGATCGGGCACGCCTATGTCGCGCGCGGCGGCATCGACGACGCAATCGAATTGATGCGCGGCCTGCCGCATTCGCCGCGGCATCTGCTCGTCGACGTATCGGGCGCGTCGATGCCCGTCTCCGAACTGATGCGGCTCGCGGAAGTCGTCGATCCGTCGGTCAATGTGATCGTCGTCGGCGATCGCAACGACGTAGGCTTGTTCCGCTCGCTGCTGCGGATGGGCGTCCAGGACTATCTCGTCAAACCGCTGACTGTCGAACTCGTGCAACGCGCGATGACCGCGAGCGATCCGAGCGCGTCCGCACGCGCGGGCAAGGCGATCGGCTTCATCGGCTCGCGCGGCGGCGTGGGCGTCACGACGATCGCCACGGCGCTCGCGCGCCACCTCGCCGACAAGACGCGCCGGCGCATCGCCTACGTCGATCTCGATCTGCATGGCGGGGCCGCAGCGTCGATGCTCGGCATCGTCGCGGGCAACGGCTTGGCCGAACTGCTGCAGAACACGCATCAGCTCGATCAGCAGCTCATCCACCAAACCGCGGTCGCGCAGAGCGACCGCCTGTTCGTGTTTGCCGCGGAGCTGCCTTATGAGCAGCCCCTCGCGCTGCGCGCCGGGACCGTCGCCGAACTCGTCGCCGCCCTGAAGCACCATTTCCACTATGTCGTGCTCGATGTGCCGCAGCGGGCGGGCGGCTTCGTCGACGAAACGCTCGATGCCTGCGAGACGATCCATGTCGTCGCGGATCGTTCCGTGCATGCGGCGCGCGAGACCGCCCGGCTGTGCCGCTTCGCCGAAGGCCGCCCCGCCGACGCCGCCGTTTCGGTGCTGCTGAACAACGCCCAGCAGCCGGTACGCGGCCGCGTCGCGCAGGCCGACTTCGTCCATGCGCTCGGCCGCGCGTCGGTGCATGAATTCCCGTACGAGCCACAAACGCTCGCCGTCGCGGAAAACCTCGGCGAGGCGATCGGCGACGGCAAACACTCCGCGTTCGCGCGCGCCGTCGTCGCGCTGGCCGACGCCATCACAGGCTCCGAGGCGCCTGACGTCGCAGCGCCTGCCCCCTGGTATGCGCGCCTGCTGCGCAAGCGGAGCGCCGCATGATGTTCGGACGCCGCAGCAACGCCCCCTCGTTCGCGCCCGTATCGCCTGCCGCGGGACACGCCGCGCACGCGGATGCGTCCCCCTGGCCAAGCTCGAACAAGACGGCTGCGGCGAGCGTGCCCGACATCAAAGGGCAACCGGCCGCGGTGAACGCAGCGGGCAGCGCGCCCGACGCCGCGGCCCACGCGAGCGACGCGGCGCCGCCGCTGCCGGCCGACCGCCACGAGGCGCTGATTCGCTCCGACACGTTCAAGCTGATCCGCACGGCGGTGTTTTCGTCGATGAACATGTCGGCCGCGCTCATGATGTCGCGCGCTCAAGTGCGCGAGGGCATCGAGCAGATCGCCGCCGAAACGATCGCCCGCGAACGGCTGACGATCACGCTGGCCGAGCAAGGGCTCATCGTCGACGAAATGCTCAACGATATGTTCGGCGTCGGACCGATCGAGCCGCTGCTGGCCGACGAACGCGTTACCGATATCCTCGTCAACGGCCCCGATCAAGTCTACGTCGAGCGCAGCGGGCGGCTCGAGCTCACGCCGCTGAAGTTCCGCGACAACGCCCATGTGATCAACGTCGCGCAGCGAATCGCGGCGGCCGTCGGACGCCGCGTCGACGAAAGCAGCCCGCTCGTCGATGCGCGCCTGGCGGACGGCAGCCGCGTCAATGTCGTATTGCCGCCGATCGCCCTGCGCGGCGCCTCGATCTCGATCCGCAAGTTCGCCAAGCGCAACATCACGCTCGCGCGTATGGCGCAGCAAGGCAACCTCTCCCCGGCGATGGTGGAAGTGCTGCGTATCGCCAGTGCATGCCGGTTGAACATCGTGATCTCGGGCGGTACGGGATCGGGAAAGACGACGCTGCTCAACGCCCTGTCGAACTTCATCGATCCGCACGAACGCGTCGTGACGATCGAAGATGCGGCCGAGCTGCAGCTGCAGCAGCCGCACGTCGTAAGCCTCGAGACGCGCCCCGAGAACAGCGAGGGGCTGGGCGGCATCTCGCAGCGCGATCTCGTGCGCAACGCGCTGCGGATGCGGCCGGATCGCATTATCCTCGGCGAGACGCGCGGCACCGAAGCATTCGACGTGCTGCAAGCGATGAACACAGGCCACGATGGCTCGATGACCACGATCCACGCCAATACGCCGCGCGATGCCATTACGCGGCTGGAAAGCATGGTGATGATGGCGAACGGCAACCTGCCGCTCATCTCGATTCGTCGTCAGATCGCGAGCGCCGTCCACATGATTCTGCAGATCGAACGCATGCGCGACGGCATGCGGCGCGTCACGCGCGTCACGGAAATTTCAGGCATGGAGGGCGACGTCGTCATCACGCAGGACCTGTTCGCGTTCCGATTCAACGCCGGCGGCTATGAGGAACAAGTGCGCGGCACCTTTGATTCGTCTTCCCTGCGCCCCGCCTTCGCTCAGCGCGCCGCCTATTACGGCCTCGAGGAGCAATTGATCGGAGCGATGCAATCGTGACGCCCGCCGACGTCGTCGCAGGAGGCTCCTTCTTCGCGATCGTCGTCGCGGGCCTCATCGTGCGCTCGCTGCGCGAAATGGCGCGCAAGCACCCTGCCCAACGCATCGCCCAGCGCGTCACCGCATTGCGCGACCCGCGTGCGGCGAACCCGTCCACCAACGAGGCCGCGCGCGGCGCCAAGCCGTTGCATCAACTCGTGAGTCTCGAGCGCCGTCCTGGCGACGAACCGGCATGGCAGACGTGGCTGCGCGCCAAGCAGCAACGCATCGAAACCATCGCGGGGCGCTCGGGCGTGCGAACCATCATCATGGTGGCCGTGCTGGCCGGTCTTGCCTCGTTCGTCGCGGCCATGCTCGCGGGACTGCCGTTCTGGACGCGCGTGCTCGGTGCGCTCGTCGACGCACTCATCGCCGTCCGTGGGGTGTACATTTTTATCATCGCCCGCTTCAAGCAGCGCTTCCTGGCTGCGTTTCCCGACACGCTCGATCTCATTATCCGCGCGGTGCGTGCCGGGATTCCGGCTGTGCAGGCCATCTGCACGGCCGGCGTCGAAAGCGACGAGCCCGTACGTTCGACGTTCCGCGCGATGGGCGACGCGCTGCTCGTCGGGGCGGAAGTGAAAGACGTACTCGAGCAAGCGGCCGAGCGGCTGCAACTCGCCGACTTTTCCTTTTTCGCCGTCTGTCTCGTTCTGCAACGGGAAACGGGCGGCAATCTCGCCGAAACGCTCGAGAACCTGGCCGCCATCGTCCGCTCGCGCCGCGATATCCGCGCGAAGACGAAAGCGCTCACGGCCGAAGGGCGCATCGCAAGCAAGATCATTTCCGGCGTGCCGTTCTTCATCATGGGCTTTCTGTACATCGTCAATCGCCCCTATGTGTCGCTGCTGTTCCATACGCGCGCGGGCCACAAGATGCTCGTGCTCGCAGCCGTGCTGATGACGATCGGACTCTCGCTGATCCGCAAGATCGCCAACCTGGATACCTCGCGATGAATGCGACCGATATGTGGACGAATCTGGCGCTCGTCGCGCTGCTGGCCTGCGCGACGGTATGGCTCGTGGCGCATGGACGCGGCGTGCGTTCGCGCATCGCACAGCGGGCGCGGCACGCCGTGACGCGCGCGGGCACGCCGGGGCAGGAACGAAACGTCCCGCAACAGCTCGCGCATAAGGTTGCGACGATCGGCGAACGGATGCCGATCATCGATGCCGCCGAGCGCGGCAAGCTCGCCATGCGGCTGGCCAGCGCCGGCTTTCGCGAGCCGCGTGCCGTCTCGATCCTCGCGGGACTGAAGATCGTCTGCGGGGCGTGCGTCGCACTCGGCGCGATCGTGCTCGTCCCGCACTTGCCGCGCATCGGCGGCTACTTCGTCATGCGGTTGCTGGCGATGGCCGCGGCATTCGTCGTCGGCATGATGGTGCCCGAGTTCGTGCTGGGCTACCTCATCAAACGCCGTCAGCGCGCCATCTCGGTTGCGCTGCCCGACGCCCTGGACCTGCTCGTCATCTGCACGAACGCCGGCAACAGTCTCGTCGTCGCGATCAAACGCGTGGCGGCGGAGTTGCGAACGATCAGCCCGCCGCTCGCCGACGAATTTTCGGTGACGGCCGATCAGCTGCAGATCGGCGGCGATAGCGCTGCGGCGCTCAACGCGATGGCCGCCCGGATCGGCGTCACCTCGATGCGCGCGCTCGTCACGACACTCGTGCAATCGCAGCAGTATGGGACGCCGATCACGCAGTCGCTGCGCATGCTGTCTCGGACCGAGCGCTCGATGCAAATCATCGCGCTCGAAGAAAAAGCTGCGAAGCTCGCGCCGAAGATGACGCTGCCGATGATGCTGTTCATCATGCCGACAGTCGCGTTGATCGCGGCGGGGCCGGCCGTCATCCGGCTCATCGCGGTGTTTCATCAGCATTGAATGGAATGGATTGCCGGTCGTATCGGCCGTAGGAGGTGTCATGAATCCGATCGTCTTGCCGTCGCGACGTCTGCTCGTTGCGCTGATTTCGGCCTGCACGCTGGCCAGCGGCCTGTTGACCGGCTGCGCGGGCGGACCGCAGGTGCAAACGCGGCCCGTCATGTCCGAGCGCGGGACCGACAAGAGCACCGATCTGCGCATCGCGGAGAGTGCGCTCGATAGCGGCGACACCACGCTGGCGATTTCCCTGTTCGAGCGCACGCTGAAGGCCGACCCGCACTCACTGCCGGCCGAGCTCGGACTGGCCGATGCGATCTATCAGACGGGCGATCTGGCGCGCGCAGGTGTGCTCTACAGCCAGGTAGCCGCGGCTGCGCCCGACGATCCCCGCGCGCAACTCGGACTGGCGCGCGTGGCGTTGCGTGAGCGTCACCTGGACGACGCCGTCGCCCGCTATCGCCGCCTGCTTCAAACGCACCCCGACAGCGCTGCTGTCGCTGAAGGACTCGGCGCCGCGCTGGATCTACAAGGCCACCACGGCGAGGCGCAAGCCGTCTATCGTGCAGGACTCGCGCGCCATCCCGAAGTTCAAGGGCTGAAGACCAATCTCGGGCTGTCGCTCATTCTCGATGGGCATGCGCGCGAAGGCGCGAACGTCTTGCTCGACGTGGCGGGGCTACCGGATGCACCAGCGCAAGCGCGCGAAAACCTCGCACTCGCCTATGGCCTGCTCGGTAATGGCGAAGCCGCCAAGCGGATTCTCACGGCTGACATGCCCGATGCGTCGGCCGAGGACAACTTGCGCTTTTACCAGGATCTGCGCGCGCGCTTGGCCGACCCGGCGGCGGTAACGGGAACTGGGACGACGCCGGCTTCGGCTTCGGCTTCGGCTTCGGCTTCGGCTTCGGCTTCGGCTTCGGCTTCGGCTTCGGCTTCGGCTTCGGCTTCGGCTTCGGCTTCGGCTTCGGCCAGCGCCAACGCCCACGGCGCTGCGACGTTGAGCAGCGACATCGCGCATGTCGAACGCGTGCCGTTCCCGCAAAGCGCGCCGATTGGAGCCAGCGAATGAATCGGCTCGCGCATCTCGCGTCCGATGCGCGCGGCGTCGCGGCGCTCGAGTTCGTGCTCGTCTTCCCTTTCTTGATGACGGTATTGTTCGGCATCATCGATACGAGCCTGCTCCTGTGCGACAAAGCCGTCATTACGAATGCCAGCCGAGAGGCTGCGCGCGCGGGCGTGGTGGTACGTGTTCCGCAGATGGCGGCGAGCGATGTGGCAAACGTGGCGCTCTCCTATACGCACAACAACCTTGTGACCGGAGGAACCGCCACAACACCCACCGTCAGCGTCGCACAACCGGCGGGTACCTCACCCGGTAGTCCGCTTTCCGTGACGGTGACCTACACGTATGAAGGGCTGGTGCTAGGCTCGGCGATGAGCGCGTTGACGGGCCCCGTCACCGTGAGCGCGACGACCGTGATGAATTATGAATAGGCGTTTGCCGTGTGCTGCCGGCCGCGCGTCGAGCCACGGCGCTTCGCTGCGCAGGCAACGCGGCTCGGTTCCGCTGTGGTTCGTTCTGACGGTTCCGGTCTTACTGACCTTCGGTGCGTTTGCCGTGGACATGCCGCGTGTCGCAACGGCACGCAACGAACTTCAGAACGCGGCAGATGCGGCGGCGCTCGCAGGCGCATCGCAGTTGCTCGCCGGTAGCAGCGGCCCCGACTGGCCGGATGCCGCCAGCGCGACGAACGCCGCCGTCTCGCTGAACAAATCGGATGGCGTGACATTGACGAGTGCGAGCGTACAAACGGGCTACTGGAACCTGACCGGCTCCCCTGCGACGCTCGAAGCAAAGACGATCACGCCCGGCAACTATGATGTGCCGGCTGTGCAAGTGACGGTGACGCGCAACGCGAGCACCAATGGCGGTGCGGTAACGTTGCTGCTCGGTGGGTTTCTCGACTACCTCACCACACCCGCGAGCGCCACGGCTGTGGCGGTCGCCGCCGCGCCGTCCACCGTGGGCGCCGGTGGGCTCTTTCCAATGGTCATCGATCAATGCGTGCTCAATCAATATTGGAACGCGCAAACGAACGAGCCGATGACCGATCCTTCGACGGGCAAGCCGTACGAGTTCCAGATCGGCAATGGACAGACCTACAACGGAACGTGTCAGGCGGGGCAATGGACATCGTTCCTCACCAATGCGAACGATGTGCCGACCGTGCGCGGGCTCATCGCCTCGGGCAATTCGGGGCCAATCGCGATCGGCGACAACATTTGGGTCGAACCCGGCGTGAAGACAACGATTTACAGCGACGTGCCGGTGGGGGTCACGATCGTCGTGCCTGTCGCCACGCAGATCGATTCGCACAGCTACGTGCCGGTGGTGGCGTTCGCGGCGTTTTACGTCGATGGATCGTACGGCGACAGCCAGAAGTACATCGAAGGGCATTTCGTGGGCGGTTATCGGATTCCCGTGCAATCGTGGGGCGTCGGGCCGGACTACGGGGCGTATGTGGCGCCGCGGTTGGCGCTTTGAGGCACTAACGATAGTCGGTGCGCTAACCGCCCGCATCGGCCGTAACGCTCCCATTCAGCGTGCAGCCGCACTCCGTTCGATGGCCATGCACAGCCACACGCCGGTTGCCGATGTTGAACGTCGCGTGTGCCTCGATGATTCAGTTCACGCCATGCGGACGACCGTCCGGATTTTTTTCCCTTCACTCTCCAGAACGTGCCGATCGCTTCCTTGCAGAAGAGCCTCCCGCCGATCCGAATTCGCGTACCCGCCGGATAGTTTTCGAGTCGCACGCTTTTTCCGTCATTCCAAAATGGTTTGTAGGCGAGCGAGCGCATCTTCGACAACTTCAATGGGGGCGCGCTCGACTTTTCGTGCGCCACGCGCCTCAAGGTCGAGCGTGCGAACCATGTTCACCAGCGCCACGCCCTGCGTCTCCGTTCCGGAACCCGAGAGCGGCACAGCGAATCCCGCGTATCGCGCGAATTCGCCGCCCTGCGTGATCGGCGCAACGAGCGCCACGCCAAGCGTGTTGAACGCGGCGGGTGACAGAACCAGCGCGGGCCGGAAATCCCGCTGCTGTTGTTTACCCACTGTCGGATTCAGGCTAACCCGCACGATATCGCCACGCTCGAACTTGACGCGCCTCACCATGCCTCACGCCCCACAGGCTTGACTTCACCCCACGCAACGAGGTCTGCCGGTTGCGGAGCCTTCGGGTCGCATTGCGCAACGAGTTCATTCAGCGAATATTTTCGGCGCGCAGGCGAAAGCAACACGCCATCCGGCCGTACATCGGCATTCAGAGAACTGCCAGCCGACGCGCCGATCTGCTCCAACAACACAGCGGGAAGCCGTACGGCCGCGCTATTGCCCCACTTCTGAATTTTAAGTTCCATATCATGCTCCGAATGTTTATCCATTGCAGACACTCGCCGGCGAAATGGCAAGCTATTTGTATCTACATTGATTCTACATTCGGTTCGTTTAACGGCCCCACAAACCGCTACCCTGTTTAAACGGCATCCGGCGTCAAAACTCAATCCTCCGCAAGCGAGGCGTCGAGCGCTGCAACGGCAGCGCGTCGCTCTTTCGAAGTGGTTTCAAGATATGGCCCGACATGCTCGAGGTGAGCATGGCCCAACAACAATTGAACGGTGTCGAGGGACTGCCCCTGCGCTACAAGATGGCTCGCGAACGTGCGCCGACCCGAATGTGTGCTGAACCCTCGCCCAAGACCACGCCTGGGCGCAAATAAAAAAACGGCGAGCCTAATGTGCTCGCCGGTTTTTCTGTCCAGTGAGTGACTGCGCCGATCGTCAGCCCGACGTCTTCGCCGATGGAGATGTCGACGTGGACGACGTCCCGCTCGCTTGAGCCGCCCCCACCGTCGCCGGCGCGTCGGGCGGCCGCGGTGTCTCGCCCGTGTTCGCGATCCAGCCGCCGCCGAGCGCCACATACAGATCGACGAGATTATCGAGCCGCGCCACGCGCGCGCTCACGAGCGCTTGCTGCACCGTATAAAGGTTCGTCTGCGCGGTGAGCACCTGCAAATAGCTGTCCACGCCGTTCTTGTACCGCAGCTGCGACAGATCGAGCGTGCGCGACTGCGCGAACGTCGTGCGCTCGAGCGAGTGGATCTGCGCGTCGTACGTGCTGCGCGCCGCCAGATCGTCGGCCACTTCGCGGAACGCCGATTGAATCGCCTTCTCGTAATTGGCGATCTCGATCCGCTTTTGCACGCTCGCGAGATCGAGATTGGCCAGGTTTTGCCCGCCCTCGAAAATCGGCAGCGTGATCTGCGGTGCGAACGACCATGCAGCCGAGCCAGGCTTGAACAGCCCGCCGAGCGTCAGGCTCTCCGTGCCGAAAGAACCCGTCAGTGAGATCTTCGGGAAGAACGCCGCCCGCGCCGCACCGATGTTCGCGTTGGCCGCGCGCAAGGTTGCCTCGGCCTCCATGATGTCGGGCCGGCGCGTGAGCAGATCCGACGGCAAGCCCGCCGGGATATCGGTTAGCAAGCGCTGATCGCCGAGACTCAGGCCGGCCGGCAAATCGTCAGGCAGCGGTTGGCCAACGAGCAGCACGAGCGCATTCTCGGCCTGTGCCCGAGCACGCGCCTGCGCTTCGCGATTCGCGCGCGCTTGTTCGACGATCGTCTCCGCCTGACGCAGATCAAGTTCGGAGCCGGTACCGTTATCGAACTGCAGTTTGGTCAGCGAGTAGGACGATTCCGCCGTCTTCAACGTGTCGTCGGTGATCTTGAGGAGATCGTCGACGGCCAGCATCTGCAAGTACTGCTGCGCCACCTGCGAGACAAGCGAAATCTCGGCAGCCTTGCGCGCTTGCGCCGTCGCCAGGTATTTCTCGAGCGCCTGGTCCTTCAGGCTGCGAATGCGCCCCCAGAAATCGATCTCCCAGGAGGTATTGAGTCCCACCTGATACTGCTGCGAGAGCGTTTGACCGAACAGCGACATGTCCTTCGGCGTGCGCTGCACCGACTTGCCGGCTTGCGCGTTGATCGCCGGGAATAACTGTGCGCGCGTGATCCGGTATTGCGCACGCGATGCGTCGACGTTCAGCACGGCCACGCGCAAGTCCCGGTTGTTTGCCAACGCAAGCTCGATGATCTGCTGCAGACGCGGATCGGAGAAGAACTCGCGCCAGCCGATATCGACAGCCGCCCGCCCTTGGGCCGTATCGCCGGAGGTGGTCGCGGGTTGCGTCGCGTAAACGCCCGAGGCCGGGAATGCGGACGCGACCGGCGCGGCCGGGCGCTCGTACTTCGGCTCGAAGGTGCAACCGGCCGCGAGCACCGTCACGGCAATCGCAATCAAGGAATATCGAGTCATTTCAGTGTCCTTCATCGGCATTCTCTTTCTCGTGCTGGCCCGGCGCTTGGGCTGCATGATGCGCTTCGGCCAATCGAGCCGCCTGATCGACATCTTCCGTTTCCCCGCCGAACTTCGCGCGAATCACGACGAAGAACATCGGGATGAAGAAGATGGCGAGGAACGTAGCCGTCAACATCCCGCCGATCACGCCCGTGCCGATTGCATGCTGGCTGGCGGAACCCGCGCCATTGCTGATCGCAAGCGGCAGCACGCCGAGAATGAACGCCATCGACGTCATCAAGATCGGACGCAGCCGCAGCCGCGCCGCTTCCATGGCCGCCTCGACCGGTCCCATGCCTTCGCTCTCCTGCAACTCGCGCGCGAACTCGACGATCAGGATCGCGTTCTTGGCCGAGAGACCCACCGTCGTCAGCAGGCCGACCTGGAAGAACACGTCGTTTTCGAGCCCGCGCAGCGTGGCGGCCAGCAGTGCGCCGATCACGCCGAGCGGCACGACCATGATGACCGAGAACGGAATCGACCAACTTTCGTAAAGCGCCGCCAGGCACAGGAACACGACGAGAATCGATACACCGTAAAGAATTGGCGCTTGCGAGCCCGACTGAATTTCCTGGAACGACAGCCCCGTCCATGAGTAGCCGATCCCGGCCGGCAGCTTCGCCGCGATCTTTTGCATCGCCTGCATCGCCTGGCCCGTACTCTTTCCCGGCGCCGCGGAGCCCTGGATTTCCATCGACGAAATGCCGTTGTAGCGCTCGAGCTTCGGCGAACCGAAGGTCCAATGCCCCGATGCGATGGAGGTGAACGGCACCATCGTGCCCGATGTATTGCGCACGTACCACTTGCTCATATCTTCAGGCGACATGCGGAACGGCGCGTCGGCCATCACGTACACCTTCTTGATCCGGTTGTCCGTATCGAGGAAGTTGTTCACGTATTGCGACGCCCATGCCACCGAGAAAGTCTGGTCGATCGCCTGCGGCGACACACCGAGCGCCCGCGCCTTCTCGCGATCGATGTCGACCTTTAACAGCGGCGTATCGTTGAGCCCGTTCGGCCGCACGCCCATGAGCGTCGGATCCTTGCCCGCCATCCCCAGCAATTGATTGCGCGCGGCCATCAACGTGTCGTGGCCCAGGCCCGCGTTGTCGGTCAGCTCGAAGTCGAAACCCGAAGCCGTGCCCAATTCGGGGATCGACGGCGGATTGACCGGGAAGACCATCGCGTCCTTGTAGCCCCCATAGTGCATGAACATCCGCTGAATAACCGCCTGCACTTTCTGATCCGCGTGCTGCCGCAGGCCGTAATCCTTCAGCCGCACGAACACGAGGCCCGAGTTCTGGCCGCGGCCCGCGAAACTGAAGCCGTTCACGGTGAACACCGATTCGACGAGCGACTTCTCCTTCGTGAGCAGGTAATCGGAGATGTTCGAGAGCGTGCGTTCCGTCGTTTCCTGCGTCGACCCTGTTGGTGTCTGCACGAGGACGAACATGAGCCCTTGGTCCTCGTCGGGCAGGAACGATTTCGGCAAGCGCACGAACAGCAGGCCGACCGCGACGATCACCGCCAGATAGATCACGAGCCAGCGGCCCGAGCGTCGAATCACGTGATGCACGCCGCTGTGGTACTTGTCGCGGCTGCGGTCGAACGTGCGATTGAACCAGCCGAAGAACCCCGTCGTGGCCGCATGCTCGCCCGGCTGGATCGGCTTGAGGATCGTCGCGCACAGTGCCGGCGTCAGCACCAATGCGACGAGCACCGACAGCACCATCGCCGAGACGATCGTCAGCGAGAACTGGCGATAGATCGCGCCCACGGAGCCGCCCGACAGCGCCACCGGCACGAACACAGCCGACAGCACGAGCGCCACACCGACGAGCGCGCCGGTGATCTGGTCCATCGCCTTGCGCGTCGCCTCCCGCGGCGACAGGCCCTCCTCGCTCATCACGCGCTCGACGTTCTCCACCACGACGATCGCATCGTCCACGAGCAGACCGATCGCGAGCACGAGCCCGAACATCGACAGCACGTTGATGGAGAAACCCACCGCGTTCATGATCGCGAACGTGCCGAGCAGCACCACGGGCACGGCGATCGTCGGGATCAGCGTGGCACGCAGGTTCTGCAGGAACAGGTACATCACGAGGAAGACGAGCACGATCCCTTCGAGCAGCGTCTTGATCACTTCCTCGATCGACAGCCGCACGAACGGCGTCGTGTCATACGGATATTTCACGACGAGGCCGTGCGGGAAGTACTTGTTCAGCTCGTCGATCTTCGCGCGCACTTCCTTGGCCGTTTGCAGCGCGTTCGCGCCCGTGGCCAACTGAATGCCCATCCCGGCTGTCGGCTGCCCGTTGTACTTCGTATCGAAGTTATACGTTTCGCCGCCGAGCTCGATGCGCGCGACATCCTTGATACGCACCTGCGAACCGTCGGGGTTCACCTTGAGCGTGATATCGCCGAAATCCTTCGGCGTACGCAAGAGCGTTTGCTCGGTGATCGTCGCCTGCAGCATTTGGCCCGGCACAGCGGGCGTACCGCCCAACTGCCCGCCCGCGATCTGCACGTTCTGCTGCTGCAGCGCGGTGACGATGTCGCCCGGCGTCAAGCTGTAGTTCGTCAGCTTGTTCGGGTCGAGCCAAATCCGCATCGCGTACTGCGTGCCGAACAGCGTCACAGTGCCGACGCCGTCGAGCCGGCTGATCGGATCCTGAATGTGCGAAGCGACGTAGTTGGCCAGATCGTACCGGCTCATGCTGCCGTCTTCGGAAACGAAGGCGAGCACGAGCAAGAAGCTGCTGCTCGATTTTGTCACCTTCGTACCGAGCTGCTGCACGACCGTCGGCAACAGCGGCGTCGCGAGCGACAGCTTGTTCTGCACCTGCACCTGGGCGATGTCGGGGTTCGTCCCGGCATCGAACGTCAGCGTGATCGTGGCCGTACCCGAATCGTCGCTCGTAGAAGACAAGTACAGCAGGTGGTCCAGGCCGCTCATCTGCTGCTCGATGACCTGCGTGACCGTGTTTTCGACTGTCTTCGCCGAGGCACCCGGATAGCTCGCCGAGATCTGGATCGACGGCGGCGCGATCGTCGGATATTGCGCGATCGGCAGATTGAAGATCGACGCGATCCCCGCCAGCATCAGGATGATCGCAATCACCCAGGCGAAGATCGGCCGATCGATAAAGAACTTTGCCATTGTTGCGGGCTCTCCGTGATCAGGCGGCGGGCGCTTGCGCACCCGAGGCAGGCGTGGCCCCGCTGGCCGAAGCGCCTTGGGCCCCTGCCGCAGCCTGCGGCAGTTGGGCCGGGACCGGTTTCACCTTCATGCCGGGGTGGACCTTCTCCGTCCCTTGAACGATCACGCGATCGCCGGCCTGCAGGCCGCCATCGACCACCCAATCCGCGCCGCGCATGCCGGACGTCACGAGTGGGCGCCAGGTGACTTTGTCGTCTGCGCTCACGACGAGTGCGATTGCACTGCCCTTCTGATCGTGCGTCACGCCGATCTGCGGCACGAGCATCGCGTGCTCGTTCACCCCTTCCTCGATACGCGCGCGCACGAACATGCCCGGCAGCAGCACGCGGTTCGGGTTCGGGAACGTCGCCCGGATCGTCACGGAGCCCGTCGATTGATCGACAGTCACATCCGAGAACTGCAGCTTGCCCGGCAGCGGATACGGCTGGCCGTCTTCGAGAATCAGCGTGACCTTCGCCGCACCGGGGCCGGTCGTCTTCAAGCGCCCTTCCTGGGCCTCGCGACGTAGCTTCAGGCCGTCCAGGCTCGATTGCGTCAGATCGACATAGACCTGGTCGAGCTGCTGAATCGTATCCATCAACGTGGCTTGGCTCGCCTGCACATAGGCGCCGGGCGTGACTTGCGAGACGCCCGTGCGGCCGGTAATCGGCGCCACGACGTCGGTATAGCCGAGGTTGATCTGCGCCGTCTCGACACTGGCTCTGCCCGCGGCGACATCGGCTTGCGCCTGCCCTTGCGCGGCCACGGCGTTGTCGTAGTCTTGCTTGCTGACGGCATTCGCCGCGACGAGCACCTTGTAGCGGTTGGCCTGGGCCGTCGTGGTCGCGAGATTGGCCTGCGCCTTCGCGAGCGTCGCCTTCGCGCTGTTCAGCGCGGCCTGGTAGGGTGCCGGATCGATTTTGTACAGCCGCTGGCCCGCTTTCACTTCGCTGCCTTCGGTGAACTCGCGACGCTGCACGATGCCATCGACGCGCGCGCGCACTTGCGCGACGAGAAACGCGCTCGTACGGCCCGGCAGTTCGGTGACGACGGGGACCGCGCTCGGCTGCACGGTGATGACACCCACTTCGGGCGTTTGCTGAGGCGGTGCGGACGGCTTTTGTCCGCAGGCCGCGAGCGCCATGGCCGCGGTAGCGGCGCAGATTAAGCGAAATGGAACCGGTTGGACACGCATGGAGCGACCTCTGGTCTATAACTGGGAACGAAATGATCCTATCGCGCCTCTTCCCCCGCGAGGCGCGCGGCGCGACGTCGTCGCAAGACGCTTGAGCAAGTCGATGGGCGCCAGCTCGGACGCCATACCATGCGTATGGCGCCGCGCGAGCCGCGCAAGAAGCGCGAACCGCAAAGGGCTGGAGGCTCGTGCGCAAACCGACTGACGATAATACCCTCGATTTCGCTTACGGCTCACTGGCCCGCATTTGCGGGCGCGTCTAAAGCTGGCGCTCATTTTACATACATTCCCGACTGTATGTAAAATGAGCGCTCATTACACAATGTTCCCGAGCCGCGGCGGCGCACAGGCGCGGCGATGGGATCGACGGCGGACAGATAGGTCCGCGCAAGCGCCCACCCCAGGCGGCAATCCATGGCCAGACGAACGAAGGAAGAAGCCCTGCAGACTCGCAACCGTATTCTGGATGCGGCCGAGCAGGTGTTTTATGACAAAGGCGTATCGCGCACGTCGCTGGCGGACATTGCCGCGCATGCGGGCGTTACGCGCGGGGCAATCTATTGGCATTTCGAAAACAAGGGCGATCTGTTTACCGCCATGTTCGATCGCGTGCTGCTGCCGCTCGACGAATTCGGCGCGCCGCCGGCCAATGCGGAGGAAGCGGCCAACGACGATCCGCTCGCGCGGCTCGCCAGTGTGTTGAAGTGGTGCCTGCAGGCCGCCGCGAACGATCCGCGCCGGCGCCGCGTGTTCGACATTCTGTTTTTGAAGTGCGAGTTCGTTGACGAAATGGGCCCCGTCAAAGAACGGCATCAGAAGAGCATGCGCGAGGGCGTGGGCAAAATCGAGGCTGATTTGATCCTGGCCATTGGCAAGGGGCAGTTACCGGCCGATCTCGATACGCGCCGGAGCGCGTTGTATGTTCACGCGTTCGTCGGGGGTTTTTTGCGGGATACGCTGCTGCTGCCTGCCTCTGACGATTTCGTCTCGCACATCGACGCCTTCATCGATGCCTGCATCGATGCGTTGCGGACGAGCCGGGCACTGCGTAGGGATCGGCACGCGAGTTAGCCCGGTGCCCCCGGGCACTGACGCTCAGTCCGGTAGGAACGTCTCGTCGATCACCTGCCGCATCGCCCGCCGGGCCAAGAGGGCACAGCAGGACCTTACAGCAGGGCTTCCAAGCCCTTGCGATCAACCAGGTCGAGCAATTTCAGCGAAGGGCCATTCGGATGCTTTTGCCCCTGCTCCCATTTCTGTACCGTCGAGATGCTCGTGTTCAGGCACGCCGCGAACACTGCCTGACTCGCCTTGGCGCGCTGGCGCAGCCGCCGAATCTGCGCCGCGCTGTATTGCTTGATCGGTGGCAGACACAACGCGTCGAACTCTCGCATCGTCACCGAATCCATCAGCCCGATCTCGTGCAGGTCTTACGCCGTCTCATGCAGCGTCTTCAACAGTCTGTCACCCATCGTTTTCCACCTCATCCACCTCATCCACCTCATATAGCTTGCCTGTGCTCAACGCCTCACGCAGCTCCCGAGCATCGTAGCTCAGCAGTTGCGACGCCAGCCGTTTCAACGTCTCCAGCTCTTTGTCGTTCAAGCTGGACCGCTCGTTTTTCGCAAAGCCGAACACGAAGAAGGCTCGATCTCCCACTCGCAACGCCAGCAGCGTACGCACTCCGCCGCTTTTACCTCGTCCGCCAATGCTCACCCGCTTCTTGAACACATGACCGCCCAGGTTCGCATCAATCAGCCCTCGGCTTATCTCATCCGTCCCACGAGCAACGCCGCATCGCTCACACCTTCCTTGTCGGCCCAACGCGCAAACATCCTGGTCTTGAAGACCCGCATACCGCTCCTTTTTCTTGCCGAACATTATAGCACTACGTGCTATAGCTCATCACCG
>NZ_JBQCDN010000044.1:0-2582 GCF_051961175.1 Trinickia sp. | reverse complement strand
CCCTTTGTTGCTCATAGCAAACTCCGTCGTTTTTTTGCAGGTTGGATCCAGATTGGGACGAAGAAAAAGAAATCCGCCGCCAATCGCTACACTATAGCCGATTTTCGTTGTGGCACGGGGCGCCCAGCCCGTCCGGACAAGGCGCCAGCGCGCGGAAATCAGCCCTTGTCCGCGTACGGGTTCGTCGACGAACGGAACTCTATGCGCAATGGAGTGCCCGTCAACGAGAAAGTTTCGCGGAAACGATTTTCGAGATACCGCTTGTACGTCTCGGTCACGGCGTCGAGCGCATTGCCGTGGATGACGATGATCGGCGGATTCTGGCCACCCTGGTGCGCGTAGCGCAACTTCGGGCGGACGGGACCGCGGCGGCGCGGCTGCTGAAATTCCACCGCCTCGATCAGCGCGCGCGTGAGCTTCGGCGTGGGCAGCTTGGCCATGGCGGCCGCATACGCATCGTCGACCGAGCGCATGAGCGGGCCGATTCCCGTTTTTTCGGTGGCCGAGACGAAGTGGAATTTCGCAAACTCCAGGAATTTGAGCTTGCGCAGCAAGTCGGCCTTCGTCCGCTCCCGCACGTGCGCGTCGAGCCCATCCCATTTGTTGACGCCGACGACGAGTGCACGGCCTTGCTCCACCACGAAACCGGCGATATGTGCGTCTTGATCCGAGATGTCCTGGCGCGCGTCGAGCAGCAAGATCACGACATTGGCATCGGCGATCGATTGCAGCGTCTTCACGACGGAGAATTTCTCGATGGCCTCGAACACCTTGCCGCGCCGGCGCAAGCCCGCCGTGTCGATCAGCGTGTACTTCCTGCCCTGGCGTTCGAAATCGACGTAGATCGAATCGCGCGTGGTGCCTGGCATGTCGAATGCGATGACGCGGTCCTCGCCGATGAGCGTATTGACGAGCGTCGATTTGCCGACGTTCGGGCGGCCGACGATGGCGATCTTGATGCCGCGCGCGCCGCTCTCCTCCTCCGGCTCCTCGGGATACCCGGTGTAGGCGATTTCGAGGGCGTCGTTGATCATTTCAGTGACGCCGTCGCCGTGCGCAGCCGAGATTGCACGCGGATCGCCCAGCCCGAGTTCGTAGAAATCGGACGCGACGGCCGTGTACTTCATCCCCTCGGCTTTGTTCACGACGAGCATGATCGGCCGGCCGGTCTTGCGCAGGTAATCGGCGATCGACTTGTCCTGAGGTGCAAGCCCGTTGCGGCCGTCGACAATGAAAACGACGACGTCCGATTCCTCGACCGCCTGCCGCGTTTGCCGCGCCATCTCGTGCAGGATCCCGTCCTTGGCGACAGGCTCGAACCCGCCCGTGTCGACGACGAGATAGGCGCGCTCGCCCACGCGGCCTTCGCCGTAGTGGCGATCGCGCGTCAAGCCGGGCAAATCGGCGACAAGCGCATCGCGCGAACGCGTGAGCCGGTTGAACAGTGTGGATTTCCCCACGTTGGGGCGCCCGACCAGGGCAATTACGGGTTTCATCTGATGTTGTCTAAGTGAGGCTGGCGCCACCGCACGGGCTCGCAGGAGCGAGGCGTGGCGGGATCATCGGCGCATCAATATGCCGCGTACGGCACGAGCCGGTATTACGCGCTGACCGCAGCACGCCCTTCGGGCGAACGGCCGAGGCCAGTGGCGGCGCACGAACGCGCACCGCTGCTCGAAAATTATCACGATACGGCAGTGCGCGAGACACCGCGTATCAATCGGCCGGCCGCGCTGCGCGCGCCGGTACTCAAAAACGCCCGCGGCCGGCTGCGCCGGCCACGAGCGAAGACTCAGGCGGGACGCCGCGCTCAGTGCGAAACGAACCCGTACAAGTGGCCGTCGTGCGTTTGCACGATCAGCGTGTTGCCCACCGCGACGGGAGCAGCGGTAATCGGGCTGCCGTCCGTTTTGACGCGCGCGAGGAACTTGCCGTCATCGCGCGACAGGAAGTGCACGTACCCCTGATAATCGCCCACGACGACATCGGGCCCAAGCAGGTACGGCGCGCTCAGGTCGCGGTTCTTGAGCTTGTCGTTCTTCCAGAGCGGCTTGCCCGTCGTCGCATCGAACGCTTGCAGGACCGACCAATCGTCGGGTGCGACCACCGCAGTGCGGTCGGCCGCGAGGCCGCTCACGCCGGAAAACGGCTGTTCCCAGACCGGCTGCCCGCTATTCGCATCGAAACAGCTGATGCGCCCTTGGAACGTCACGGCGCACGCTTCGGCACCCACGAGCGTCGGCGCACCCGTTACGTCATTGATCCGCTCAACCTCGGTGACGCCCTTCGGGAACGACACCGGGGCTTGCCAAAAGTCGTCGCCGGTTTTCAGGTTGACCGCCGACAGCGAACCGCCCGGGAATCCGGCCAACACGGCGGCCTCTCCGGCGAACGCCATTCCCGCGGACACGCGCAGGTTAAGCGGCACGGCCCGATTGCGGTATTGCCAGCGCAATTCGCCGGTGGACGCATTGAAGGCGCTGATTTGACCGTCGATCGTGCGCACGACAACATAGCCGTTACCCACGAGCGGCGGCGAGACGATTTCGCCCGGCACCGTCGTCTTCCAGAGCAGCTTGCCG
>NZ_JBQCDN010000043.1:0-10074 GCF_051961175.1 Trinickia sp. | reverse complement strand
TTGGCGGCGTCGGCGGCCGAATATCCGATCGGCAAGCCCCAGGTGCAGGGCGGCATGGAAATCGGCGCGGTGTATTTGCAGCCGATCACGATGGATCCGGAAGGGATGATGCATAAGGCATCGGATTCCGACGTCCACCTCGAAGCGGACATCCACGCCGTCAAGAACAATCCCACGGGCTTTGCCGAAGGCGATTGGATGCCCTATCTGCAGGTGCATTACGAACTGAAGAAGGTTGGCGGGACGCAGTCGATAAAAGGCGATCTGATGCCGATGGTGGCGAGCGACGGCCCGCACTATGGCGACAACGTGAAGCTGTTCGGCCCGGGCAAGTATCACTTGACGCTCGTCGTCGAGCCGCCGATGCAAATGGGCCACATGGCGTTTGGGCGCCACGTGGATAAAGAAACGGGTGTCGGCCCGTGGTTCAAGCCGATCACGCTGCAATACGATTTCCCGTTCGCCGGCATCGGCAAGAAGGGCGGCTACTAAGCGCGGCTCGGCATAGGAGAGCAACAGCATGAAATTGGGTTCGAAGGCCGCGCTGGCCGCTTTGTTCGCTGTGATGGCCACGGGTATGGCAGTCACAGCGCAGGCCGATGACGCAGTAACGGTCAAGCTCGAAATGGCCGACGGCAAGCTCACGCCCGCACGGATCGAAGTGCCGGCGGGCAAGCGCATCCGGATCGAAGTGCACAACGCCGGCAAGGGCGCCGCCGAGTTCGAAAGCGTCGAGCTGCGCAAGGAAAAGGTGCTCGCGCCAGGCGCCGATTCGGTCGTCGTCATCGCTCCCCAAACGCCGGGCGAATACAAGTTTTTCGACGACTTCCATCAATCGGCGCGCGGCGTCATTGTCGTCAAGTAGGGCGTTTCGTTTTATGCCTGGCGGTGGAACGCCGGGCGTTCGGAGAGTATGGGATGGGCCAGGTATTGTTCGTCGTGTGGCGCGAAAGCGTCGAGGCTCTGCTCGTCGTGGGCATTCTTTACGCGTGGCTGAGCAATGGCGACGCCGACGCCCGGCGCGCCCTGCCGTATCTGTGGGCGGGCGTCGGTGTTGGGCTGCTGGCGGCCGTCGGGCTCGGCGCGGCGCTGGTGGGCTTTACCGAAGTGCTTTCCGGCGATGCCGCCGATTACTTCCAGACGGGCATGGTGCTGGTTGCCTGTGTGCTGATTGTCCAGATGGTCCTGTGGATGAAGCGGCACGGACGCACGCTCAAACGCGATATGGAGCGCTCGCTGCAGGAGCGGACGCGCGATGGCAACGCCTGGGGCATCGCCGTTCTCGTCGCGCTGGCGATCGCACGCGAGGGGAGCGAGACGGTCATCTTCCTGTACGGGCTCGGCTTCGGGCAGTCGGGCCATGTGAGTCACGGCGACATCCTCTCGATCGTGCTCGGGCTCGGTCTGGCCTTCCTCACGTTCTATATCCTGCAACTCGGCGGCCGGATCTTCTCGTGGCGGCGGTTCTTCCGTGTCACTGAGGTCATGCTGCTGTTGCTCGGCGCGGGCCTTTTGCAGACGGGCGTCGATAAACTGATCGACAAAGAAATCCTGCCGCTCGGCATCTCGCAGGTCTGGAACACTGCTGCGCTGCTCGACGATTCGAGCACCGTCGGTTCCTTGGTGGCCGCATTGACGGGCTATCGCGCACACCCGGCGCTCACCAATATCGTGGCCTATGCGCTGTACTGGCTCGTCGTCGGCTGGCTCGCGCGGCGTGCCGGCCGTGCGCCGGCGCAGGCAGCCGGGCGCACCGCATGAGTTCGCCCGCGATTTCCGCCGCCGGCGCCGGGCGGCTCGCCCGTGTCGGCGCCTGGATGCAGCGCAACGGTGCGGCGATTCGCGCAATTCAGTGGGTGGTCGTCGCGGTCTATGCGTTTCTCATCATCGTGCCGGTTTGCCTGCCGCTGCCCGATGAAAGCGCGCATCTTTGGACCAATCTGACGCTGGCCGCCCAGTTCGTGTTTTGGGGCATTTGGTGGCCGTTCGTGCTGCTTTCGATGGTGCTGCTCGGGCGAGTCTGGTGCGGCGTCCTGTGTCCCGAAGGCGCGCTTGCGGAATTCGCCAGCCGCCATGGGCGAGGGCGTGCCATTCCGCGCTGGATGCGCTGGGGCGGCTGGCCGTTCGTTGCATTCGGCCTGACCACCATCTATGGCCAAATGGTCAGCGTCTATCAGTATCCGCGCGCGGTGCTGCTGGTGCTGGGCGGATCGACGTTGGCCGCCATGGTGATCGGCTTCCTGTATGGCCGCGACAAGCGCGTCTGGTGCCGTTACTTGTGTCCCGTCAATGGCGTGTTTTCGCTGTTGTCGCGGCTTGCACCGTTCCACTATCGCGTGGACGAGGCGGCGTGGCGGCGCTCGTACACGGCGGGCGAACGGGGTCATCGCGTCATTCCGATCAACTGTGCGCCGCTCGTTCCTTTGAGAAACATGAAGGGCGCGGCATCGTGCCATATGTGCGGTCGCTGCAGCGGCCACCGCGACGCCATCGATTTGACGTGGCGTTCGCCTTCGCAAGAAGTGGTCTCGTTGGGGCGTGATGCGGCCAACGGCTGGGACACTGCACTCATCCTCTACGGCCTGCTGGGCGTTGCGATCGGCGCGTTTCATTGGACGGCGAGCCCGTGGTTCGTCGAAATCAAACAGTTCCTCGCCGCTTGGCTTATCGATCATGACGTCACGTGGATGCTCGATACCAATGCGCCGTGGTACCTCTTTACGCATTACCCCGATCAAAACGATGTCTTCTCTTGGCTCGACGGCACATTGCTCATCGGCTACATCCTCGCTACGGCGTTGGTGTACGGCACGGCGCTGCTTGTGCTGGTCGCGGCAGGCACCCGCGTGCTCGGACGATTCGACCGCGCGCGCCTGCACCATCTGACGCAGTCGCTGATTCCTGTCGCGGGTGCCGGGGTGTTCTTGGGGTTATCGGCCACGACGTTGTCGCTGCTTCGGGCCGAGCACGTGCCGCTCGATTGGGCGTCCACTGTCCGCATCGGTGTACTGGCGATTGCTAACGCATGGAGTGCGTGGCTGGCGTGGCGCGTCACCGGTCAATACACGCTGCGCGTGACTTCGCGAGCGGGTGCGATGGTCTGCTTCGTCGCCGCACTGGCGGTAGCGGATAGCGCGTGGTGGCTGATGTTCTGGGGCTTTGCGCGGATAGCGGCTTAAGAAGGCGGCGTAAGAAGGCGACGCAAGAGAGCGACGCAAGAGAGCGGCGCAAGAGAGCGGCGCAAGAGAGCGGCGCAGATCGATCACGGGTTCGGGGCGAAGCGGAAGGGAGAGGCAGTTACGCCTGCGCGACCCAGTGTGCGAAGCGCCTTTCGGCGTTCAAGAAGATTTCAGACGCAGAAGCAGATCGGTCAAAAAAGCGGCATGGCTGGCTGCAACGTCGCAGAAGAGGGGGCACGAAGGGGTCTAGACTCGCGTGCTTGACGTTGCGCTGGCTACTGCCTAACACCTCTCATGGAGGTGGTCCCCACAATACACGGTGCTTACTTCGTCAGGATCAGCTTTCCCAGACGAGTGGCGCGCAACTGATATCGCTCGCCGTTGTGTGCGATGAAAATGTGACTACGCCCTTGCAATAAGTGATCGCTTGAGAGCGTGCGCTCGCTCGCGACGTCGCCGCTTTCCGGTTGGGCAGCGGCCCGGCTGGTCACCCGCGCAGCCGCTGCTACGGGTGCTGCTTCTTTCGAACGGGAGCGCGCGAGAGGACTCATGGACGTTCTCAATGTAAGCGTGGACTGGCGCGTGGGTTCACTCATGCTTGGAGCATCGGTTATTCGATTCGATGAGACAAAGTATAAATGAGAATCATTATCGATTGTAAAAAACAAATTCATTGAGATGGGGCAGTGATAGGGCGCGACCATCGCGAGCCGACAGTCGTCCGCTGCGGTCAACTGCGTGGGATGGGGGCGCGTTGCATTGCTTGGCGCGATCGCGTGCGGGCGGCAGGATGCGCCCGCCGTCGCGCTGCTCAATGAAGGGAGGAGGGCTGCTTCGGATTGCGTGCGTACTCGCGAATGAGGCGCACGGTGTCGATGTCGGCTTCCCGGTAGGCCGATTTGACGATCTCGCTGGTCTGGCGGGCGTCTTCGGTATCCGGCGTGGGCAACGTCGTTGCGTACTCGAAACGCAGAAACAGCTGCAGTGCGTCGGGTTGCTCGATCGTCATGGTCAGCGAGCCGCCGACATGCGCCTCGGTGGCGAGGATGTCGTAGCGCACGCTTTCCTGCGGGAGCAGCGTCACGCGATCGCGGACCGTCGCATGACCGTAGTGCAGTTCGCGTTCCAACGTGTCGCTCGTTCGCGAGACGATCGTACAACTATCGAGGCCCAGCACAAAAAGCTGCGGTTGCTCGGCGCGCAACACGAGCCCTTCCCATAGCTGGTCTCGTGTCAGTGTCTCCGCGAGCGGGTTCAGCGGATCGTTGACTTGGACGAGATGTTCGAAATTCAAGGGCGTTCCTTCGTCTTCAAAAGCGGCGGTCGAGTACTTTACGCTTCGTCGGGCGTCGCCGGCAAGGTGGCGACGAGCCCCGTGTTGATCCCGATCGGCCGCGTCAATATCTTATGTACGGGACAGGCGTTCGCGACCTGCAATAGCCGTTCGCGCTGCTCGTCGGTCAGCTCGCCATGCAAGACGATCTTGCGATCGATCGTCGAGCCTTGATCGCCCGTGTTCATCGAAAGCGACACTTGGACGCCCTCGAGCGGCCAGCCCTTACGTTGCGCGTACATTCTCAACGTGATGGAGGTGCATGCACCCAATCCCGAGAGCAAAAGCGATACCGGGGTGGGGGCGCGGTCGCCGCCACCGAGCGACACCGGTTCATCCGCGTGCCAAAGGTGATGAGCGCCATCGTCGAAGGTGACTTGATAGTTGGTCGTACCGATGTTTGCCGTGACAACGCGCTCGCTCATGCTTTCCCTCCCGGTTAGGATGCCGCCCGGCCCGCGCGCGGGTCAGGATCGGGCGCGGTGCGGGTCATGGGCGGTCGAACGGGTATTGTGACGCAATTTGCTGGCGTTCGCGCTCGACGCGATCTCGGTGTGATTGCCCCTGTGAACGCGTGAGGCGATCGCTTCGCGCGTTCGGTGGCCGGGCGGCTTCAATGAGCATTCAATGAGCGATTTCGCCCATCCGGCCCGCTTGATAGTCGACGATCGCTTGCCTGATTTCGTCTTCCGTATTCATGACGAACGGGCCGTGCCGTACGACTGGCTCGTTCAACGGCGCCCCGCCGATCAATAGAACGTCGAGCGGCTCGTCGCCGGCGGCGAGTGTTACCGCATCGCCGTCATCGCGAAAGATCACCATGCGCTGCGCGCCGATTTCGCGCTGTTCGTCGCCGTATCGTCCCGTTCCACTCAACGCGTACGCGAAGACGCGAAAGGCGGGGGGCACCGGCTGAACGATCGACGCGCCCGGTTCGAGCGTAAAGTGCTGGTAGAGAATCGGCGTGCGGGTTTCGATTGCAGCCTTTACGCCCAGTGCTTCACCCGCAATAACTTTGACTCGCACCTTGCCGTCGCTCGTTGCGGCGGTCGGAATGCGCTCGGATGGAATCTCTTGATAGCGCGGCGCAATCATCTTGTCGCGGCTGGGGAGGTTCACCCATAGCTGAAGCCCGTGCACGCGGCCGCCGGCCTGCGTGAAGGCGGGATCGGGCATTTCGCTGTGGACGACGCCCGCCCCGGCCGTCATCCATTGCACATCGCCGGGACGCAGCACGCCCGAATGGCCGGCGGAATCCTTGTGCGCGAAGCTGCCTTCCAGCATATAGGTGACTGTTTCGAAGCCGCGATGAGGGTGATCGGGCGCGCCCTTGGCTTGTCCCGGGGCATAATCGACAGGACCCATTTCGTCGAGCAGCAAAAAGGGATCGAAGTCCATTAACATCCGTGTCGGGAATGGCCGGTGAACGACAAAACCGCCGCCCTCTACCGTGCGGACCGCTGTAATGGTGTGGCGGATCGTGCGAGACGTAGTCATAGAAAAAGTACCTCGGAAGGGACGCATCTGCGTGGCAGGTGCGCCGCATGTGCATGTGAGGCTTATTATATGGACGGGCCCGCGCCCCTTTTAGTCCAGCTAAAAGCAATGGATTGTCCTACCGTTGGAACGATGAGATGCAACTCGATTCACAGAATCTGAATGACTTGATGTACTTCGCGCAGGTGGTCGAACACGGTGGCTTTTCCGCTGCGGAGCGCGTGCTCGGCGTGTCGAAATCGCGGCTGTCACGGCGGGTGGCCGAACTCGAAGCCTCGCTAGGCGTGCGGCTCCTGCAGCGATCCACGCGCAAGCTCTCGTTGACCGAAGCCGGCGAGCGCTTCTTTCGGCATTGCCAGGTGATGCTTTCCGAAGCGCAGGCCGCCATGAACGCGGTGCAGGAATTGCGCACCTCACCGCGCGGGACGGTGCGTGTGAGCGTGCCGGTGACGGTTTCGCAGACGATCCTTTCGAACATCCTGTCCGACTTCCTGCTGCGCTACCCTGAGGTGCGGGTTTCCATTCGTGTGACCAATCGCGTGGTCGATCTCTATGAAGATGCGGTTGATGTCGCGCTTCGCGTCCGCTCCGACCCGCCCGACAATGCAAATATCGTCGTGCGTCCGCTGTGGCGCACCCAGCAGATGCTCGTCGGCGCGCCGAGCCTGCTCAGCCAAAATGCGCCGCCTCTGACGCCGGCCGATCTCGAACGCTTCCAGACACTCGATACGCCCAGCGGCGATGGCCGCCACGTCTTTCATCTGATCGCACCCGATGGCCGGCGGCACATGCACGAGCACGAGCCGCGGCTGGTGACGGCCGATTTGTCGACGATACGGGAAGCCGTGCTCGATGGGGTAGGCATCGCCGCGTTGCCCGAGATGATGTATGGAGCGGCGTTGCGCGCGGGGCAACTATCGCCGGTGATGCCAGGCTGGACGCTGCCGACGCCGCAGCTGTTCGCTGTCTTTGTATCGCGGCAAGGCATGGTGCCGGCCGTGCGCGCGTTCGTCGATTTTCTCGTGGAGAAGCTCGATGAGTCGACCCACACAATGGCCCAGTGTCCGACACGCGAACAGTTCAAGGCAGCTCAGCTGGCAAGCATGGCGGCGCCTGCGGCGGTGGCCGATCCCGCACGTTGATCCGGATTGATCCGCATCGAACCACGCTCGTCGGCATTGACCTCCGAGCGGCAGCTTTCGTGTGCGGCGAATCGCTTTTTGCCATTCAAGCCTCCGCACCGATCGGTAGTTTCAATGGCGGCGGTCTTGAAGCGCCGTGCGCTGCGGCCTATAGTAAAGTGCCATTCGCGTTGGGGCGTCCAATGCGAAACCAGACGGCTGCTCTTATAGCAAGCCGGATAGGGCTGACAGCGTGGTCCGTGTTAGGCACGGCGATCGCATGCGGTGCTCGGGCCAGTCCGATGGCATGCGAGCCCGCCGCCCGAAGGCGCCGCGTGCGCTCAAAAAAGGCCCTCATCACCCGATGAGGGCCTTTTACATTCAAGGCGTCGATTAGCCCGGCCGGAAGCCGAGCGGTCGGCCGGCCAACCGCCGCGGCCGTTGTGGCGTGATCGCCGCTCGACGATGGCTAACGCTTACGCGGTTCTGTCACGAACCCGATTTGCGTAAGCCCGCTCTCTTGGGCTGCCGACATCACTTCGGCAACACGCTCGTAGGCTACCTTGCGATCGGCTCGCAAACGCAACTGGGGCTGCGGATGTGTGCGCGCCGCATGCTCCAGCGCTGCATGCAACCCCGCGTCGTCGACGTTCGCACCGTCCCAAACGAGGGAACCGTCGGCCCGTACCGCCACTTCGATATGGGCGGGCTTGATGTCTTGCGCTTGGCTGCCGACGTGCGGCAGATCGAGCTTGATGGCATGTTCGATCGCCGGTATCGCGATCAGAAAAACGATCAGGAGTACCAACATCACGTCGATCAACGGCGTCATGTTGATTTCGCCCATCAACCCCTCGTCGGCGTCGTCCTCACATAGCGGCATGGCCATGGTTTGCTCTCCGCCGGTCAGCTCGCGCGCGCGGCGACGCGCAACGTCGGACTCGCGGACGGCGCCACGCGCGCACCGGTGACGAAGTAGCCGTGCAGACTATGCGCGAACCGGCGCAGGCTGCCCACGATGGCACGATTGGAGCGCGTGAGTGCGTTGTAACCGAGTACTGCGGGCACCGCGACGACAAGACCGAAAGCCGTCATGATCAGTGCTTCGCCGATCGGGCCCGCAATGCGGTCGATCGAGGCTTGTCCGCTTTCGCCGATGGCGATGAGTGCGTGATAGATGCCCCAAACGGTGCCGAACAATCCGACGAACGGCGCCGTACCGCCGATCGATGCAAGTACGGCGAGCCCCCGTTGCATACGCGCGATGCCGTCGTCCATCGAATCTTTCAGGCATCGCGTGATCCAGTCCGATACGTCGAGCCGATCGTGCAGATGCGGACGCGTGCGTTGATGATGGTCTGCCGCTTCCTGGCCCGACAAAGCGAGCGCGAGAAACGGATTGCGCTCGCGTGCGGGCAGCGCATGTGCCAGGGAATCGATGCCGGCTGTGAAATCGTCCGAGTGCCAGAACTCGCGTTCGGCGTTTTTCGTCAGCCGTCCAAGACGGACGATGTTCCATCCTTTGACGACGATCACCGTCCACGAAAGTATCGACATCGTGAGCAGCGTGAGCGCGATGGCGCGTGTCACGAGATCGCCTTGAGCCCAAGCGTGGGCCAGACCGTAGCTTTGCATGTGTACGTCCTCTTCTTCTAGCAGATGTAACGAAGGTCAGTCGGCAGTGGTCAGTCGTCGTCGAGCCCGAACGTGAACGCCTGCACATACGACGCCCGGATGGGGGCGCCGTTTTCCACATAGGGTTGGCACGTGCTTTCGCGCAGCGCCTGCACGGCCGCGTCGTCCAGACGCGCAAAGCCGCTGCTCTTGACGAGCGTGACCGTATCGATGGCGCCTGTGGTGCCGATGACGAAACGCACCGTGGCCGTGCCTGTTTCGTCGCGGCGTTTCGATAATTCCGGATACGCCGGTTTGACGATGCGGCAATCGGCATGATCGACGTGTTTCGGCGCTGCGATCGCGATGGTTTCGCGTGAGCCTGGGGTACCGGATGCGCCGGGTGCGGCTGCCGGCGGATTCACCGCAGCCGCTGCTTGCGGCGCGACGCTAGATGGGTTTGCGGCTGACGGGCTCGTTTGAGCCGGTGCTTGTACTGGAGCGGGGCCAGGGCCGGCCGAATGCGGGGTAACGGGTGCGGGAGTGCCGGACTGCACGCGCTGCTGCGCGACGCGTTGAGGCGCTGCACTCACGCGTGGCCGATCGGGTTCAGGCCGAGCGCGTGCGGGCGTTGGCTCGGGGCGCGATTGCGGGGCGGCAGCGGCGCTATCAGCCTGTGAACGTAGCAGTTGAGCGACGATCGCAGTGGACTGCACGGCGCGTGGGGCGGGCGTACGGTTGGCCGTGACGAAGATCGCAAGGAGCACCACGTGCGCGAGCGCGACGCAAACGAAAGCGGGGATAAGACGCGAACGCAGCATGCCGGCGAGTGCTGCCGGCGCAGTGCCGGCCAAAGCGAGAGGGGAGGCTTGCATCTTATCGCGGACCTGATACGACGCTGCCCACACGGGGAGCGGCAAGATGCCGCTTCATGCGCGACAGATGAAAAAGGAGATGCACAGCGTTGCAACGAAACCGATGAGCAATACCATCTCGAGCTCCTGGAGCGATACGAGCGGCTGCTGGCTGTAGCGAACTGGCGTGCCGACGAAAAAGGGTAGAGCGGAGGAGAACGAAGGCTTACGCGGCCTTCCGCTCGTAAAACGTGATGTGCACCGGCTGCGACGGGACCTGCCGTTCGACGCCGCACTGGCTTTCGCAGATGCCGCACTGCGCCATGACCTCGCGCACCGACTCTTCGCATTTGCCGCAACACGTGGCAACGCCGAGTTCGAACTGTAATTCATCGAACGTGTCCGCGCCTTCCGCGATGGCAGCGCGAATTTTGCGGTCGGAGACGGACTTGCACACGCAGACGATCATGACTGAA
>NZ_JBQCDN010000042.1:0-4429 GCF_051961175.1 Trinickia sp. | reverse complement strand
GCATGCGGCCAACGCGCATCGTGAGGCGAGCGTGCAAAAAATACGCGACGTCGAGCGTCACGCCCGAGCGGACCGGGTCGAGTCGATATAGCCCGGACGGAGCGGCGCCGGGGGAACTGACGCTCGCAGCAGCCCCGCCGGCCGCCACGCAGGCCGCGCACGCCAATGCGCCTATTCTCTTTCCCCAGGTGCCGAAAACACGCATTGCCGTCTCGTTTGTCGCTGCACTTCCCGCCGCATGCACCTCTATCGCCACTGCTCGGGGTGTCCGCCCAGATCGCCGCAGATATCGACCGCAATCTCGCGCAAGCGGCCATCCGCAACGTCTCCCGACAGCGCATAAGCCGTCTGATCGTTCACCCAATAGAACGTGCGGCGGTCACCCTCGCGCAGGACCCGGATGGGCGCCTCGTGATCCACGGCCGCGCTCACATACAACGCGAGTCGTTCGCCACTGCGGTTTTCATACATGAACTGCGCGGCCGGGCCGGCGGCGCCCGGCAGCAGCCGCCCTCCCAGGAACGAATAGCCGTACTCCCCGAGGGAAGGCACGGTGAGGGCGCGATTCAGACGCTTCGAGAGCCATTTGACGAGCGCACCCTCGCTTTGGGCGGCCATCTCCACCGCGTGCTGCGAATCGGGGGCGTAGACCGCATAGGCGAGGCTCGCTTGCTGTGCGAACGCGGTCTCCGGTTGCCGCAGCCAAAGATACGCCGGAAGCAAGCCGGCAAGCCACACGAGTGCAACGCCCGCCGCGAGCGAGCCGATCGCCAACGCGGCTTGGCGCCACCATGGCGGACGGATACGCAGCACGATACACGGGCCGTTCGTTTGCGCGACGGGATCCGCGAACAGCGCACGCAAGGCCGCGCGCTGCGCACGATAGTGCGTCACGAGGCCTGCCGCCTGCGGATCGGCGGCGAGCCGCTCTGCAACGGCTCGCCGCTCCGCTTCCGGCAACTCCCCATCGACGAACGCAGAAAGCGTGTCGAACTCGGGCTCGCCGTAGTCCCCCGTTGGTGTATGGTCGCGATCGTCACTCATCATGTATTTCTCACCGCTTTTAACGAGGCCGCATGACGCGCCGAACCCTCCTCGAGCAGCCGCCGCATATGCTCTCGTGCACGCGCCAGCCGCGACATCACGGTACCGGTGGGCACACCGAGCACCGACGCCATTTCCTGGTAACTCAACTCCTCGACGCACACGAGCAACAGGACCTCCCGCTGTTCGAACGGCAAGCGATAAAGCATGCGCTGCACATCCCGCAGCATCAGCGAATCGACTTGCCCACTCGGCGCTTCGAGTGTTTGCCACGGGCCATGCTCGTCGTCGATGGCGATTTCGCGGCGCGCCCGCAATTGATCGACATAGAGATGGCGCAGGATCGTCAGGAGCCACGCGCGCAGGTTGCTATCCGGGCGGAAACTGCGCGCGCGCGTGAGCGCACGCTCGGCCGTGTCCTGCACCAAGTCGTCCGCCCAAGCCGGGTCCCCCGTCAACGCGCGCGCATACCTGCGCAACTGAGGGAGCCACCCGACGACGTCAGCTTCGAAGCTCACAGGCGGCACCGCGGTCAGTAGACGGCCGCGAACACAGCTGCCAGCCTCGGCATCGATCGCATGTCCGCCTCCCGACGGTCCAGTGACATAAAGAAAACGTATGGCACCTGCACTTTATTCCTCCTATTTCCCGACGGTAGACAACGGCAATCGATCAACGGTGGAACGCTTCATTCCCGATCATCATCGTCATGGCGCCGGCGCAATGTCCAAACGGTCGCGGTGTTCGTGGTGTCGTTCACCGTTGCGAACTGTGACTGGCCGGTGCTGCTGTGTCCGAAGGCCAAGCCGAACGCAGCCCCAGCCGTCGGATCGACTTGCATCTGTGCGACGAACCGCCCTTCTGGCGTGAATTCGACGATTTCGCTCGATTTTTTCGGATTGGGATTCACGGCATCGCCATTTGCCGTCACCAGATCGCCGTTCGGCGCGAGAGCCAGCGCCAGCGGCCCGTGAAGATGTTCGTTGTCTTGATAAACAACCCGCCCAGGGCCGTCGTTGCGCATGCGCGTTGCCGCGCGCGGCACGGCGAATACCGCATTGTCATTGGTCGATGCGACATAAAGAAGATCGTGGGCCGCGTCATAAGCGAGACCCGTCGGGCCGACCACGAGTGCCGCGGGATCAGGCCGGTGTGCGTAGCCGGACGCGATGATGCGCGAGCTCTTCAGCAGGGTCGCGCCGCTCATGCTGATGTTGATATCGATCCTGGCCACCGTTCCATTTAATACGTTCGATACGAACGCCGTGACCTGTGACGGCTTATCAACGGCAACCGTCATGTCCCACGGGCCGTCCAGCAGCGTGGGATCCTTCAGTTCAGTCAAGAGCCCGCCCTGCGGGTTGATCACCAAGAGCGAGCCGGCTGAGGCAATGGCGCCGCCTGTCGTCGTGGGAAGATTGCCGACCAGCACAAACCCGCTCTTCAATACCGCCAGTGCGGTGGTGAGGCCCAGATTCCGCCCCTGGAAGAACGTGACGGGTGCGCCGTCGGTGACGAGCTTGACGATGGTCGTCCCCGTGCCTTGCTGGTTGGAGGCCGCGTTGAAGTTCGACACTACGACGTCGCCCGGCTTCAGTGCGCTCGACGATGGCACGCCTTTCGGCACGAACGCAATACCATATGGATTGACGTCGCCGTTGGTTGGAACGGTCGAACCGGACGTGGACGTCGGTGGGAGGATCGGCTCTTCATGTGCGATCGCGGTTCCGAGCGAGAGTACGACGAGGCCGATACTACAGAGTGCAACACGCAAACGCCGCTGTGCGAATCGGATGGGAACGGGGGCTTTCGACGAATGAATGACCCGAGCGGGGCATTCGGCGGCGGACAACTGACGCGAAGCTTTCATGTTGCACCTCCTACATAGGCTGAACGTCCCGATTGCCGGAGCGGCAAGGAGAACTCAGCAAGACGGCAATGCTTCAACGCGGAAAGGCATCCAACGTAAACGCACCAGCGCCGCACATATTCCTCGCCACAGCAAACTTCGACCGAGATCGTTCGTGCGATAGGCTCCCATGCTCACAGTCATCGGTCTCAGGCTCGCCGCACACACCTGTCCAACTGCTACGATGCGCATCAACAATCCGCAGTCAACAACATCGACCTTGTGCAAACACTATTCATCGGGCCCGTGCGCGCCGCGTTGGCCGCCCTCCTCGCCCTATTCGACCTGACGCCATTCGTTTTTCTCTTGCCCGTGCCGCCAACCGATAGCTGGACAATCGCCGCGCTCATTTTTATTTGCGTCGTCGCTGGCTATTGGGCGTGGTTGTCTGTTAAATCGGCAACGCCCAAACAACGCGCCGTCCTGCCCCTTCTTGCTGTAGTAGCGGTGCTCAATGTGCTCACGAAACTCGGCATGACCCATCTCCCGTCGACGCTACTGGACAGGGTACCGATTGGTTTCATCGCGTCGCTCTTCGGTCTCGACGGTGAATACGCCTACGATGCCGCGATCTATGAAGTGTGGTGCCAGCTATGGCTGTGTCTCGCGCTCTTCACCTGCGCGATCGGATGGACGGTCAGGAGAACCGTGCGGGCAAAGACCTGATGGCACGACCGCGGCGGCGATAAACAGTTGTCGGCAGCAAACGACATCAACCACGTCACCCACCATCGATCGTGTGCTCGGTACGCTGCATCGATTCAGCATGTGTCGCGGCGCCGCCGACGACAAAGCCTGCGCTTTGGCAGTAACTGATGGTCCGATCGAGCCCGCGAGGCGCATGAAGTCCGTAGAATTCGCCCATCAGGTGGGCAGCCGATGTAGCGCGAGTCTTCCCGCCATTTACGAGGTCAGAATAAAAAAGGAGAAATCGATGCTCGAGCTCAGACCTGGATGCGAATGCTGCGACAAGAATCTGTCGCCCGAATCCGATGAGGCGTGGATCTGCTCGTTCGAATGCACGTTTTGTACGCACTGCGCGACCGACGTGCTGAAGGGACAATGCCCGAATTGCGGGGGCGAACTCGTCGCCCGCCCGCGCCGTCCCACGAGCAAGCTGGCGAACAACCCGCCGTCCGCGAAGCGGGTGTTTAATCCGGCGTGTGCCGAGGCACACCGCTAGTTCGTTTCGTCTGGAACATTTCACATGCGGGCTCGGGATCTATCGGTTGATCGCCGGGCTCGCGCGGTGCGTTCACGGCACACCATCGAATACCGTTCGGACAGCCTGATGCAGACCCCGTTCTCGGCAGCGCACTGCACGCTTATTTCGAGCTGCGCGGATCGCCTCGATCAAAGCGCGTTCAGCGGAATCTTGAGATAACGAATGCCGTTCGATTCGGGCGGCGGCATATCGCCGGCCCGAATGTTGACCTGCACAGCGGGCAAAATGAGCACCGGCATCGAGAGCGTGCG
>NZ_JBQCDN010000041.1:0-12202 GCF_051961175.1 Trinickia sp. | reverse complement strand
CGATCCTCACGCAAATCGGCTCGGCGCTGAACGACGTCGACAATCACATTTCGATCGCGGGTCACACGGACAACGTGCAGTATCAAGGCAGCGAAGAAGGCTATACGAACTGGGAATTGTCGTCGGATCGCGCGAACGCCGCACGCCGCGCGCTCGTATCGGGCGGCATGCGGCTCGATAAGCTGTTGCAGGTGCGGGGGCTGGCCGATGTGCAACCGCTGCAGGGCAACGATCCCAACGCGCCGACGAACCGGCGCATCAGCATTCTCGTCATGAACCGCGCGGCTGAGATGGCGTTCTATCGGGATGGCGGACGGACGACCACGATCAACGATGCGTTGCCTGCGGTGCCGTCTCTTCAGAATGCGGTGAAGCCAATCGCGATGCAGCCGGCGATTCCGCCCGTGGCAATGCCAACGCCGACGCCAGCGCCGACGGCGGGGCACGGCGCGTCTTAACCCAGCGTAGTACGCCCTCTTGCCCTAGTGCGGTGTCCGACATTGCGTCTTATGGCATCGCAATGCGCGCCTTTTACGGACAATCAGCTTCGTAGGCGCAAGCCGGTAGCGCGAGCGGTTGATCGAACTTGATCGGCCGCTCGCTGCTTACACTCCCGTCGTCGATTCCCCTTGGAACCGAGCCAAGCAAGCCTGCAATGCCGCTTCGACAGGCGCGGACCAATTGCCGGCGCGCGGCTGTCGGAAGACGCGCATCGTGCCCGGATACCAGGGCGAATCGGTGCGCCCGTACAGCCAGCGCCAGTCCGGATCGTGATATGGCAGCAGGACGAAGCACGGTTTGCCGAGCGATGCGGCCAGATGCGCCGTGGACGTATCGACGCACACGACGAGGTCGAGTTGTGCGATCAGCGCGGCCGTATCGGCGAAATCGGTTAGCTCGTGCCCCAATGCGAGCATCGGCTGGAACGGTTGCGGTGTTTGTGCCTCGTCCTCGTCCCGGCCCTTTTGCAAGCTGACGAACGACACGCCCGGAATGCTCCAGAGCGGTAGCAATTGCGCGACCGAATTCAGCGAGCGATGCGCGTCGTTGTGATGGTGCGGATTGCCCTTCCAGACCAAGCCGATGCGAGGGCCGCGCGGCAGGGCTGCTTTCAGCCGGTCATGCCAGTGCGCGGCGCGTGACTGATCGACTTGCAAGTAGTGCGCGGGCGGGATCGTCTCCAGCGTCGTGCGCAGATGCATCGGCACGCTCAATAGGCTCGTCCAGCAATCGTAATCGCCGTACGTGCCAGCGGCCGCATCGTGCGTGAGCAAGCCGTCGACGCCCTCTATATCGGCAAAAAGGCGATGCAGCGATGGGGCGCACACCATATCGATGCGCGCGGCCCCGGCTGCCTTGAGAAGCGGCAAGTAGCGGCCGAATTGAATGACGTCGCCCAGGCCGTCTTCTTGCCAGACGAGCAGCGAACGGCCTTCGAGCGATTCACCCTGCCATTGCGGCAGCGGCAACGTCGCCTTCGTCTTATAGTGCAGAAAGCGCGGCAAGGCATAGCGCGACTCGAACAGACGCCAGCCTTCCTCGAATCGGCCCAAGCTCAGCAGCAAGGTGCCGAGGCCGAATTGCGCGTCGAAATAGTCTGGCTTGAGTTCGAGTGCGCGGCGGTAGTGCGGCTCGGCTTCATCGGGAAGCTCGAGCGCTCGCAGGGCGGTGGCGAGGTTGTAGTGGCTCGGGGCGCCGTTGGGGTTGAGCGCGAGCGCTTGCCGGTAGACATCGGCGGCTTCCTGGGGGCGGCCAGTTTGATGCAGCACATTGCCGAGGTTGTTATATCCGGCGGCGGCGTCCGGGCGTAGCCTCAGCGCCTCGCGATAAGCCGCCTCGGCTTCGGCGAAACGCGCGGTCTTCTCCAAGACGATGCCCAGGTTGAAATGCGCGTCGGCGTAATCGGGGCGCTTCTCGATGGCCGTGCGCAGCGTGGCCTCGGATTCCGGCAGCCGTCCTAGGTCGCGCAGCACGCAGGCAACGTCGATCTGAGCTTCCACGAAGTCTGGCCGAACGGTGACGGCGAGATGCGAGGCCAGCGCGGCTTCGGGCAGGCGCTGTTGCGCGTAGAGCACGCGGCCGAGGTTGGCGAGCACGTCGGCGTCTTGCGGCGTTAGCGTCAGGGCTTGCTTGTAGGCTTGCTCGGCGTCGTCGTACCGCTTCAGTTGCATCAGTCCGTTGCCGAGAAGCTTGTGCGCCTCGGCGTCGTTGGGTCGCGTCGCGACCACTTCCCGCAGGGCATCCGCCGCCTCTCGCAAACGGCCCGCGCCGTACAATTGCTTGGCGTGCGCGAGTACGGCATCTTGCGCGAGGTCAGCAGCGCGGCTGCGCTCCCAGGCCGCGCGCGTCAAACCGAAAACGTGGACGTCATGAGCACCGCTTTCATCGCGATGGTGTTCCTTGAGAACGCGCACGTGCTCGAAGCCGAGCTTGCGATGAAAGCGCAGCGAAGCTTCGTTCGACGCGAGCACTTCGCCGCTTAGCCTATTTAGCGCTAGCTGCCCGAACACTTCGGCTAGTGCAAGCCGCCCGAGCCGGAAACCACTGCCTTTGGGTGCACCGGGGCGCACGTAAAAGCCCCAGTGCGCCTCACCGGTCGTCATGTCGATATGCGTCAGATTGACGACGCCCATCGGTTCCCCGTCGGCTTCGAAAATCCAGGTGCGCCTCGAATTGTCGTGCGCCATACGCTCGAACCACGCCTTGTGTTCGGTCATCGAGATTTCGCGGCTTGTGTACATGACGACGCGCACCTCGGGCGAATTACGCCATTCGAGGACCCTGGCCAAGTCGGCCTCGCTGATCGGGCGCAAGCGGTCGCGCCACGCGCCAAACGCGTTGTCGCTCATTGCTCCCCTCGCTTGTCGAGCAAGTGCTCAATGACGCGACCCACGCCGTGGCCGTCGACCGCCTGCATGAGACGCGTGCGGCGAGCTCGGGCAGCCGCCGAGGCGGGCGCCAGCATGCGCAGCGCTTCGCGATAGGTGTCGGGGGTCGTGTCACGTGCGTCGCCGAGACTATCTACCCATCCTCCTTCGCCGAGGTATTGCGCGATTGGTCGTTGGTTCTCTGCAACCGAAACGATCGACGCATTCAGCCCTAGGCAAAAGCGCTCCCAGTTTGTGGTGCCGGAGGCGCCAAACGCATGATCCGCCTTCGCCATCAGTGCGGCCATGGCCGGGACGTAGCCCTTCACACTCACCCCCGAGAGCGCCCGTTGCAGGTGAAATTCCCGACGAGGATGATTCGCACCGACCACCACGTCGACCACAAAGCGCTTCGCGTCTTGAACGGACCACGCATCGAGAAACTTACCCGTTTCGTCCGTGGCGTCGACACCCCCAAAAAATACCAGCAGACGCGCTCGCCCCTCTGTACGACGATGCTTCACTGTCTCGCGTAGTTCGGCAAACTCCGGACGCAGCAGCGCGTAGGCGGTGCCCAACAAGCGTTCGCATCGAGGCCCCGTGTGCGAGACGTAGCGCTGATGCGCATCTGCTACCGGATTCTGATCGAGCAAAAGGTCGGCGTCGTGATTTCGGTCCGCTAGGTCGTCGATGACGAACAGCCTGTTCGCATACTTGCGCAGGGGCGTATGCCAGCGAGCGTCGAGTGCGTAATGATCGACTACGAGCCAGTCGACGCCGCCGATCGATTCCAGTACCCGCGCGGTATCGTTCAAATCGGTCGCGCTGTCGCAGCCAAGCCAGGCAGCATGGGGTGGCCCGTCGGCGATGGAGAGTGCGTCAGCCGAATTCGGAAGGGCGGGTCCGAGCGAATGAACGCGATAGCCTCGGGACTCGATCAGCGCATCGAGATTGCCCTGATGCGCACGTGTGATGAAACGGACGTCCGCGCCTTCCGCGCGCAGCCCATCGGCGAGCGTAAGACAGCGCATGACGTGACCGCTTCCGCAGTCGATCGAGGCGTCGGCGCGAATTGCGACCAGGCCACGGCCATTCGTCCGAGGAGGGGTGTCCGTCATGAAAAATCCGTTTATATGAGTCTCGCGCCCGGGGGCGAGCGGCTTGCCAAATCCTTGCCGTACGGCGCCAATCTAACATCGTCGCAAGTCTCCCGATCAGTAAAAAAGAAGCCCAATTGGGGGGGTAATCGAGTCATTTCACGCTGTGGGGGCGTCGGATAGCTCGTCGGTCGCACCGTGCCAGGGCTTCAGTTTGTCGATTAGAAGGTCAAAACGCCTTCAAATCGGGGCTAAGGTGCTTGCCAGTCGTCACTAATATACGAATCCATCGGAAGGAGCGCACCGTTCGGCACTTGGAGACCAGCGGGCGCGTTTTTCGGCTGGCCGCATCCGCGGCAGACGATGTGGGCTAGAAGGATCGGGCAATGTTCGACGATAAATCGATACTTATCACGGGCGGAACGGGTTCGTTCGGCCAGACGTTCATCAAAGCGCTGCTTGCCAAGTGGAAGCCGGCGCGTGTCGTCGTTTTCTCGCGCGACGAACTGAAGCAGTTCGAAATGCAGCAGACGTTCTGTGCACCGTGCATGCGGTATTTCATTGGCGACGTGCGCGACGCCGAGCGCATGAAGCAGGCGATGCGCGGAATCGACTACGTCGTGCATGCCGCCGCGCTCAAGCAAGTGCCTGCCGCCGAATACAATCCGACCGAGTGCATTCGCACCAACGTCAACGGCGCCGAAAACGTCATCAACGCGGCGATCGAGAACGGAGTGGAAAAAGTCGTCGCGCTCTCGACCGACAAGGCCGCGAGCCCGGTCAATCTCTACGGTGCGACTAAACTCTTGTCGGACAAGCTGTTCGTTGCGGCCAACAACCTGGTCGGTAAGCACAAGACCCGCTTTGCGGTGGTGCGCTACGGCAATGTCGTGGGTTCGCGCGGCTCGGTGGTGCCGTATTTCCGCAAGCTGATGGCCGAGGGCGCCCAAAGCCTGCCGATCACGGATGAGCGCATGACGCGCTTCTGGCTCACGCTCGAGCAAGGCGTCGACTTCGTCCTGAAGAGCTTCGAGCGCATGCAGGGCGGAGAGCTGTTCGTGCCGAAGATTCCGTCGGTGCGTATCGTCGATCTCGCGCGTGCGATGGCGCCCGAATTGCCGCAGCACATCATCGGTATCCGTCCGGGCGAAAAGCTCCATGAAATGATGATCACGCGCGACGACAGCATCAATACTGTCGTCTTCGACGATCACTACGTCATTACGCCTTCGGTGCGCTTCATCGTGCAAAGCGACTACGCGATCAATGGGCGCGGCGAGGTCGGCAAGCCGGCGCAAGAGGGTTTCAAGTACACGTCCGACAACAACGGTCACTTCCTGACCCTCGACGAATTGCGGGCGCTCGACAAGCGAACAGCATGAGCGCGACGATTCCATACGGGCGTCAGTCAATCGACGAATCCGATCTGGCCGCTGTTGCACGCGTGCTCGAGTCGGATTGGCTGACGCAAGGGCCCGCGATACCCGCATTCGAGGCCGCGCTCGCGCAGCGCGCTCAGGCAAAGCATGCGGTGGCCGTTACCAATGCAACGGCCGCGCTGCACATTGCTTGCCTCGCGGCCGGCCTCGGCCCTGGCGATCGGTTGTGGACGACGCCGAATACCTTCGTGGCATCGGCCAATTGCGCGCGTTACTGCGGCGCCGACGTGGATTTTGTCGATATCGATCGTCATACCTGGTGCCTTGATGCGCTGGCGCTCGAGCGCAAGCTTGCCGATGCCGAGCAGGCCGGGACGCTGCCGAAGATCGTGGTGCCTGTCGCGTTCGCGGGCCGCAGCGCCGATATGCGCACGATCAAGCGGCTCGCCGAGCGTTACCGGTTCACCGTTATCGAAGATGCATCGCATGCGGTGGGCGCGACCTATGAAGGCCGCCCTGTGGGATGCGGCGATTTTGCCGACATGACCGTCTTCAGTTTCCATCCGGTCAAGATCGTGACGACCGGGGAGGGCGGCGCCGTCCTGACGAACGACGCTGCACTGCACGCGCGGCTGTCGAGCTTGCGCAGCCACGGGATCACCCGCGATGCCGCGAAGATGGAAGGCGAAAGCGATGGCCCGTGGTACTACGAGATGGTCGAGCTGGGCTTCAATTACCGCATGACCGACATTCAGGCCGCACTCGGTGTATCTCAACTCGCGCGGCTCGACACGTTTCTCGCGCGCCGCCGGGCGCTCGTCCGACGCTATGCGACGTTGCTCGACGGCCTGCCGCTCATGCTGCCGCGAAGCGATGGGCTCGATGATTCGGCGTGGCACCTCTACGTCGTGCGCCTGAAGCTCGATGCGATGCAGGCCACGCATCGCCAAGTATTCGAACGCCTGCGGCAAGCCGGTATCGGCGTGAACCTGCATTACATCCCCGTGCATTTGCAGCCGTACTATCGCCGCCTTGGGTTTGCGCCAGGCCAGTTTCCCGAAGCTGAACAGTATTACAGGGAGGCGATCAGCCTGCCGATGTATGCGGGGCTGACCGATGAAGCACAGTCGATCGTGGCTGACGAGTTGAGGCGGGTGTTGACGTGAGCCGAGTCGCGATCATCCCCGCGCGCGGCGGCAGCAAGCGCATCGCGCGCAAGAACATCAAGCCCTTCCATGGCTTGCCGATCATCGCGTATTCGATCCGCACGGCGCTCGCCAGTGGCTTGTTCGAGCGCGTGATCGTCACGACCGATGACGAGGAGATTGCCGAAATCGCGCGGCAATTCGGCGCCGAGACGCCCTTCGTGCGGCCGCAGGCGCTCTCGAACGACTACGCCGGCACGATGGAAGTCGTGCAACACGCGCTCTGCGAACTTGCCCGTCTTGGCGAGGCACCGCAATTCGCATGCTGCATCTATGCGACCGCGCCGTTTCTGCAGGTGCGCTATCTGCGCGAAGGTCTGCAATTGCTCGACGCCCACGCCGGCAAGTCCTATGCGTTTTCGGTTACGACGTTCGATTTTCCGGTGCAACGGGCCTTGCGCGTGACGGCCGATGGGGCGCTCGACGCGATGTACCCCGAGTACCGCCTCGTGCGCTCGCAGGACCTCGACACGGCTTGGCACGACGCGGGCCAATTCTACTGGGGGCGCTGCGAAGCATGGCAACGTGGCGATACGCTGTTCTCGCCAGCTGCATTGCCGGTTGCGTTGCCGAGAAATCTTGTGCAGGACATCGACACCCTCGAAGACTGGCAGCGGGCGGAATGGATCTACGGGGCGCTGAAAGCCGCGGGCGAGCTTGCCGCGTGATGGCCTCATTCTCAGACGCGCTGCCGTCAACATTGGAAGGAGACGCGCGATGAGCGCATTCAAGATTGCGGATCGGCCGATTGGACGCGGCCACCCGCCGTTCGTGATAGCCGAGATGTCGGGCAATCACAACCAGTCGCTCGAACGCGCGCTCGAGATCGTCGAAGCGGCGGCGGCCACCGGCGCGCATGCGCTGAAGTTGCAAACGTATACGCCCGACACGATGACACTCGATCTCGATGAGGGCGAGTTCCATATCGACGATCCCGCGAGCCTGTGGTCCGGCACCTCGTTGTACAAGCTCTACGAGCAGGCGCATACGCCGTGGCAATGGCACAAGCCGATCTTCGAGCGTGCGCGTGCGCTCGGCATGCTGTGCTTTTCCACGCCGTTCGATGAAACCGCTGTCGACTTTCTCGAGCGTCTGGACGTGCCCGCCTACAAGATCGCGAGCTTCGAGAACACCGATTTGCCGTTGATTCGGCGCGTGGCTGCCACGGGAAAGCCTTTGATCATTTCCTCGGGCATGGCAACTGTCGCCGAACTCGACGAAGCGGTTCGCACTGCCCGGGCGGCAGGCTGCGAGCAGATCGTATTACTCAAGTGCACGAGCTCCTACCCGGCATCGCCGGAAAACAGCAATGTCAGCACGATCGCGCATATGCGCGAGCTGTTCGGCTGTGAAGTCGGCCTGTCCGACCACACGATGGGCGTAGGGGCGGCCGTCGCCGCCGTTGCGCTCGGCGCGAGTGTGATCGAGAAACACTTCACGCTGCGGCGTGCGGATGGCGGTGTCGATTCCGCATTTTCGCTCGAGCCGGACGAAATGAAAACGCTCGTCGTCGAGACGGAACGCGCCTGGCAGGCGCTCGGGCGCGTCACCTACGGCCCGACGCGGCAAGAGCATGCATCGTCGGTTTTCCGGCGCTCGCTCTATATCGTCCGCGATGTGGAAGCGGGCGAGACGCTGAATGCCGAAAACGTGCGCGCGATTCGGCCTGGACATGGCTTGTCGCCGAAGTACCTCGAAGTCGTATTGGGGACGAAGGTCCGCCAAAGCCTCAAACGAGGCACTCCTCTTTCCTGGGAAGTACTGAAATGAACGATAGGCTGGATCACCCCGCCGAGGACGGCCAGTCCGACCTCATCCGTTGGAAGACCGACGCGTGGCAGGATCCGCGCATGGTCAACTGGTATTCGGGCCGCATGGTGGTGAGCGAATCGACCAATAGCCTCAAAAATGCGCTCGAAATCGGTGCAATCCGGCGTTTCGCCAGCGGGCCGGAAATTATCGATATCGGCGTCGGCACGGGCCGCGCGGCATTGCCCTTGGTTGCCGACGGCTACCGCGTGACCGGTATCGACAGCTCGCAAGCGATGCTCGATGAAACACGGCGGCTGGCCGCCGGCGCGCCGATTTCACTCAAGGTCGGCGACGTCGCCGCACTGCCTTTCGGCGACAGCACATTCGATTGCGCCGTCGCGCTCAACGTGCTCGTTCACTTTCCGAACTGGCGCGAGTCGCTGCTCGAATGGAAACGCGTCGTGCGGCCCGGCGGCCGCATGGTCTTCGATATCCATTCGCTCGACCACGCGCACGCAGCTTACGGCACCGATGAGTCGCGCTGGCCTGCGCCGCTCAAGCGTACCCAGACCAAGGGCGACTTCACGCATTACATGTCGCGCGTCAGCGTCGACGAACTCGTCGAGTTCGCGAATGCCACAGGTCTCACGATCGTCGCTGCCGCGCCGTACGGCGCATTCTTGGGCGGCGGCAACGTCAACTGGCTGTCCTATGCCGAACTCGACGCCACGCAGCGATGGAAGCGCGTGTTGTCGTGGTTCGCTCGCGACCAGGCGCTGTTCGATCTGGGCTACTTCCTAGAGGAGACGGTCGTCAGGCATTTGACGCCCCGTGTGACAGGGCGGATGTTCGTCGTTTTTGACAATCGCCCCGATGCGCAGGCCAATGCGCGCTTCGCTGCGGACGTCGCGGCGCGTGACGCGGCGCTCGACCAGCGCGATTTCGCCGCGCTGCAACCCTGGCTGCCGTATTCACGCGAGCAATTCGCCGCGGAACTCGGCAAGTTGCTCAAGCCGCTGCGCAGCCGGCACTTCTTCTTCGGACTCTTCAAGACGCTCGTGACGCGTATGCCGGGCTTCGACTTCCGCGGTGTGTTGGCGCCGGAAGTGCTCGGGCAGTTCCACGCCTGGCTCGAGCACGAGCAGATTGACCAGCGCGCGACCAACATTGCGCGGGGTTGGGCGGCGGGCGCGCCGTTCCGGTTCAAGGACGGAATCGACGTCAGCGTCGGAACGGAATACCACCTCGTCAAAGCGTTGTTGGAAACACATTTCGGCATTTTCGATGGAGGCCGGCAATGAAACAGAAGGCCGTTGTCAGCCTGTTGTGGGGCACGCAGTTCGAAGCGCTTCGGCAATTTCTCTCGATGCGCGAGCCGATGGTGGTGCTGGTTTCCGAGGGGGCCACGAGCCCGCAGATGCGCGCGGCGATCGAGGGCACCGGCAGCACCGTCGTCACGCTCGAGACTCTGCTCGATGCGGACGGCGTGAGGCGCTTCGAGAGCGAAACGGTGCAACTGCAGACGCAATTTGCGCAGTACCTGGACACGCTTGCCGCCGAAGAGCGCGCGATCGGGCGCGAGTCGGGACTTATTTCGGCAGCGGTTGCCGATAGCCTTGCTACGACCTTGCCGGCCACTGCGGCATTGCTCGATTGCTTGAAGCAGGCCGCGAGCCGATTCGATATCGAGCTGCTCGTGACGAGCGAAGACGTGACGGGCAACGGCAAGGCCGCGACCACCTGGGCCAAGTCGCGTGGCATCCCCACGCTGCACGTTGCCCACGGCATTGCGCTCGTCGATCCCTACACGGTGCACGACCAGTTGATCGCCGATAAGCTCGCCGTGTTCGGGCGGCGCGGCATGGAAGGCTACCTCGATCTCGGATATCCGGAAGAGCGTTTCGCCGTCACGGGCAACCCGGCCTGGGACGTCTATGCGCAACTGCGCGAGAACAAGGTCGCCTGCCGCCAGCACCTCGACGCCAGATACGGGCTGAAGCCCGGCTTGCCGTTGATCGTGTTCGGCACGACCTGGGCGGCGAACTTCAGTGCGCATTGCAATGACGACATCTACGCGGATTCCGTGATGGTCTTTGTGGCGAGCTGCGAGGCGCTGCGTGCGTGCGGCGTGCGCTTCAACGCCGTTATTAAGGACCGACCATCCAATGCCGCCTTCGGCGAGCGGCGCTGCGCGCAGATTCTGGGCGAGTTGGGTGCCTCGGGAGACGATTACTTCTACTGCACCGGCGACACGCAGGTCTTCGCCGCCGGTGCCGATCTGCTGGTGGCGGTCGATTCGAACTATCTGGTCGAAGCGATGCTGGCCCGCACACCGGCGATCAATCTGATGAACGAGACGGGCATGGTCATGGGGCCGGCGTTCGAATCGGAAACGGGCATCATGGAGGTTGAGGCGCAGGACTTGGCCGGCGCCATGCGGCTGCTGTTGACGGACGGCGCAGCCCGCCAGGCGGTCCTGGAAATGGCCGCAAGGCGCGTGGCGCACTACAACGCGGCGGAAGACGGCAGTGCTGCGCAGCGCGTCGCGCAACTGATGGCGACGATGGCCAAGGCACAGGCGCCATACAAGGCACCGGAGCAGGCCAAAGCGCCGGAACAATCCAAGGCAGGCTACGTCTGGCAGCAATTTCTCGACGCCGAGTCCCGGCCTGTCGACGATCTCTACCACACCCGCGGCCGCAACGATTTGGCCGAGATGTTCACCAACCTGCCGTCGCTGATCCTCGATGTCGGCTGCTCGGCGGGCAGCAATGCGGCGCTGGTCAAGGCGCGTTTTCCCGGCAGCCGGGCGTGGGGCATCGAGATGAATCGCTCGGCGGCGGCGCTCGCGCAGCAAAAGCTCGACCGCGTGTTGATGGGCCGGTTCGAGGATTTCGATTTGCGCAAGGAGGGGATCGCGCACGGTACGCTCGACGCGGTGCTGCTCGCCGACGTGCTCGAACATATGTACAACCCGTGGGACGTCATGGTGAAACTTCGCCCGTTCGTGTCGCCGACGGGACAACTGGTACTGAGCATTCCGAACGTCCGCAATCTCTGGCTGATGGACGAGCTCAGCAAGGGCAATTGGCCGTATGCCGACGCGGGGCTGCTCGACATCACGCATATCCGGTTCTTCACGCGCAGTGAAATGATCAAGTTTTGCGAGGAGACAGGCTATCGCGTGATCGAGATGCGCCATTCGATCGATGGACGGCTCGCGCATCTGTGGCAGCAGCATCAAGGTGTCACGGGGCCGGTCAACATCGATCTCGATCGAATGACGCTCAAGAACGTGAGCCGCCAAGAGTTGCTCGAACTGTGCACCCTCCAGTATTACCTGTTGCTCGAAAAGGCCCCCGGGCACGCGTAGCACGGGCGTTGAGGCGGTCGATTCCGGCCGCCGCCCGCCAGTCAATTCAACGAGATCCCTGTTTCATGGCTACCGTCAGCATTCTGATCCCCGCGCGCCGAGGCGACTATCTAGGCCGTGCGCTGACCAGCGCCCAGCGCCAAACCTTCGAAGACATCGAGATCGTGGTGGGCGACGATACGCCCGACGGTGCGCTGGCGCCGATCGTGAGTGCGCTGGCCGACCCCCGCGTCCGTTACGTCCACCTGGGTTTCAACGATAGAGTTTGCACCGCCCAGGCGCTTTGGTCACATGCGCGTGGCCGCTACGTCAAGTGGCTTGCCGAGGCCGACATCCTGATGCCGACGTCGGTGAAGGTGCTGGTGGAGGCGCTGCGCCTGCATCCGGAATCGGCGCTCGCGTTTCACGGCCGCGGGCTCGTCGACGCTCACCACCCCCTCGTGCAAAACCCCCCCGCGCTGCTGAATTAACGCGAGCCCGCGCGTATAAGCCCCGAGATGATCGTGCAGGAAATTGTTGGGCAGCTGCA
>NZ_JBQCDN010000040.1:0-3807 GCF_051961175.1 Trinickia sp. | reverse complement strand
CCGACGTCGCGGTCCTGAAGATCAGCGCGTCGAACTTGCCGACCGTCAAGATCGGCGATCCGAACCAGAGCAAGGTCGGCCAGTGGGTCGTCGCGATCGGCTCGCCGTACGGGTTCGACAACACGGTTACGTCGGGCATCATCAGTGCGAAGGCACGCTCGCTGCCGAACGAAAACTACACGCCGTTCATTCAGACGGACGTACCGGTCAATCCCGGCAATTCGGGCGGGCCGCTGTTCAATCTGCAAGGGCAGGTGATCGGGATCAACTCGATGATCTACTCGCAAACGGGCGGCTTCCAGGGCTTGTCTTTCGCGATCCCGATTGATGAAGCGATTCGCGTGAAGGACGAACTCGTCAAGACGGGCCACGTGAGCCGCGGCCGCCTTGGCGTGGCGGTGCAGGGCGTCAACCAGACACTGGCCGATTCGTTCGGCCTGCAAAAGCCCGCGGGCGCGCTCGTGAGCTCGGTCGATCCGGGCGGTCCGGCCGCGAAGGCCGGATTGCAAGCGGGCGATGTGATCCTGTCCGTGAACGGCACGCCGGTGAACGATTCGACCGATTTGCCCGCGCAGATCGCGGGCATGAAGCCGGGTACGAAGGCGACGTTGGATGTCTGGCGCGACAAATCCAAGAAGCAGATGACCGTCACGCTCGGTTCGTTGTCCGACACGAAGGTGGCCGATAGCGGCGTGCAATCGTCGGAGCAAGGGCGGCTTGGTGTTGCGGTGCGTCCGCTCACGCCGCAAGAACGCAGCGGCACATCGCTCACGCATGGCCTGCTCGTGCAGCAATCGAGCGGCCCGGCGGCCAGCGCCGGTATTCAGTCGGGCGACGTCATCCTGGCCGTCAACGGCCGCCCGGTCACATCGGTCCAGCAATTGCGCGAGGTCATCGCCAAGGCAGGCAACAGCGTGGCGCTTCTGATCCAGCGCGACAACGCGCAGATCTTCGTGCCGGTCGATCTCGGCTGACGTTTGTACGCATCGGCAGGTGCAGTGAGCTTCGTGCGGGCGGGTGGCAACACCCGCCCCGCCGGGAACGGTGTGTGCTTGCTTATTTTCCTGTAGCGCCAGCGTCGCTGGTTGAATCGGGCGACAGGCGCGCAACTTGAAGGAGCGATGCAATGAAAACGCGAACCAGCAAGAAAGCGATGCTCGCCACGGCGGTAGCCGCGGCGGCACTCGGCTTTACGGCCGGCGCGTGGGCGCAAGCCTCGGACACGGTCGGCGGTACGACAACGGATATGACGAGTGCCGGCAACGTCAATGGCGGCGGCTTGCCGCAAATCCAGCACCAGGGCGACATCGCCTACGTGTCGGGCGGCGTCGGCCTCGACGAATCGAATGCCCTGAAGCGCGCCGAACACGAATGGCCGCTGGCCATGCGCTTCACCGGTCCGGGCTCGGATTATCTGGCCGACGTCCACGTGCGTATTGTTGGCCCGCACGATGCCGATGTCTTCAACGCGGACGCCCGCGGGCCCTATATGCTCGTGAAGCTGCCGCCGGGCCGTTACACCGTGCACGCGCGCTATAAGGACGACGATCAGACGCGCACGGTGACGGTCGCCAAAACGCCCGGCGCGCGCGCCGATTTCCACTGGAATACGCAATAGCGCAGGATGGTGTGGGCGCACGCTTCGCCGTACGCCGCCGTACACGGTCACCTACACCCGCCACCGCTGCATAGCCGGGCTGCCCACGCGGCCCGACTTTCGCCGATAATGAAGCCACGGGCGCCCGCGCGTGGCTTTTTTTTGTGCAGTGCACACGGGCACCCGGCATACGCCTTGCGGAGAGGAATAGTCATGACGAATGCCGATGCCACCCACCGTATCGAGATCGAGCCGAACCCTCACCGTCTGCGCGTCATCCATGGCGGCATCACGATTGCGGACACGGGGCAAGGGCTCACGCTCAAGGAAACAGGCTTGCCCGACGTCTTCTACTTCCCGCGGGAGGACGTGAACATGACGCGTCTGATCCGGTCGCAGAGCGCTTCTCATTGCCCGTACAAGGGCGACGCGGTGTACTTCAGTCTGCTCACCGAAGAGGATGGGCCCGTGGTGGATGCTGCTTGGAGCTACGAAGCTCCATTGCCGGGCGCGGAGGCGATCAAGGGGTGCATCGCGTTCTACTCGTCGCGTGTCGACCGCATCGATCAAACCTCGTAGGCGAGGCAGAGCGAGGAGGCCGCTATGGAATTGACCGACGCCCTGCGTGTACCGCTTCCTTCGTCCGCGGTCTGCGACGCGCTGCAAGACATCGCGCTGCTGCGCGCCAGTCTCGAAAATTGCGAAACGTTCGACCGGTTGCCGACCGGCGAGTACGCGCTCACGTTGACGATCCCCCTTGGCCCGTTGCGGGCCCGTTATGACGTGCGCGCCCACTTGGCGAGCGCGCAGGCGCGGCTGTCGGGCGAGCGTGAGCAAGGGGGAGGGCCGGTCGGTTCCCTGCACCGCACCCTCAACTTCAAAGCCTGCGCGACGGGTGTCGGATCGTTGCGCGGACAAATCGATGTCGTGCTGGCCGGCGATGGTTCCGAAGAAGGCGGCGAAGCGGGGGCGACGCGCATTGAATATTCGGTATGGGCGACGCTCACCGGGCCGCTGGCCGAGTTGCCGCCGCGTCAGATCGAAAACGCCCTGCATGAGTTGGCCGATGATTTCTTCGCCGAATTCTGTGCAGTGGTGGAAGCGAAGCACGGCAAGCGGGCGAATCGAGCCGCCGGCGGGCCGCGCCGCCAACATGTCTTTTTGAGGCCGATCAACCTGGCCGGGCTCGGGCGCAAAACATGGGAGCACAACGCCGCTGCCGCGCTCGGCGGTCGCGCCGCAGGCACGCTCGCATCGCCGCGCGGCGCGCACGGGCTCCATCGTTCGTCGTCGCCGCAAGCCATGCCTGCATGGGCTTGGGTGGCCATCGTCGTATTCGTGGCGGTGCTGCTGTACGCTTTGCGTTGGCTTGGTTGAAGCGTCCGCGCTCAATGCGATTGCTTGCGCTTCGCGCCTTTCACCGCGCTCGCGCGCCTCGCACCCGTTGCACCTCTCGTACCTCTCGCACCGTCATACCCCCCGAAACTCTCGCCGATAGCTGGATGGCGTCGTCTTGAACGCCTCGGCGAAGTGCTGACGCAACGAGACGGCCGAACCGAAGCCTGCCGTTCCGGCGATCGTATCGACGCTGTCGTCCGTCGTTTCGAGCAGCTGCTGCGCGCGGGAGAGACGCGCCGCGAGCAGCCAGGCTCCTACCGTCGTCCCCGTCGCTTGCTTGAAGCGCCGCGTGAACGTGCGCCGGCTCATTAACACGCGTTGCGCGAGCGAATCGAGCGAATGCGGCTCACGTAAGTTCTCCCGCACCCAGTCCAGCAGGACGGATAGCCGCTCGTCGCGCGCGCGGATGCTGATGGGCTGCTCGACGAATTGCGCTTGGCTGCCTTGCCGATGCGGTGGCACGACCAGGCGCCTTGCCACGTAGTTGGCCGCCCGTGCGCCGCAGCGGCGGCGCAGCAGGTGCAGGCAGCAATCGAGGCTGGCCGCGGTGCCGGCGGAGGTCAGCACATCGCCGTCATCGATGTAGAGCACGGCCGCATCCACGCGCACGGCACGATAGCGTCGAGCGAATGTGTCGGCCCACGCCCAATGCGTCGTGGCGGGGCGGCCGTCGAGTATCCCGGCTGCGGCCAACACGAACGCCCCCAGGCACAAGCCCACCATCTGGGCGCCGCGCGCGTGCGCGTCGCGCAACGCGTTCAGCAGCGGCTCGCTTGGTGGTTCGAGCGCGTTGCGCCAGCTCGGCACGATCA
>NZ_JBQCDN010000039.1:0-6882 GCF_051961175.1 Trinickia sp. | reverse complement strand
GTCGTCGCGATCGGCGAAACGGGGCTCGACTACTACCGGCTCGAAGGACGTTCGATCGCGGACATGGAATGGCAACGCGAGCGCTTTCGCACGCACATTCGCGCGGCAAAGGCGGTCATGAAGCCGCTCATCGTTCATACACGGGCCTCGAGCGACGACACGCTGCGCATCATGTCGGAAGAGCAGGCGCATGTGCCGGGCGGCGTCATGCACTGCTTCACGGAGCCGTGGCCCGTGGCGGAACGCGCGCTCGCCCAGAATTTTTACATTTCCCTTTCGGGAATCGTCACATTCAAAAGCGCGACCGACGTGCAAGATGTTGCCCGCCGGGTGCCGCTCGAACGGCTGTTGATCGAAACCGATTCGCCGTATCTGGCACCGGTGCCGTATCGCGGCAAACCCAATGAACCTGCGTACGTGAGTTATGTCGGACGTTACATTGCGCAGGCGCGGGGAATGTCGGATGCCGACTTCGGGGCCGCGACCACGCGCAATTTCTTTCGTTTGTTCGGGATCCCGGCGCCGCAAGGCGTTTGATCCGAACCATCGCCACTGATACGACCACCCAAGGAAGACCACTTGAACCACCCTATCGATCCGCAGCTCCCAGCCGTGACCCGGCGCCTCGCCCGTCGTTTGTCGCTCGTTTGCGCGGGCGCGTTGGCTTCACTGGCCGTTTCGGCGCACGCTTCCGATCTCGACTCGCTTGTGAAGGCGGTCAAATTCGACGATGTCAAGGCCGTGCAAAAGGCGCTCGCTCAAGGCGCGGACCCGAACGCGACCGACCCGCAAGGGATGCCGCTCATCGTGCTGGCGGCCCGCGAGAAATCCGACAACGTCGCCAAGGCGTTGATGGCCGATTCGAAAACGGATATCGAAAAGCTCGATGCGGTGGGTGAGAACGCCATGATGCTGGCGGCACTGAATGGCGACACCGATCTCGTCAAGGCATTGATCGAGAAGGGTGCCGAAGTCAACAAGAAGGGCTGGGCACCGCTGCACTACGCTTGCGCCAACGGCCACGACGACGTCGCCAAGCTGTTGCTGGACAATTCCGCTTACGTCGACGCCGGCTCGCCCAACGGCACCACGCCGCTGATGATGGCCGCGCGCGGCAACCATCTTTCGACGGTCAAACTGCTGCTCGACTCGGGCGCGGACTCCCGCGTGAAGAATCAAATCGGCCTGACGGCGCTCGATTTCGCGAAGCGTTACCACGCCAAGGACGTCGCCGAGGGGCTGGAAGATATGTACGCACGCGAGGCCGCCGCGGCATCCGGCGCGGCCGGCGCGTCTGCTCCGGCTCAAAACAGTGCAAAATGAGTGCTTTTGGCCCTGGCGCCTGATTGCCGGGGCAAATTGATGCAGTACCCGTTGATGCTCGGAGAAAAAGGAAGATTATGTTGCGGGCTTTGATATGCGTCGGCGCGTTGACGATGCCAGTCGCCGCGATGGCGGCGGTGTCGCTAGGGGGCGGCAAGTTTACGGCCGGGGAGCTTCACCGCCTATGCACTCAGACCGACGCTATTTCGCGCTCTGCCTGTGTGGCCTATATCAGGGGCGCCGCCGACGGCGTATTCAATACGATCGATGCAATCGGCGGCACCACCGGCCCGCGTGTAGGCCAATATTTCTGCCTGCCCGACCGTGTCGATAATCAACATCTGGTCGATGCGGTGCGCCGTTATGTCGCCGACAATCCCAACGCGACCGAGTACAACGCCAGTACGGCGGTGTCGCTCGGCCTCGAGAAGGCGTACCCATGCAAGGGTGAATGACCGCCTCAGCGCGTAGCAATGCAACGGATTCACGCACTCAGGAAAATCGCAGCCAACCACGGAACCGAACACTACGACTATGGGCCGACTCATCGCCGTATCGAATCGCGTCGCCACGCCCAACGAGACGAAAGCCTCGGCAGGCGGTCTTGCCGTCGGTATCTATAGCGCGCTCAAGGACATGGGAGGCGTGTGGTTCGGCTGGAGCGGCGATGTCGTCAGCGAGGCCGTGGCCAACGCCGGGCCGACCCTCCAGCACGAGGGCGCAGTGACGTTCGCCACTGTCGGGTTGACCCGTCGCGACTACGATCAGTACTACCGCGGCTTTTCGAATGCGACGCTATGGCCGGTCTTTCACTACCGTAACGATCTGGCGGCGTACGAGCGCGAGGAGTATGCCGGCTACCGGCGCGTCAACGGATGGCTTGCGCATAAGCTCGTGAAGCTGATCGAGCCCGACGACGTGGTGTGGGTGCACGATTACCACCTGATCCCGTTCGCCGAGTCGCTGCGGCGCGAGGGCGTCACCCAACGCATCGGCTTCTTCCTGCATACGCCGTTTCCATCCCCGCAGATCCTGCTGAATGTGCCGCCGCATCAGGAGTTGATCAAGTCGCTGTGCTGTTATGACTTGCTGGGCTTCCAAACGGACACGGATCGCACGGCATTTCTCGATTACATCGAACGGCACGCCGGCGGTCAGGTCAACGCCGCGGGTGAGGTCCAAGCTTACGGCCGCAGGCTGCGCACGGGCGTGTACCGCATCGGCGTGTTTCCCGATGAAATCGCCGCGGAGGCTGAGCGCAACGAGAGCCGCCAACAGGTGCTGGAACTGAAGCACAGCCTGGAAGGGCGCAAGCTCATCATGAGCGTGGACCGCCTCGATTACTCGAAGGGGCTCATCGAGCGATTCCGCGCCTTCGAACAGTTGCTCGAGCATACGCCGCAGTGGCGCGGGAATGTGACATTCGTCCAAGTGGCGCCGCCGACACGCAGCGACGTCGAGGGCTACCAGCACATCCGGCAAAACCTCGAATACGAGGCGGGGCGGATCAACGGCCGCTATTCGGGGCTCGACTACACACCGATCCGCTACCTCAATCAGCGGTACGCGCGTTCCCAATTGATGTCGATGTGCCGCGAATCGCAGGTCGGGTTCGTCACGCCGCTTCGCGACGGGATGAACCTGGTCGCCAAGGAATACATCGCCGCACAAAACCCCGAGGACCCGGGTGTGCTCGTCCTGTCCGAGTTCGCTGGCGCCGCGGCCGAGCTTTGCGCGGCGTTGATCGTCAATCCGCACGATATCGTCGGTATGTCCGAAGCGCTCGCACGCGCGCTTGCGATGCCGCTGGCCGAACGCAAGCAGCGCCACGAAATCAACATGGCTGTCCTCAGACGTAACGATCTCGGCGTTTGGCGCGACACGTTCCTGAACGATTTGCGCCGGGCGTGAACGCCTCCCGGCCTGTTTCTGAGCTGTAACAGCGCACATCAATTGAAAGCGGTGCGCCGCCGGGGGCTGCCGTACCGAATAATAAAAGCGATGGCACCGCCTGTTCGCGGGCTCGACGAGCCGCAAAGGGCCGGGGTGCCGCCGAGTAACCGCCCGGACCGGGGATGAAGGGCTGATGGGCCTTACGTCCACTTGCATGGAGTCGATCGAATGAAAATTGCGCAAATCGCGCCGCTGACCGAGTCGGTGCCCCCCAAACTCTACGGCGGCACCGAGCGTGTCGTCTCGTACATCACCGAGGCCCTCGTGGATCTGGGGCACGATGTCACACTCTTCGCAAGCGGCGACTCGAAAACGAGCGCCAAGCTCGAAGCGGTCTGGCCGCGCGCGCTGCGCCTGGATCCGGCCATTCGCGACCGGATTGCACCGCATATGCTGCTCATGGAACTCGTGCGCCGCCGCGCCGAAGAGTTCGACGTCCTGCATTTCCACATGGATTACTACTCGTTCTCGCTATTCAAGCGCCAGGACACGCCGTTCGTGACCACGCTGCATGGGCGGCTGGATCTGCCGGAGCAGCAGCCCGTGTTCGACACGTTCGACACGGCGCCCGTCATTTCGATCTCGAACGCGCAGCGCCATCCCATGCCGCAGGCGAAATGGCTCAGTACGGTTTACCACGGGCTGCCGGAAACGCTTTATACGCCGCAGCCGGCCGAACAGAAATACCTCGCCTTTCTCGGCCGCATTTCGCCCGAAAAGCGAGTGGATACGGCGATCCGGATCGCCGCCCATTGCGGGTTGCCGATTCGCGTTGCCGCCAAGATCGACGCGGCCGATCGCGAATATTTCGATCGCGAGATCAGGCCGCTGTTCGATTTGCCGCATGTCGAGTTCATCGGTGAAATTCCCGACGAAAAGAAAGCCGATTTTCTCTCGGGCGCCCATGCGCTGCTGTTTCCCGTCGATTGGCCGGAGCCGTTCGGGCTCGTCATGATCGAAGCGATGGCCTGCGGCACGCCCGTGATCGCGTTCAACCGCGGATCGGTGCCGGAAGTGGTGGACGAAGGCATATCGGGCTTCATCGTCGAAGACGAAATCAGCGCCGTCGCCGCGGTCAACCGCCTGCATACGGTGTCGCGTGCGCGTGTGCGGCAACGGTTCGAGGAGCGGTTTACCTCGCACCATATGGCGCGTCAGTACATCGCCGCCTATCAAGCCGTCATTCGCGCGCAAAAGCGCTCGCGCTTCAAGGTGGTCGATTCGGTACCGGGTGCAGGCACGGCCGGCGCCTGAGCCAGGCGGCCGCAACAACTGGGGCGGCCGCGGGTGCGAGCATCATGCATGCAAAAAGCGATGCGGCGCCACGAGGACGCCGCATCGCCATACCGGCGCGCCGTGCTTCAAAGGAGGCGGCCGGATATCGGTGAACAAACCTCTGCCGAAAGATCACATGTCCTTCAGCCGGGTGATCTTCGTGCCTTCGAGCGAGAGATCGCCCATCAGGCCCGCGTTCGTCATCACGATCACTTCGACAGGCTTTGTCGCCGTCGTGGTATCGATCGCGCCATTGGCGCCCATCTTCAGCACGGCCACCGACGCATCGCCGCCCACCGACCACCCGTCGCGCGAACGGAATGAGTTCAACGCATCGTCGGTCATGAAAAGGAAGACGACCGCCTTCGACTGCGCGCCAGCCTGCAGCCCGAACGATCCGGACACGGTGTTGTAGTAGCCGACCGTCTGGCCGCCTACGCGCAACGCGCCGTCGCCGTACTGGCCGCCCACCACGAAGCCCGCCTGCAGCACCTTCGGAAACACGAGTACGCCATGCGCCTTTTGCACCAGCTCACGCGAGCCCGGCACCTGCGCGTACATGCGCGAGAGGGTTGCGTCGACGCCCGCATTGATTTCCTGGCGTTTGGATACGTTGCTGCCCGGGCTTGAACCCACCGGGTTGCCATTGTTAGTCGTCGCGGTGCAGCCGGCGAGTACGAATGCGCCCACCACGACGGCTGCTGTCGCTTTGCGCATCAAGTTTCGTTTCTGCATGGACTCTCTCCGTTATGTTTCCGTCGGTCAAACCGCTCGACGGCGGGTTCGGACGAAGCGTGATTTCACACAACGCAACGGGAGTCGAGCATGGGCCATGCCAGGGGCTGGCCCGAATTTGCGGCCCGGCCGTCAGTGCTGCACGGTGCGCTTGACGACGGGCGGGCGCCGCAGGGCGCGGCGAATACCGGCCACGACGAGGCCCGCTGCAAAGATGAACGCCGCGGGCACGACCCAGTAGCCCACGAAGGCGTGCCACAGGTAAAGAAAGAGCGTGCGGCGCCGCAGCGCGTATTCCGCGATCGCGTCTTGCTGACGCTGCGCGTTCGCGCTTAAAACATCCGCCGGGCAACCCGCGGCGCGGGCCTCGTCGGCTTTGCCACGGCAACGCGCGGCATCGCCCGCGGCGCGCTGGGCGTCGGTGAGCTGCCAAGTCGTCAAGGCGCGGTCGCGGTCGACCACGTTATAGGACATTTCGTCCTGGATCTCGCGTACCGCGACGATCGCCACCGGAACTGCCCAGAAGACGATGACGACGAGCCAGCGTCTTACCCAGCGGTTCTGTCTCCATGCCATTTATGCCTCCGCAATGCATTGCGCATCTACGACGAGAGGGCGGCCCGATGGCTTGAAATCATGTAAATGTCGCGGGCCGTCTTGCCAGACATCATAGAAGAAATGCGACCAATCGTCGCTTCCCTTGATGGCCGGACGGCTGGTTTCGTCACACTATTCGCGCGCGACCGGTAATTTCTTCAATCGTCGCCATATTTCAGCGGCTTCGTTCCGTGGGCGCCGGGCCGGCAGGCTGATGGGCTCACCATCGATTCACGGAACGACTCTTGCATCTTTGGGGAGGACCGTACGCGGTCATTTCACGCCGTACGAGCCCGAAGCCGACGGTGGCGCGGGGCGCACGGCCTTTTCCGACGGAGCGTCAGCCATGGCCGTACCGTTTTCCGAGCAATACAAGGGTTTTGCGATCGGGGTGCAGTCACTGAGGCGCGCGAAGGAGCCCGATCAGTCGACCGACGCGCCTCGCCAGTTCGATATCGTCGTGACGATTTCGCGTAACGCAAGCGGCGATCGCGGCAAAGCCGAGATGTTCGGTGTGCCCGAACACGCACCACTGGATGACCAGCTTCAGGCGCACCGGATTGGCGTCCAATACGCGCGCGACATCATCGACGGCAAGGTGGAGGGCACCACAGTCGACCATCTTTGAAGCGCGCTCGACGCCGACGTGCGTCAAGCGCCGCCTTTCAGCGTCGCCTTTCGACTTTCAGCGCTTCTGCGCCGAGAGACGTCCCCGCATAACTTCACGCGGCGCGCGCGGCCTCCTTGCGCGCTGGCGCAGAACGGTCCAGCATAGGCGATCCCCAGCGCATGCCGGGGCCCGCAGCGCACGCGCGCCACGCGATGACGCGCTGCGGCAATCGCCGAGCGTTCAAACCCAAAAAATCAGCGCTTCTTCGAGGCCGAATAAGAAAGGAGAACCGTATGCTGCATTGCACCCGCCGCCGTATGCTCGTTGCCGTCGCCGCCTTGGCTTGCACGGCCCTCGCGCCGCTCACCGCAACCGAGGCGTATGCGCAA
>NZ_JBQCDN010000038.1:0-6964 GCF_051961175.1 Trinickia sp. | reverse complement strand
ATGCTCCTTGTGAATACGTCGAGTATTCCCTTCGTCGCATTCCTTGCGCTCGGCCCTTCTGGTAGCCAGCGCAAGCCTGGAATTAGCGTGAACAGGCCCTAGTGCCCTGTCCCGCTCACTCCTCAGGCACCACTGCTTCCCATCCTTCGGGGCAGTATGTGACGTAGGGATAGTATTGGCCCGCCGATTCGCAGTAGTACCAATACTGGCCGCTTCCAACAGCCCCATAGTCGACCGTGCCCGGCACAAACGGATCGGGATAAGGATAGACCGGCTCCGGATAGAAATACCAGAGTCCGCCCACGACCCACCACCAGCCGAATCGGCCATCGTGATGCGAATGGCGCCAGCGGCCGCCGCGCCAGACACGGGCGTCTCGATCGACAAACCGATGGATATTGCCGCGATAAGGGGCCGGAACTGCGCCATTGGCGCGCGGCGCGTGTTCGATGACGGGGCCGCGCGGTGCCCTACGGGGCATCGGCTCCGGCGCGCGGCCTTGACCGAAGTTTTGTACGCCGGCTGGGCCGTTGTTTTCCCGCATCGCCGGTGCGGCCGGGGGCGCGACAGGCGGCGAGACGGGCCGTTGGCCCAAAGCAGGGCTGGGTTGCGGGCCCCGTGCCGGCCCAGGCCCAACGGCCGGCCCAGGCCCAATGGCCGGCCCAGGCCCAATGGCCGGCCCAGGCCCAACGGCCGGGCGGCCTCCACCCGGGGGCGGCGCGGCGCCCGGGCCCCCGGGATGGACGGGACCGTGTACTTCCCGCCCTTGGCCCATGCCGCCAGGCCCTTGTGCTTCCCGCCCTTGGCCCATGCCGCCAGGCCCTTGCGCTTCCCGCCCTCGGCCCATGCCGCCAGGCCCTTGTGCTTCCCGTCCTTGGCCCATGCCGCCGGGGCCGTGCGCCTCGCGGCCTTCCCCCATGCCTGAGCGGCCATGCTCGCCGGCACCCGGGCCGGGGCCCACCGCCGATTCATGTCCGAGCGGCCGCTCTTGAGCGAGCGCTCCGGCCATTGACATGCCTGTGAAGCCGGCGACGGCGAGCGCGACGAGGGTGCTTGCGTTCATGACGCTCTCCCTGATTACATCTTCATGCCTTCAAGGATAGGTGCTGGCGGGAAAGAACGATGGATCGATAGCGACCGGCGCGATAGGACGCGGTAGCCATCGGCGCTCGCGGTCAGGCCTGTCTTCCGACGGATGCTCAAGATGCGATCCGCCTGGACCAGCCCGGCCGTGAGCTTCGCCGAGGCGCGATAGCACCGCATGCGGACCTTGCCCGCCCGCGACACGCAATTGCATCTTCGCGTGAGCGCATGTTCGCGTGCTCAGGCATCCGCAGCGGTTCCTCGCCTGCTTCATCGCGCGCGTCGCGGCTCCCGATACCCGTACAATGCCGGTCCCCCACTGCCTTGTGCGCTGCATCATGCGCGACGCAGGCATTTGAACGGCTTTTTTGGAGCAGCCACGATGCGCGTCAGATTCCACGTTGGTATTCCCTTTGTCTAGGATCGATTGATGAAACTGAACTTGCGGAAGAAGGTGTCGCTCGCGCTGGTCGCGGCGACGACGGTTGCGGCGGCCGGCAGCGTGTCGGCTGCGGATTTGAAGGAGCTGCGTTTCGGCCTCGAGGCGTCGTACGCGCCGTTCGAATCGAAGAACGCGTCGGGGCAATTGCAAGGCTTCGACATCGACGTCGGCAACGCTGTCTGCGCGAAGTTGAAGGTCAAATGCGTCTGGGTCGAAAACGACTTCGATGGCCTCATTCCCGCGCTGCAAGCCCGCAAGTTCGATGCGATCAATTCGGATATGACGATCACCGATCAACGTCGGCGCGCGATCGATTTCACCGACCCGATCTATACGATTCCCAACCAGCTGATCGCCAGGAAGGGCAGCGGGCTGCAACCGAGCGTCGCCTTGCTCAAGGGCAAGCATATCGGCGTGCTGCAAGGCACGATCCAGGAAACGTACGCGAAGGCGAAATGGGCGCCGGCCGGCATCGACGTCGTCTCGTATCAAACTCAGGATCAGGTCTACGCCGATCTCGTCTCGGCGCGTCTCGATGCCGCGTTTCAGGATTCCGAAGCGGCTTCCAAGGGCTTCCTGAAGCGTCCTCAGGGCGCCGGATTCGACTTCGCAGGCCCCACCGTCGCGGATGAGAAGCTGCTCGGCTCGGGCGTCGGCTACGGTGTGCGCAAGGGCGACAAGGCGCTGCTCGATCAGCTGAACGGCGCGCTGAAGGCGCTCAAGGCCGACGGCACGATCGACAAAATCGCCGCCAAATATTTTGACGTCAAGGTTGTCTTGAAATAGCCAAAAAAGCGGTCTGAAAGTCGCCTTGAGGCATGCATGAGGCCCGCATGGGGCGTCGCGCGGAACGGCGCCGCCCGTCATGCGCGGTGAGATGAAATCCGCGCCGCGCAGCGTGCCAAGCCTCGGTTTTCCTGCACCGCTTTACGGTTATAATCGCCCCCACCTGCGCGAAGAAAGATGACGTAGAGACCAGCGTCGCGCCGCTAACGTAAGAACAAGAAAGGAGGGGCGATGGGGACGATCACCGACTCGGCGCTGCATCCGGCTCAGGGGCAATCGGATTCCGCCCAAGCCGGCCATGTGCGCTATCCCGCCAGGGCGCCAATCGTCGATACGGACGGCTTGCTGCGCGGCTTCGAACTCCACCTGCGCGAGCTTCCCATCGCGGCTGGCGAAGACGCCGATTCCCAGAAGTCCACCGATGCCGCGGCGGCGCATCTGCTCGATGCGCTCGGCGCGAGCGATGTGCGCACAGCGCTATCCGGCCATCACGGATACTTGAACGTCAGCCGCCCGCTGCTGTTTTCGGATGCCATCGCCCGTCTCGCACCCGATCGCTTCTACCTCGAAATATCGCCGCAGCTTACGATCGATCCGGCGCTCATCGCCCGTCTCATGACGCTGCATGCGCGGCGCTATCGCTTCGTGATCGACGACGTGCGCCAGCCCGACGAAGCATTCGCGAAGCTGCTGCCGTACGCCTATGCGATCAAGATCGATCCTGCGCGCTTCGATCCCGAGCTGCTGCAGCGGCTCATGAAGGCGCTCAAATCGGCCGGCAAGCTGATGATCGCGCTCAACATCGAAACGCATGAAGCGTTCGAGCAAGCAAAGGCGCTGCACTTCGATCTGTTCCAAGGGTACTTCTTCGCCCGCGGCAGCAAGCTGAGCGCACGCCGGATCAACGCGCCGCGTCAAGCGCTGCTGAATTTGCTGCGCCTGCTCTCGGCGGATCCGAGCGTTGCGCAGCTGGAAGCCGAACTCAAGCTCAACCCCGTGCTCGTCATGCATCTGATGCGTCTGGCCAATTCGGGCGAGGCCAGCATCGGGCGCAAAGTCGCGACACTGCGCGACGCGATCAACGCCACCGGGACGAATCGGATCGCGCGCTGGACGCAATTGCTTCTTTACGCGGATGGCCGCAAGGTCCGTCTCGAAGAGGATCCGCTCGTGCAGCTCGCCGCGACGCGTGCCCGCTTCATGGAACTCGCGTCCACGCGGCTCGCCGCCGTGAACCGCAAGGTAGTGGACGGCGCTTTTCTGACGGGCGTGTTTTCGCTCGTCGATGCCGTGTTCGGCGGCACGCTCGAAGAGACGCTCGACGCCCTGACGCTGGCCTCCCATATTCGGGCGGCGATTTTGCGGCGGGAAGGGCAGCTCGGCACGCTGCTCGGGGCGATCGAATCGCTCGAGCGCGGCGATTGGGACGCACTCGATCGCGCGAGCGCCGCGCTGGCGCCGCTTACGTCATGTGAACTGGCTCAAATCGCGATCACCGCAGCCGCATGGGCCAGCACGGCCGATCAAAGCAAGGAAAACGAGGGGCTCGAGCGAATCGAGGAATGACGCCAGCGAGTGCGCGCCAGGGTGGTGCCGCGCGGGCTATCGGTATGCCAAGGCCCCGCGGCCCGATCATGATTTCATGAGTTCATGATTTGGGATCGCCGTTCGCCATGGGCTGTCGCCGGGCGACGCATCAAAGCGTCTCGAGCTCCCGTGCCGGCGCGTGGGCGAAGAACCGTCCCAATTCGCGCGCGAGCTCGTTCAGTGCGCTCATCTGCGTTTGCGAGACTTTGCGCTGTTCCTGGGCGAGCGACCAATCGCCATAGAGCAACGCGACTGTCGATTGATGGGCGATGACAGGCAGCAGCACGAACGAGCGGGCGTCGTCGAACGCGTTGCGATACCACTGCGGCAGCCGCGCCATCATCTTCGGATCGCGTGCGTTCTCGATGAAGATGCCGACCGAATTGGCGATGGCGAGGTGGAAGACATCAGGTTCGAAGGCTTCCTTGAAGAACAGCGAGGGGAGGGCACGTTCGACCTCGCGGCCAAATCCGAGCCTTGCCTTGTAAAAGCCCGAACCCTGACGCACGAACACGATCGTGCGCGTGAAGCTCAGTCCCGCCAGCACCGTTTCGGACGCGAGTGCGAGCACGGGGGCCAGCGCGTTCTCCGAGGGCAGCGCCCGCAAATCTTCCAAGCCGGCCGCGATGCGCGCTTCGGCGTCGACACTCGCGCGGGCGATGGCATCCGCATTCGCCCGCAGCTCATCGATTTCCCGCATGAACCCTTCGCCGGCTTCTTCGCGCGCGAGCGCGACCGTCATCTGTGCGAGCTGTTCAGGTTCGGACCCGAGGGCGCGGCTATAGCAGTGGGCCAACTCGGCGATCCGGGCTTCGCGGGTTGAATCGCCCATGTCGGCCGAACTGAGGACGTTGGCCACTTCGGTCGAATAGTTGGTGACCGCGCGCAGCCATTGCACCTGCGGCGCTTCCTTGGCTTCGGGCTCGAACGTGCCCATGCCCGCCCGGATGGTATCGGGCAGGCGCCAGCGCGTGGCGGCTTCTTGTCCGAGTTCCTCGAAGCTGACGCCCAGGACATCGACGCAGGCGTCCGCTTCATCGAACTCGCCTGCGATCGATTTCTGGCGGATTTGCTCCCATTCGGTTTCGAGGTAGAAGACGACGAGCAGCTTGCCGATTTGACGCATCAGCGTGCAGACGACGGCTTCCTCGCCCGCGCGCAGATCGCCTTGCTCGGTCAGCTTGCGGGCGACGCAGCCCGACAGCATCGTGCGGTTCAGTTCGAGCTTCGCGTCGATCCGGTGCGGTGCGCTGTGATGGAAGTGATCGACGAGCTTGAGACCGACCACGAGATGGCCGACGGCATCCATGCCGAGCACCATCAGGGCCCGCGTGACCGTTGTGATGTTGCCGCCGAAGGCCATGTACATGGCCGAGTTCGCGAGCCGCAGCACCTTTTGAGTGAGGGCGAAATCGGATAGGACGACTTGCACGAGCGCCGTGAAATCGAGGTCGTCGTTCGTCATGGCGGCCATCGTGGTGCGTAGCGACTGCGACAGCATCGGAAAATCGCCGCGTTCGCTCATGCGCGCCCACAGCTTATCGAGCAGCGCCGCCTTTACCATGTGAATCCCGTTCGAACCATACGCCTATCTGTTTGTGTTTGCCGCGCTCCGGTGGGGCGAAGGCCGCCTCACGCCGCCTCGTGCAAGCGCAGCACGCGGTCCTCGAAGCGTTTTGCCAACTCGTCGGACGGCAATGCTTTACAAACCAGCCAACCCTGAATGTGATCGCAGCCCATCGCCGTCAGCAACTCGCGCTGCGCTTCCGTCTCGACGCCTTCGGCGACGAGTTCGAGTTCGAGCGTTTGCGCAAGGCCGACCACGGCAGAGACGATCGCTTGATCGTTGCGAGAGGTTAGCAGGTTCTCGACGAAACTGCGGTCGATCTTTAGTTTAGCCAGCGGAAAACGTTGCAGATATGCCAGCGACGAGTAGCCGGTGCCGAAATCGTCGACGGCGAACCGGATGCCGATCGTCGTCAGGTCCTCCAGCAGCACCTTCGCGTGGGCCGGGTCTTGCATCAGCAGCGATTCCGTGATTTCGAAGACGAGCCGGCCCGGGTCCACTCCCGTCAGCGCCAGCGCGTCGCGCACGTTCTGGGTGAAGCGCGGGTCCCGGAACTGCTGCGGCGAAACGTTGACGGCCACGTACTGCATCACGATCCCCTGCGCGTCCCATTGCATGAGCTGCATGCAGGCGATCTTCAGCACCCAGTTGCCCAGGTAGTTGATGAGCCCGATCGATTCGGCGAGGGGAATGAACGTCGACGGCGGCACGAATCCATGGACGGGGTGATGCCAGCGGATCAGCGCCTCGACGCCGACGACCCCGCCGGTCTGGCTGCTCGTGATCGGCTGAAAATGCAGCGAAAACTCGCCATTGCGCACGCCGTCGTAGAGATCGGCTTCCAATTTCAGGCGCTCGGCATCGGCCGGATCAGCGTGCGCGCTATGAAAGGCGAGCGTATTGCTGCCCAATGCCTTGGCCTGCGCGAGCGCCTGATCGGCTCGGCGCAGCAGTTGGCCGTAGTAGCCGGATGCGCTGCTGTCGTGCGTCGGGTCGGGGTACAGCGCCACCCCTGCGCTGGCCGAAAGGTGCACGGGCTGACCGTCCACCACGTACGGTTGCTGCACCGCGGTCATGAAGCGCCGGCCGAGCGCTTCGGCCTCTTGCGCGGCCAGCTCGCGGGTGTCCGCGCGCACGAGCACGGCGAATTCGTCGCTCGTGACGCGCGCGAGCGTTTCGTTGGGCGTGACGAGCGCTTCCAGCCGCCGCGCCGTTTCGCGCAACAGGGTATCGCCGGCGTCGTAACCGAGCGCCCGGTTGACGCGCTGGTAATCGTCGAGATCGAGGAGCAGCAAGGCGGCGCCTGTGCCGCTCGCGTCGGCTTCTTCTTGAGCGTGCTTGACGGCGGCCGCGAGCGCCAGCCCGTTCGCCAGTCCTGTCATGCGGTCGCTGTGCAGCTCGTAGGTCAGACGCTCCTCGTTGGCGCGCCAGGCGGAGACGTCGAACGCGCTGACCGCAAAGCCCGGCGTGCCCGCGTGGGCGCTGGCGACCACGCGCAG
>NZ_JBQCDN010000037.1:0-14066 GCF_051961175.1 Trinickia sp. | reverse complement strand
GGAACGCGATCGGCAAAGCAGCTGGCGCCTGGAATCTGGGGCCCAACGCCGGTGAATCGCAGCGCGGCTTTTTGCTGAACCACGTCATTACGGACGAACTGCCAAGCGATATGCGCGCCGGTGAGCGGATGTCCAACTCGGATCCGATCACGGGGCAGGCCGGCTGGTACGACGTGCGCGTCCGCATCTATCGGGCCGAGGCTGACGCCACGACCACACTGCCGCAATTCGCCGCGATGCATCCGATGCCCGGTTCGACGAGCGTAATGCAGCGCGTTCAAGCGTATTTTGCGGGTAAAGGCGAGTTTGCTGCGCGATTGAAGCGAGCAGCCATGTTCGGTACAACGCAGGGCGATGCGCTTCATCAGCGGCAAGGAGACGAACAATGACCCAACTGGCCCTCGTAATCGATCTGAACGTCTGCGTGGGATGCCATGCCTGCGTGACGAGTTGCAAGGAATGGAATACCTCGGGCGAAGCGGGCAGTCTTACGGACGTTCGCCCCTACGACGACGATCCGTCCGGCACGTTCTTCAACCGTGTGCAGACCTATGAAGCCGGCGTGTTTCCGATGACGGACACGATCCACTTTCCGAAGTCGTGTTTGCATTGCGAGGATCCGCCGTGCGTGCCCGTGTGCCCGACCGGTGCCAGCTATAAGCGCAAATCGGACGGCCTCGTGCTCGTCGATTACGACAAGTGCATTGGCTGCAAGTACTGCGCATGGGCCTGCCCCTATGGCGCCCGCGAACTCGACGAAGGCCGCAAGGAAATGACCAAGTGCACGCTGTGCGCCGATCGGATCAACAACGAAGCCTTGCCCGAACGCGATCGCAAGCCGGCGTGCGTGCTGGCCTGTCCGACGTCCGCGCGGATCTTCGGGGATATCCACGATCCTGAATCCGATGTGTCGGTTGCGATTCGAGAACGGGGCGGCTATCAGCTGATGCCGGAGTGGGACACGAAGCCTTCGAATCACTATCTGCCTCGGGTAAAGACCGAGCCTGTATGCGGCTGTGGTCAAGGCAGCGGGTGCGGTAGTGCTGCGGCTGCGAAGGCGGATTCATTCGAAGCGCGTTTCGAGCGCGGCGAGATCGATCTTGCCGCACTGGCTGCGCAACGCTGAACCGAACACGACACATTCCTCTTCAATTTCGACGGAGCGCCCATGCGGCCGGCTTTTTCAGTCATCTTTCTCACGACACTGTGCGGCGCGGCGCAGGGGTTGTTGCTTACATTGGTTGCGGTCGAAGCGAGCGCGCGCGCCGCAAGCCTCGATGTGCCGTCCCTGTTCTATGTGTTCGGTGCGGCGTTGGCGGTCATGCTTGGCGTGCTCGGGCTGGTGGCGTCATTTTTCCATCTCGGTCATCCCGAGCGGGCGTGGCGCGCGATCGCGATGTGGCGTACGTCGTGGCTCTCGCGCGAATGCATTGCCTTGCCCGTGTTCTTGTTGCTGACAGCCGTTTACGGCGGCGCGCATTGGGCCGGCCTGAGCGGCACGCTCGAGATCGGCGCGGCCGCCGCCGCGGCGAGCGTAGCGCTCTTCGTCTGCACCGCGATGATCTATGCCTGTTTGCGCTTTCTACAGGAATGGGCGAGCCCCCTTACGCTCGTGAATTTTGTGCTGCTGGGCTGTGCTTCCGGCTGCACATTGGCCACCGCCTGTGCGGCATGGTTGGCGCCGGGTCAGGTCGGCGCACTCGCGCCGTGCGCGTGTGTGCTGACGCTTGCAGGGTGTGCTACGCGCCTCGCGTCGCTCGCTCGCAACGCGCGCCTGAGGCCGAAATCGACCGTGCAGAGCGCGACCGGGATTCGCCACGCAAAGGTCGAGCAGCAGTCACGCGGCTTCACGGCGAGCGCATTCAACCTGCGCGAGTTCTTCCATGGGCGTAGCGAACGTGCGCTGCGGCTTGTCAAAATCGGCTTCCTGACCGGCGCGTTCCTGGTGCCGTTCGTGCTGACGAGCGCGGGCGCATGGATCCCGAGATCGGTTGCGGCGGCGGTCGCGCTCGGGGCGGCGTTTATCATTCAGTATGTGGGACTGCTCGCTGAGCGCTGGTTCTTCTTCGCGGACGCGCGTCATCCGCAGAACCTCTACTACCAGCGCGCATCGTAACGGGAATAAGGCGGAGGGCACCGAATAACGACGACGCGCCACCGCCTCAGACGCGCGCCATCTTCGCCGCGTCGCTCAGGCATCCACGAAATAGCGCCGCGGCCGGCGTGTCCTGCGCATCGGCTCGCCACGTCGTACTGACAGGGCCGAGCGCCGCACCCAGGCTCAGCGGCAGAATCTTCAGCGCGCCGGTTTCCTCATGATGCCGCGCGAGGGACCGAGGCAACAGGCCCAGCATGGGGTACGTCTGAAGCATGCCCACGTTGGCGTCGATGACAACCGATTCCACCATATTGACCGGCGTTTCCACACCGTGTGTCTCCAGCACCGATAGCAAATGCCGATGCATGGGTGCGCCTGCACTCGGCACGATCCAAGCCAATCCGGCCAAGTCTCCCCACTTCAGTCGCTTGCGCCGCGCGAGCGGATGCGTGCGCGCCACCACGATGACGGTTGGATCGTCGAACAGCGCTTCGCTCAAGAATTCGGGTGTGGCGTGTGCGCGCGCCGAGCGGCCGACGATCATATCGAGCTGGCTCGCACGCAGCGCCGGCACGAGCTGATCGAGTGTACCTTCGTGCAAGCAGACGGTGGCGCTCGGCGCGCGCTGCTTGAACAACCCCACGGCGGCCGGTATCAGAATGGGCGCAGCGACCGACAGTACCCCCACTTCCACGCGGCCGCCCGTGCCGCTCGACATCGCATGCAACTCGTCGCCGGCGCGTTGCGCGAGCAACAGCAATTCGCGCGCATGGCGGATCAAGCACTCGCCATGGGGCGTGGGGCGAATTCGACGGCCATCGCGCTCGAATAGCGGCACACCGATGCCTTTTTCCATTTCGCCGAGCATCTTCGAGACGGCGGGCTGCGTCACGTTCAGCGCGCTTGCTACTTTGGCGACGGTTTGACGATCGGCCAGGGCCACGAGCAATTGCAAATGCCGCAGCTTCAACTGACGGGAAAAGTAGCTTTCGATCGCACCGCGATCGAGCGGTGCCGATGCGTTAGTGTGGGGAGTGGCTAAAACCACGACTCATTACCTTTATTTTATGAATTGAAACCAATATCTCATTGGACCGCCGCGATGTAAATCGGGAGAATCGACGAGGCCTGCCAAGGCGGATGGCCCTTGTGCTTCTGTGAGCGCTGATGGCAGCGTCGCCGTACGATACCCACGCGAGAAAACGGCCGAGTCCGGCCTCAGCGCCGCAGCCAGTAGGAGAGAAACATGCCGATCCATGTCGCGCCGGTGCGCGCGAACCGCCGCGCCATCATCGCCAGTACGATCGGCAATGCGTTCGAATGGTACGACTTCATTGTCTTCGGTTTTCTATCCGTGATCATCGCGCGGCAATTCTTTCCGTCGTCGAATCCGACGGTTTCGATGCTGATGACAACCGCGACGTTCGGCAGCGCTTTTTTGATGAGGCCGATCGGCGGCATCTTGCTCGGCATCTATGCCGACCGCGCCGGGCGCAAGGCTGCACTTTCGCTGGTGATTCTCTTGATGACGGTGTCATCGGCGATGATGGCGTTCACGCCCGGATATGCAACGCTCGGCATTGCCGCGCCGATCATCGTCGTGTTGGCGCGCCTGCTGCAAGGTCTCTCGGCCGGCGGCGAATTCGGCAGTGCCACGGCCATGTTGATCGAATACGCGCCGCCGCATCGCCGCGGTTTCTACGGAAGCTGGCAGAACTTCGGTCAGTTCGTCGCCGCGGTGACGGCTGCGCTGATGGGCGCGCTCGTCACACGCGGGTTGAACGCCGACGCGCTCGACGCGTGGGGATGGCGCCTTCCTTTTCTCTTCGGCTTACTGATCGGCCCCGTCGGTTTCTATATTCGTACTCGGCTGCATGAGCCGCCGCCCTATGAGGACAGCGTGGACGCACGCGCGGCCGTTGCAATGCCCGCTGATCAATCATCGATGCTCGCGCGCGTGTGGCGCGAGCACCAGGCGGCGCTCTGGATTGCGTTTGGGTTAGTCGTCGCCAGTTCGGTCGCGCAGTACGTGTTGAATGTGTATTTACCCGTGTATGCGGTGAGGCAGCTCCATTTGCCCGTCTCAGCGCCGTTCACGGTCCTTATCGCAACGGGCACCTTGCGGATGATTCTGACGCCGCTCTTCGGGCTGCTGTCGGACCGCATCGGCCGCAAGCCGGTGATGGGGGTGTCGATGGGGCTTTATGTGCTGACGATCTATCCGCTGTTCGTCTGGCTGGTCGACATGCCTAGCTTGGCGCGGCTGCTGGACGTTGAACTCGTCTTCGCGGTACTGATGGCGGCCGCGTTGGGACCGGCATCGACCGCGCTGGCCGAACTCTTTCCGACGCCGGTGCGGGCAACGGGATTGTCGATTTCGTACAACGTGGCCACCACGCTGTTCGGTGGATTCTCGCCATTTCTCGTCACCTGGCTGATCGATGAAACGGGCAACAAGATGATGCCCGCTTACTTCGTGACGGCGGCGATGATCGTTGGTCTCTTTTCGTTGTGGCCGATGCCTGACCTCGGGCGGCGCGGTGGCGAGGCGGGGATCGGTGCGCGTGATGGCGCGCTGGGGCGCTGACGTTGACACGCTGACCCTTCGCCGCTTTTTGTTTTCCGCTTTTCGATTCGAGTCCCTACGATGTCGTCAATTCGCAATGTGCTGTTCGTGATGTGCGACCAACTGCGGGCGGACCATCTGTCATGCTATGGCCATCCGTATCTCGCTACGCCCAATATCGATCATTTGGCTCGGTACGGCGTGAAGTTCGATCGTGCGTTCGTTCAGTCGGGCGTGTGCGGTCCGTCCAGGATGTCGTTCTATACCGGGCGTTACGTTGCGAGTCATGGTGCGACATGGAATCGTGTGCCGCTCTCGATCGACGAAATCACGCTGGGCGAATATCTCGCCGAACGCGACATGGCGCTGGCGCTGGTGGGTAAGACGCATGTCATACCGGACACCCGTGGCATGCAGCGTTTGGCACTGGACAGCGACCCTGCGTTGAGTGCGTTGCTGCGCGAGGGGCATTTCAAGCTGGTCGATCGCTACGACGGGCACCATCCCGAGCCGGCCGGCGGCTACGCCCAGTACCTGCGCGATCGGGGCTATGCGAGTCGCGATCCGTGGAGCGACTACGTCGTTTCGGCCGAGGACGAACATGGCCGCATTGTGAGCGGCTGGCAGATGCGCAACGTGCATTTGCCCGCGCGTGTGCGTGAAGGCGATTCGGAGACGGCGTACACCACCGATCAGGCGATCCGTTTCATCGAAGCGCAAGGCGAACGGCCGTGGGCGATGCATCTGTCTTACGTGAAGCCGCACTGGCCGTACGTGGCCCCCGCGCCGTACCATGCGAAGTACACATTTGATCAATGCCTGCCTGTCCAGCGCGCGCCTCGAGAGCGCGACAAGCCGCATCCCGTAACGGGTGCGTACTTTCAGCAGGAGGAGTGCGCGAACTTTATGCGTGATGAGGTGATCGCGAAGGTGCGGCCGGCTTATCAAGGTTTGATCGGCCAACTCGACGATCATCTCGGGCGGCTTTGGGAAACGCTGGACAAGCTGGGGCGTTGGCAGGACACCTTGATCGTCTTCACGGCCGATCACGGCGATTTTCTCGGCGACCATTGGCTTGGCGAGAAAGAGTTGTTCTACGACGCGGTTCAGCGCGTGCCCTATATCGTCTACGATCCGTCGCGCGAGGCCGACGCCACGCGCGGCAGCAGCGATCGGCGTTTCGTCGAAGCGATCGACACCGTGCCGACGATCCTCGATGCGCTCGGTATCCCGATTCCAGCGCATCGGATAGAAGGCCGCTCATTGCTGGCGCTGACGCGTGATATCGACCCATCCGTGCCGTGGCGCGATGCTGTGTTCTCGGAACTGGACTACGGGTATCGGCAGGCACGCCAGATTCTGGGCCGTCGCCCGGATGCTTGCCGTGGCTGGATGGTGCGGACCGATGCGTGGAAGTACATCCATTGGGAAGGGTATGCGCCGCAGCTTTTCAACTTGCGAGTGGATCCGGAGGAGTTCTTCGATCTCGGTACGGAGCGGGCATTCGAAGCTGTGCGGCAGTCCATGCGTGAACGGTTGCTGGCCTGGCGACTGAGTTTGCACAATCGTACGACTGTCACGCTCGATGACGTCGAGCGCGGCACGCACCAGTACACGAACGCCGGGGTGTTCTACGGGGTGTGGTGAGCCGTAATCGTGCATCGAACTGCTCGAATCGAATTCACGATTGGTTTTCCACGAACCGTATTCCGAATCATTCGACATTTTCAGCCCACGATATGGTTCAGCACGAAACGCAGCGCTTGCGTCAACGCTTCCTGCATTTCCAAAGGCTTCAACTCATAGGCGAGCATGAAGGGACTGCTCAATATGGCAATCAATAGATATTTCATTTTTTCCTCCTCACGGGAAGGGGGGCGTGAGGTTGATGCACGGATATTGAGCAGGTCCTATGCCATCGGTGCGTGGCTTATATCGGGTGCGTCATTGCGGCTACCGAAGCGTCGCGAAGGTTCGATTTGCCTCTCTGAACGTTTCGGTCGAGAAACATCGAGCGGGATCGCGAGGCTTTCATAGCTGGCCGAGCAGGATGCAATGCGCTTACACGCGTGCTTGAGTCAAGACGATAGGCGGAATCGAAATGCTGCAGGGGAAAACCGATTCGATGTGTGGCCCACGAAAAGCGTCGCAGGAATGAAACATCGATGCCGCACGTCGTTCGTTGAGACGTAAAACGGCGACGCCGGACTCCGCAGTCCGGCTCCGCGCCTCATCAGACGCAGCCGTACGGCGGCGCCATCAGGCGATGACGGACCCGCCAGGGCTATTGGAGGAGCAGGCGCGGACGATGGAGAAAAAACGTCACGGGAAGATCGGCGTTGTGGGTTCGGCGCCACGCAGGTCGGCTTGAGGAAAGTGCTGCGCCACCAGCTGCTCGATTTCATGCTCGCGCGAGGCCGGAACGTCGGCCATCAACAGCAACTGACCGTCTCGTATTGCTTCGCGAAAGCGCGTGAGCCGGGCGTTCGGTTCGTCGACGCCGATCATGGTCGCGGTCCAGGCCCCGAAGCCGGCTCCGGCGAGCGTCATGGCAACGACGGCACCCCCCGCGATCGTCAATCCGGCCGGCGGAAATACCAGCGCCACGAGGCCGAGGAACGCGCCGGTGGCACCGCCGAGTGCGACGCCGCGTTCCAACGCGTGAATGACGTCGCTGCGCTGCAGCAGCGACGCCTCGGGCAACTCTTCGAGCGCGACGTTGTGGTTGGCGAGAACATGAATGTGCTGCCAAGTGATTCGAGCACGCAGCAAATCGTCGACGACAGCTTTCGCGATGGCCGGATCCGGCACGAGGAAGTAAAGGCGCCTCATGATGCACTCCTCGATCAAGCGCTCATCGTCCGAAGCGGGACGATGATCTTCATCATAGGCGCTGCCGGCGCGTTCAAGGGTGCTCGAGCGTACGCCCCTGCGCCGATCCTTTCGGTTTGAAAGATTCGCGGGGCGGGCGCGTCAATGCTTCTTACGTTACGCTGTGGGATGCGGGTCATTTATCAGATTAATGCGGCTGCGTGACCTACTAATTCTGACAGGTCGCGGCTTCACTGAAGCTGAGTAATGATCCGCATATTTTTCGGCACTATGCCGATTGTGTGGCGGGCGCATGGAAAGGTCATAAAACCGACGGTAGCGCGCCGAGTGCGCGGCGCCGTACTCGCGCGGTGCGGCTGCCTGACTGATCGACGATAAAGATGAAAATCAATCCACTCCCACCGCTTCAATACCTGGTTGCATTCGATGCCGCCGCGAGGCTAGGCAATTTCACTCGGGCCGGCGACGAGTTGAACGTGACGCAAGGCGCGGTCAGCAAGTCGGTGATGAAATTAGAGAACTTCCTCGGTGTCGCGCTGTTTATCCGCGATGGCCATTCTCTACGGCTCACCATGGCCGGCCAGCAATACGCGCAATTCGTCCATGACATGCTCGTCGATTGCTCCGAATTCACCGCCAAGCTGATGAAGGACCCCGGGCCGCAAAAGCTCACCATCGCGTCCGCCGCGGGCACCGCGAATATGTTTCTGATCGACCGGGTGACGTCCTTCGGACGCGCATACCCGGACATCACGGTGCGCATTCTCGTGCGCGACGGCTTGCTGCACCTGAATACATCCGAATTCGATGTCGGCGTCTATTACGTGCGCGATGTCATGCCGCCGGGCCTTGCCGGTACCCGGATCATCGAGGAAGACGTGGGCGCCTACTGCGCGCCGTCCTTTCTCGGGGGCGCGCTGCTGCAGCCCGATGAATTGCTTGAACAGACGCTGCTTGTCGCTGATGAGCAGCAGCGTCAATGGATGGGCTGGCATAACTGGCTCAAGCTAACGGGTGCCAAATCGACGCGTCCGAAGAAAACGATTACATGCAACAGTTATCCGCTGTTGTTGAATCTTGCTCTACGAGGGCAAGGGATTATTCTCGGTTGGGACAAGATGGTGACCCCGATGGTGCAGGCCGGGCAACTCGTCAAGGCGTCAAAGGCAAGCGCCACGTTCGGGGGCGCCTATCACTTGCTTTGGCCCACGGAGCGCCGCGATACCGCGGCTGTAAGCGCTTTCAAAAACTGGATCCTCGAAAACACATAGAGGAGACGATCGCTTTTCCTTCAACCATTCCTTTTCGTCGGAGCAGACCGAAAATATTTCCGAGTAAGACTTGGCGGGAATGCCATAGCATCTGCAACAGCAGATTTCCTGAGAGAGTAAGTGAGAATAATAGATAAGGATTTCCATGCAAAACGTATCACTATATTTGGATGAAGTCGCCGTCAGCGCCGAGGCTGCAAGGCGACACGCCGTGCTGGCGGTGATCATCGGGAACGGGTTCGAGTGGTTCGATTTCATTTCGTACAGCTTTTTTGCGATCATCATCGCAAAGCTGTTCTTTCCCGTCGGGGACCCGAACGTATCGCTGCTGCTGTCGGTTTCCACTGTCGGTGTCGGCTTCTTCATGCGGCCGGTGGGCGGGCTCGTGCTAGGCGCGCTGGCGGATAAGGCCGGCCGGAAAGTGGCGCTCACCATCACCATCGCGCTGATGACGGCCGGTACCGCCTTGATCGGCTTTGCGCCGACGTACAAACAGGCCGGGCTGCTGGCGCCGGCGGTCATCGTATTGGCGCGGCTGCTGCAAGGTTTCTCCGCGGGGGGAGAAATGGGCGGCGCGACGGCGTATCTCGTCGACCGCGTACCCGGACAGCGGCGTGGCTACTATACGAGCTGGATTCAGGCGAGTATCGGATTCGCCATCATTCTGAGCGCTGCGCTGGGCACGTCGATCGTCCATTTCCTGTCCCCGGAGCAAATCGACTCGTGGGGCTGGCGCCTTCCATTCCTGTTCGGGCTGCTGCTCGGACCGGTCGGTTTATACATTCGTACCAGCCTCGTGGAATCCGATAGTCTGGATCGATCCTCCCGCGAGTCGGCACCGGTGCGCGATATCCTGCGCCATGGTTCATTGCGTGTCTTGATCGGCTTCGGCCTGGTCGTCTTCTGGACCGTCTGCTCGTATGTGCTGCTGTTCTATATCCCGACGTATGCGGTCAAGGCGCTCAAGCTGGCGTCCTCCACAGGCTTCATTGCCGTCCTCGTCGGGGCAACCATCGTGCTCGTGGCGACGCCGGTCTTTGGACATCTGTCGGATCGGTTCGGTCGCAAGCCCTTTATGATCGGCGCGTTGGTGGCCGCGATCGCGCTGGCGTATCCGCTCTTTGGGTATGTCAATCGCAATCCGGGGCTTGAATCGCTGATCGTGTTCCAGCTGTTCTTCGGTTTCGTCATCGCCTGCTATGAAGGTCCGATTTTGGCGGCGATCAGCGAACTGTTTCCTGCACGCGTGCAGTCGACGGGTATTTCGATCGCCTATAACCTTGCCGTGATTACCTTCGGTGGGTTTTCCGCGACGATCATCACGTGGGCTATTGCGGCAACTCACAACAATTTGGCGCCTGCCGTTTATGTGATCGTCACGGCATCGTTGAGCTTGCTGGCCGCGATTGCCTGGCGGCCGGTTCAGGACAGCGAAGCGCGCCGTTGAACGCTAAGGCGCGGATGACGAACCAACGTATCCGAAGTTGCCATGCCGATCACGTGATCCATGGCGCCGTTTGAAGCTCCAGCCCTCTAGCTATAGCTGGGGCCGAGCAAGTCAATGTCGCCGCGGCCTTGTGTCGAGGTCGCGGCGGTACGCAGAGGTAGTCGTTTTTTTTTGGCAGTCACGCGGCCTGGGCCGGGGTGCGTTCATCCTTGGCGGCCGTCTCTTGGCAGGCATCCTCCTTTCGTCCGTTCCGCGAGATCGCGTTGGCCTGCTATTTCACATGAGAGGGAGGCATCGCTCCCTTTACTGGATTAATTGCCGCAATGCCATTCATTTCGCCGAACGAATCGAAATTAAGTGAATCCGAATTGAAAGTGCGCACTGGATTTCGGCGCCTCAGCAATCGGACGCCCAGACGTAAGCGGCGGGCACCGGCGCCGATGGATTCGGCGGGCCGCGACTGCTGCGCAACCGTTGAAGAGATGTCGCGTGCGGATCTGAGCGAGTACGCCAGGGAGCTCGAAGTCGAGCTGGCTCGCCTGACGGCGCAGCTTGCGAAGCCGTTGGGACAGGCATTCAAGCTTGCGCTGGTGAGCCGGCATCGGGGCGAACTGGGTGTCACAACCGACTTCGATCCGTCGGGCGTGAACATTGGCGGCTACGATAGCGCGTTCCACGTCGTGTTCGAGATCGCTCAGCAGGCATTGCGGCGGACCCGGGCCGATTGCGAGGTGGAACGGCAATTCGCACGGCTGCATCCGGAGGCGGCCGCGGCGCTGGTTGCGCTGCGGCGACATGCGCTGCGCGATGCGCGGGATTGGCCCGATGCCGCGCGCCGTCACTATGAGCGCGATTTCGTGGGTGAAATGCCCTACGGGGCGAGTGAACGATGAATCGCTTGTCGACTAGCGCTTCGGCCGTCGGCGTGGCAACGGAAAGCGAGACTCCGGCCGAGGCGACGCACGCGCTCGAGCGTTCGCTTCGCGCCCATGCCGATGCCGTGTCGTATCTTGGCGCGCGCACAACCGTGTTGAGCCGGTTTTTGGATCTGACATTGCCGCATTTGACGGCCGCACAGTGCCAGGCGATCGCGGCGTCGCTGCGGCTCGCCATGCAAGACGCGATCGCCGCGCTTCCGGCGCCGGATCTGTCGGCGAGGCATCGCGCGACGCTGAGTGAATACACAGGCGCCGTGCTCAAACTGCTCGATAGTCGATAAGGCCATTCTGCGCGGACGCGACGCCGGATTGGCGCACTGCACAACGTCCGGCGGTTGACTTTACGCAACAGCTCCTCGAACATTCGATCCGCAACCGGTTGCGCGGCGCAATTGGCTCTGAATTAGCCGATGTTTGTTGCGCAACCGGTTGCGCAACCGGTTGCGAACATCATCGCGCCGCGGAGCAGGTAGTCGCAACAACAACATATCGAACGATTCTCAGGAGACATCCCATGAAGACCCCCGTCCGTCGCCGCGTGCTCGCCGCATGCATCGGGTTGGCCGCCGCCGTCATGTTGCCGATGGGCGCATACGCGCAAGGTGCAGCCCACAAACCGAAGGTTGCTTTGGTCATGAAGTCGCTGGCGAACGAGTTCTTCCTCACGATGGAAGAGGGCGCCAAGGATTATCAGAAGCAGCACGCTGCCGATTTCGATCTCGTGTCGAACGGCATCAAGGACGAAACCGATACGGCCGCGCAAATCCGCATCGTCGATCAAATGATCGTCTCGAAGGTCGATGCGATCGTGATCGCGCCAGCCGATTCGAAGGCGATGGTGCCCGTGATCAAGAAAGCGATCGATGCGGGCATCGTCGTGGTGAACATCGACAACCGTCTCGATCCCGACGTGTTGAAGTCGAAGGGCATGACGGTGCCGTTCGTCGGTCCGGACAATCGAAAGGGCGCGCGCCTCGCCGGCGACTATCTCGCCGCGAAGCTGAGCCGTGGTGAGGAAGTCGGCATCGTCGAAGGTGTCTCCACGACGACGAACGCGCAGCAACGCACGGCCGGCTTCAAGGATGCGATGGACAAGGCCGGCGCCAAGGTCGTCTCCGTGCAATCGGGCGATTGGGAAATCGACAAGGGCAACGCGGTGGCGTCGGCGATGCTCAACGCCTATCCGAACCTGAAGGCCCTGCTGTGCGGCAACGACAACATGGCGCTCGGCGCCGTTGCCGCGATTCGCGCGGCGGGCAAGCAAGGCAAGGTGACCGTGGTCGGCTACGACAACATCGCCGCGGTGAAGCCGATGCTGGCAGACGGCCGCGTATTGGCCACGGTCGATCAGTTCGCCGCCAAGCAGGCCGTGTTCGGTATCGAGACGGCACTGAAGGCCATCCACGAACACAAGAAGCAAAGCGAACTGTCGAGCCTCATCGAAACGCCGGTCGAACTGGTCGTGAAGAAGTAAAGCAGTCAGTCGGTTCGACGCTGAGCCGGGCGGAGCCGGGATGAGGCTTCGCCCGGCTCAGCATGCGAAGGAGGGGGCATGAGAGCAGTTTCAACACCAACAGATACCGCGGATACGGCCCGCAGCGCACCATCGCGCGAGGCGGTGCTGACGGTCGGCGGCGTGGGCAAGACCTATGCAGTGCCGATCCTGTCAGGCATCGATCTGACGCTGAACGCGGGCGAAGTCCTGGCGCTCACGGGTGAGAACGGCGCCGGCAAGAGCACGTTATCGAAGATCATCAGCGGGCTCGTGACGCCGACCTGCGGCGCCATGCACTATTGCGGGCAGCCTTATGCGCCCGCGAGCCGCCGGGAAGCGGAAGCGCTCGGTGTGCGGATGGTGATGCAGGAGCTGAACCTGCTGCCGACGCTCTCGATCGCTGAAAATCTTTTTCTCAATTGCCTGCCGGCCGTCAAAGGGATCGGCTGGATTTCACGCAAGCGTCTGCGCGAAGACGCGCGCAAGGCGATGGCGCGTGTCGGGCTCGACTCGCTCGACCCCGATACGCTCGTCGCGGAGCTCGGCATCGGCCATCAGCAGCTCGTCGAAATCGCCCGCAACTTGATCGGCGATTGCCGCGTGCTGATTCTCGACGAACCCACCGCCATGTTGACCGGGCGCGAAGTCGATCTGTTGTTCGGTCAGGTGGAACGGTTGAAGCGCGAAGGCGTCTCGATCGTCTACATCTCGCATCGGCTGGAGGAGCTGGCGCGCATCGCCGATCGCATCGCAGTGCTGCGTGACGGCAAGCTCGTCAGCGTTGGACCGATCGCCGATTACACGACGGACCGGCTCGTCACGCAGATGGTCGGCCGCGATATTGGCGAAACGATCGACTTGGGCGAGCGCGAGATCGGCGCACCGATGCTGCGTGTCAGCAAACTCTCGCGCGGGGCAGCGGTACGGGATGTCTCGTTCGAGGTGAAGCGGGGAGAGATCTTCGGCATCAGCGGCCTGATCGGCTCGGGGCGGACGGAACTGCTTCGCGCGATCTTCGGCGCCGACGCCAAGGACGGCGGCTCGGTCACGATCGGCACGGCATCCGAACCCGCGCGAATCGGCTCGCCAGCCGATGCCGTGAAGCAAGGCATCGCATTGATCACAGAGGACCGCAAGAGCGAAGGGTTGATGCTCACGCAGTCGATCGCCTCCAACCTTGCATTGAACAACTTCGGCGCACTTTCGCGCTTCGGCTGGATCGACGGTGGCCGCGAACGCGCGCTCGCCAAGCGGCACATCGACGCCATGCGGATACGCTGTGCCGACGAGCAGCAGCCGGTGGGCGAGCTCTCGGGCGGCAATCAACAGAAGGTCGTGATCGGGCGCTGGCTCGAACGCGACGCGGATGTGCTGCTCTTCGACGAACCCACGCGCGGGATCGACGTCGGCGCGAAATTC
>NZ_JBQCDN010000036.1:0-3548 GCF_051961175.1 Trinickia sp. | reverse complement strand
AGATGAAGCGTGAGTTGGCCACCGGGGGCAGCCAAGCGCAGCCCGGCGAAATCAATGTCGATGAAATGAAAGCGTTGCGGAAATGCGAAATATTCACCGAGCAGCCCAAATGCCTGACCGGGCTCCTTTGCATCCGTGAAAAGCCAATCCTGCGGTTCGAAGCCCACTCTCTTGACCGGATGGTCCGCAAGACGTGCCCAGCGCCCCGTGCTGTCTTCCACATAAGCCTTGGTCGTACGCAGTTGCAAGGTATCGATGAGCGCAGCAGCCGTTTGCGGCTGACCGGCCACGTGGACACGTAGGGTGTTTGGTGTCGCCACATCGAGGCCGCAGCCGGGTTTGACTGAAGCAAAGGTCACGGACAGCATGCCGCTCATCTCGGGCGGCAGCTTCACGCTGGGCGGAACGGCCGGGGTAAGGGCGTAATGCGCACGCGTGATTCGCAACGGCGCAAGCACCACATCGTACGCGGTGCGGAAGTTGCACTTTCCGCTCTTGGTCAATAGCTGCGTGCCGCGCGCAATGTGCACGGGCTCCGCCAAGCCGTCGAACATGCCAGCAATGTCGAACTGGGCGACCGAGCATGACGGAAACGGCCGCAGGTACTGCGGATACGATCGTTCGATCACCGCCTCGGACAGCTCCGGATAATCGTCGTCGATCTTCATGCTGTGCCGAGCGTTCATCAGGGCTGTCGACTGCGCAAGACGTTCGACGCCCGGATCGTCCGAGCGTCCATCGCTGTTGATCGATAGGCGCGCGGCCGCTTCCGGGTTTCGCTCGGCGAAGGCACGCATGTCGCGGCGTAGGATCTCGAGTTCCTTTTCGTAGTAGTGCCGCAGCAGCTCGTCGTCGAAATCGTTGTAGTTTGTCGTCATCGGCCAAGGCTTCCGTGAGGTGCGTTCGCTAGTTGCGTGGGTTGCGCGAGTACGGAGTCGCAGTTGCGCGGCTTGCATCGCATGATTTCTTCGCCCGTATGCTTCGATACGACGATCAACTGGACAAAGCTGTTTATACGGACGTCGTACCCGAGAAACTGATCGATCGCCCCCGCGAACGCCGCGATGCTGGCGCCGACGAAATGACGTTCGTCGATGGTCAAGCGTATTTCGATGCCTTGCACGGCCGTCGGATACGGGTAGCCGGGCAACTCGACCATCGCATCGCGCGACTCGAGGCCGACAATCCCTTCGATATGACGCGCTGACACGGCGGAGCGCCGCTGGTCGTACAACACCAAGATCGTCCTGAGCGCCGCAAGATGCATCTGCGCAAGCGAGAGATGATCGAGCACCATGTGCGAAGCGAGCCGCAGTTGCAACTCGTCGTCGCGCTCGAAGCGCAGGGTGTGCGTCGGCCGGCGCAGCATCGCGATACTGGGCGTCGGGCCGTCATCGACACCGTCATGCACGAACAAATCGCCGCCTTCGAGCCCAACGGCAAGTCGCGACGGCAGATCGCGGTTCGTGCACGTCAGCTTGAAACTCAACGTATCGGTCTGCACAGCCATCGGATTGAAGTTGGCCTCGACTACCGAAATCTCGGTTTCGTAGCCGGGGCTCACCGACGCCACCGCTTCGTTTCGGCGAGCGAACCAACAATGCCCAGCCCCATGCGCATCGCCATAGCGCTGCACGAAAAGCGGCGGTAACTCCATGATCCGATCTTGCTCTGGCGTTTGACGGACGAGATGCACCGAATCGATCGAGTAAACGTCGTAGGAAGACGCATGGCCTGCATCGGCCAAGACCGGATACGCGACCTCTTCGTGCGTCAGGCGAATCGGTTCGCCGCGTCGGCTGAACAGATTAACGACGGGCGTCGAGAAGAGTCGGAAATGCGTCGTCGACAACGACTCCAGCAGTCGCCCCGCATGTGGGTTGCCGTGGCCCTCCTTCAGGACCACATGCAGTGTGGCGAGTCGGCATGGGCCCGCCGTATCGAGCATCGCTGCGAGATCGATGTCGGCGAAATCGAATTTCTCTTGAAAGCCGAAATATTCAGCCAGCGGCTGGTAGGCCGGGTGCGACCGCAAAGGATAGTCCAGCAGCGTATCGTGCTTGCCGAAACCGGCTTGCTTGATCGGCACGGTCCGGAGCGGTCTCCAGCGGCCGTCGTCTTCGCCCTCCACATAGCTTGCCAGCGCATGGATGAACAGGCCATCGGCCAGCGCGGCAATAAACGAAGATTCGCCGTTCAAATGCAGGCGGATCGTGCGCAAGGCCGGCGAGCGCAAGTCCAGCTGCGGCGCCGTTGTTTCAAACGTGATGGATACGATCCCGGCCGCGTTCGCGGGTAGCACGACGGGCGCCGCCGCAGCCGGCAGATAGCGCACCGCACTGATCGTAAGCGGGGCGAGCGTGACGTCGTAAGCGGTTTTGAATTGGCATTGGACGCCGTTGATCGATCGGCTGACCAATTCCGTGCCCCGTGCGATCACAAAAGAACGCGGCTCAACGACGGCAGGATCAACGGAAAACTGAGCGATCGAACAAGCCGGGAACGGCCGTAGATAGTGGGGATGGAGGTTGTCGAACAACGCCTCGACGCTGTTCGGATAATCGTCATCGAGCTTCTTGCGGATTCGGGCATCGAATAGCGCGATCGCATGGATCATTTGCTCGATGTACGGATCGTCGCTCTGCTCGGCCACCGGCAAAAGCCGCCCCGCGATCTTGGGATAGCGCTGTGCGAAGTCTTCGGAATAGCGACGCAAAAAAGATAGTTCGCGCTCGTAGTACGGCAGCAATTCGTCCATCTAACTCTCAGAATCTTGTTATGTCGTTGGAGGCGCTACCCTCCGTGCTGCGCTTAGGACCGCTTGGGGCGTGCACGTGCGACCGAATATTGCAGCGTGGCCGGTTGGAGCATCGCATCGAAGCTGACCGGTTCCTCTGCTGGGTGCACCACCAACATCGCCTTGATGGCGAAGCACAGCACGTTCGTGGACTGTGCGTTCATTTCCAGTTTGACCTCGACTTGTTTGAGCCTGCGCTCGTGGCGTTCTATCGCAAGTCGAATCGACTTGCAGATGGTTTCCCGGTCGTCATGGCTGGCAAGGCTTAGTCCAGCAAAATCGTTCAGGCCGTAGGTCAGCACCGACCGCCGGCATTCGTCGAACCCGGCGAGGCGTTCGTCTGTATATGTAATTCGGGCATTCAGAAGAGACTCGATATGACGAGCGACCGAGCCTTTGAGTTCGTCGAGCGACAACTGCCGCACGACGGCGGACGCCGGCTGGTTCCGGCCATCGCCGAACAACTTATCGAGCAAACTGGGTTCGAAGCGACTCATTAATCGGCGACGGTTATCGTTTTCAGTTGGAAAAATGGCAATAATGCACGACTCTCATGAGCGCGAATGGTACAGCACTGCGCTTATCCCAAATTTCGGCGCGACGCTGTTTACGTTGTCAATCGGATTGATTACCGTCAGATTTTTCTGAAAATCGCGTCAGTATCGAGTGCCTGCGGCCGAGATTGCGATAACTGGGAACCGCCGCGAACGCGGAGGAAACGTCCCCATGCCTTGGGCCACTCAGGCGGCCA
>NZ_JBQCDN010000035.1:0-14864 GCF_051961175.1 Trinickia sp. | reverse complement strand
AGGTGTAAAGGCCGATGCCAGTAAGCTGCATAACCGTCCCTCCAGAAAGTTGACCCGCCGGGAAACCCGGTACTCGTAAGACGCCCGATTCTACCTAAACTTGGTCCTGGCCTTGATGACGTGCCGTTGCCAGCGATGATGCGTTGGCCTCGGAGCCTAGCGCGGGCGAGCTCTGGTGCGCGAACGGAGTCGCAACGACACCCGTTCCCCGCTTTAACCGCTGTCGTTCTCTCATTATTCCCACCTGGCGACACCATGATGACGCGAGCCCATGCCCGCGTGGTGCCGCCTAAAGCGGCTAGACCGACGCGCTATTTCCCAATACAAAACCGGCTAAAAATCACGCCCAGCAAATCATCGGAGGTGAACTCACCGGTGATGGAGTTCAACGCCTCCTGAGCCAGCCGCAATTCTTCGGCGAACAGATCGAGCGATTGCGCGCGCTCCTGCGCATGCGCCGTGGCGAGTCCCACGTGATCTTGCGCCGCCCGCAGCGCGATCAAATGCCGCTCGCGCGCCAGATACACGCTTTCCGTCCCCGCCTGCCATCCCGCGATACGCAACAGTTCGGCACGCAGCAAATCGATGCCCTCGGCCTTCTTCGCGGACAAGCGAAGCTCGCAAACCTCAGCCTCGCCACTCGCCGCGACCTGCCGGTTGACCAAAGAACCGATCTCGGTGAGATCCGTCTTGTTCAACACCCGCACCACAGGCACGCCGGCCGGAAACCGCTCGGCAATGATCACATCCTCGGCAGTCATCCCCAAGCGCGCATCGAGCAGATGCAAGACAACATCCGCCCGTTCAATCTCGCTCCACGTGCGGGCGATACCGATCCGCTCGACTTCATCCTCCGTTTCACGCAAGCCAGCCGTATCGATCACATGCAGCGGAATGCCCTCGATCTGAATCGTCTGCGTGACTTTGTCGCGCGTGGTTCCGGCAATCGGCGTCACGATCGCCAGCTCGGCCCCGGCCAAGGCATTGAGCAGCGATGATTTGCCAACGTTCGGCTGTCCCGCGAGCACGACCGACAACCCCTCGCGCAACAGCGCGCCCTGCCGTGCCTCGCCCAGAATGTGATCGAGCCGCGTGCAAATGTGCGCAAGCTTGCCGCGAGCATCGGCCGCTTCAAGGAAGTCGATCTCTTCCTCCGGAAAGTCGAGCGTTGCCTCAACGAGCATGCGCAGGGCGATGACTTCATCGACAAGCGCATGAATATCGCGCGAAAAAGCGCCGTCGAGCGAGCGCCCGGCCGATCGTGCCGCCGCTTCCGTGCTGGCTTCAATCAAATCGGCGACGGCCTCGGCCTGCGCGAGGTCGAGTTTGTCGTTCAGAAACGCACGCCGCGTGAACTCCCCGGGCTCGGCCAGCCGAAGACGGAACGGTGCGCCCGCGTCGAGGCACCGCTGCAACACCAGTTGCAGGACCACCGGACCACCGTGGCCTTGCAGTTCGAGCACGTGTTCGCCCGTATAGGAATGCGGCGCCGGAAAGTAGAGGGCGATACCGCGATCGAGCACGTTGCCGCCGGCATCGACGAACGGCACATAGCTCGCATGGCGCGGCGCCAGCGTCTGGCCGCAAAGCGCCCCCATCAACGCCAGTGCGGCTGCTTCCCCCGCACGTCCGAACGAAACGCGTACGACGCCGATGCCTCCCCGACCGGGGGCGGTGGCGATGGCAACGATCGGATCGGAATCGAGTGGCAGCATGGTCGAACGGGAAAAAGAAAATGAAGGGCGCATGGCCGCAGGGTGCGCCCGGCGCCGTTCGAATCGGTGGCGGCGAGCGCTATCGGCCTGACCCCTGACGGCATCGCGGCACGCCAGCACCCACGGCGCAAGGGTGCGACCACGCAGGCGCCGTGTCGCCGAAGCCAAAAAAATGCGCGGCCCAGCGCATCGGCCGATGCCCGGCATTGTAACGTGCCGCTCTACGCCTTCCTGGGTTCTCGAACGGAACGTTGCCGCTCCGATACCATAGTTAAGATTTATCCCGATTGGGATAGCGTAAAATTAGGACGAAGAGAAGTGTGTGCGGCGAGCTATATGCCAAAAAGCTTGTCGAGATGCGGATTCCGGGCAATTCGCACATTCTCGGATTCGGCTCGTCGTCTGCTCCCAGTGAGCGGTTTTAGTGCCTGATCAGGCTAAAGCTGGCCCGGCCGGTTGTCTCCCCGATAGGGGCTGGATTGCACAATTTGCCGATGCCAACCGTCGACGAAAAAGCCGCGTTCTCGGAACGCCTCAAGTTCGCTTTGCAGCGTAGTCCCGAAAAGGTCACGGGCGGGACACAGCTCGCTTTGCACTTTAACTTGCGCCACCACGGCGATCAGTCCATATCCCCGCAGACGGCCCACAAGTGGCTGACCGGGCGCACGATTCCGACGCGCGACAAACTGGCGACGCTCGCCAACTGGCTGCGCGTCGATATGCACTGGCTTCACTATGGCCCCGCACCGAACGCGGCGGCACGCACAACCCCGAAGCCGCTTCCTCGCGACGACAAATACCCGCTCACGCCGGAAACGATCGAGCTGGCATCGAAGATCGAATCGCTTTCGGCCCACCATCGCTATCTGGTGCAGGAGTTGGTGGAGCAGTTTTATGGTGACGGCGGAGAGCGCTGACAGCGGGGGCTTGCGCCTTGGGCTGCCCTCGAATGCTTAATGTAGCTATCGAGATAAGGCGGGAATCGTATTCCCGATTGCGGCGCGGCGGGCCTGCTCAATACAAGGGTGAGCGTTGAGAGACGGCGAAGCCGCCTCGACAGCAGAAAATTCTTCGGCAAACCCATGCCTCGAAAGTCCTTGACTCACGGGGCACGTTAAGTGAAACGCTGGGTGCGGACGGTTTTTTTTATTTCTGCCGAGGCTCGCGCGCCGGCTGCTTGAGAGCGAGTTCCGTGGCAATCGCTGTTTGCCGGCGCGCGGCATGAGCTGCGCGCCGGCACCTGGCCGTCAGGCCACCTTCTTTTTCGCTGCGCCTATGACACGCGTGATGTAGTACTGCTGCGCGATCGACAGCACGTTGTTCACGACGTAGTACAGCACGAGGCCGGCCGGGAAGAAGAAGAACATGACCGAAAACGCGATCGGCATGAACATCATCATCTTGGCTTGCACCGGATCCGGCGGCGTCGGGTTCAAGCGTGTTTGCAGGAACATCGACACGGCCATCAGCACCGGCAGGATGTAGAACGGATCCGCCTGCGACAAATCGTGAATCCAGAGAATCCACGGTGCACCACGCATTTCGACGGACGAGAGCAGCACCCAGTACAGCGAAATGAACACCGGAATCTGGATGACGATCGGCAAGCAGCCGCCGAACGGGTTCACCTTCTCGGTCTTGTACAGCTCCATCAGCGCCGCGTTCATCTTTTGCGGATCGCTCTTGAACCGCTCGCGCAGCGCCTGCATGCGCGGCGTGATTTCCTTCATGCGCGCCATCGACTTGTAGCTGGCCGCCGACAACGGGAAGAACACAGCCTTGATCAGCACCGTGAGCAACACGATCGCCCAACCCCAGTTGCCCACCACGCCGTGGATCTTCTCCAGCAGCCAGAACAGCGGCTTGGCGATAATCGTCACATAGCCGTAGTCCTTCACGAGTTCCAGCCCCGGCGCGATGCCTTCGAGCACACGCTCTTCCTCGGGGCCGGCGAACAGGCGGGCCGACACGTCGGTCGACTGGCCCGGCGCGATCGCCGCCAGCGGCTGCTGCACGCCGATGCGATACAGCGTCGGGTCGATCTTCTCGACATAGATGTTGCGCGGCGCACCTTGCTGCGGAATCCAGGCCGTCGCGAAGTAGTGCTGCACCATGCCGATCCAGCCGTTATCGGCCGTGGTGGCGGCGTCGACCTTGTTCTTGTCGATGTCGCTGAACGTGATCTTCTGGAAGTGGTGCTCGTTCGTGTAAAGCGCCGGGCCGAGGAACGTATGCGAGAAGCGCGGCGTCTCGACCGGCTGGCTGTCGCGCACGATTTCCATGTACAGGCTCGGCTTGACCGGCACCGTCCCCACGTTTTGGATCTTCGTGTCGACGCCGATCACGTAACTGTCGCGCGAGAACGTGTACGTCTTGACGACCTTCAGGCCGCCTTTGACCGGCGATTCGAGCGATACCGTCAGCGTCTTTTGATCAGGGCCGAGTGCGAGCGGGCCCGGGACCGGCGTGAAGATGTCGTTGTGGTTCGGATAGTCGCCGCCGATCAGGCCCGTGCGCGCCAGATACGTATGGTTGGCCGTATGGTCGAATAACGTAACGTTCAGCGGCGCGCCCTTCGGGTCGGCGTTCTTCGTCAGCACGAGCTTCTCGAGCGTACCGCCACGCGTATCGATCTCGCCGGAATAGACATCGGTGCTGAAGTGAATCAGCTGCGCGGCCGCTTGCGGCTGGCCGTTCGCCGTATTGGCGACGGGCGCGACCGAGTTCGGGCTCGACGTCGCCGCCGCTTCAGAGCCGGGCGTAGCCGATGCGGGGCCGGTGCTCGTCTGCGTGTGCGTCGGGTTCGGGAAGAACATCGACGGGCGTCCGTGATCGCGTTGCCAGTTGTCGAACAGCATGACGGCTGACACTAAGAATATCGCCCATAGTATGGTGCGTTTTATATCCATGGGTGGTCTCCTAGTCGATGGAGCGGCATTACTGCGCTTTTTCGGGGGTGGGGGCGGAACGAGATCGATCCCGCCCTCGGAAAACGGATGGCAGCGGCATAAGCGCTTCACCGCGAGGTAACTCCCGCGCGCGGCGCCATGATACTGGATTGCTTCGCGTGCGTAATCAGAACAGGAGGGATAAAAACGGCACCGGCTGCCGAGCAGAGGGCTGACGGCAACCTTGTAGAAACGCAGCAACGCGATCAGTACCGTTTGCATAGCATTCGGGAGCCGGACTCCCACCGAGCGGCGCGGCGCGTGAAACGGATGCGAGACGGCATCGGGGCACGCGTGCGCACGTCAACAACGCGATTCAATCTTGCGCCGGCGGTTCGGACGGCGACGGCGATGACGACGGCACCGGCGGCGGCGATGCCTGGCGCCGCGCGATCTCGCGCGCGACCTTGCCCAGCAGCATCTCGATTTCCGTTCGGCACAGCGCTTTCAAAGGCGGTGAAACCGCGCTCGGCAGTGCTTTTTTGTCCACCCGCGTGGACAGACGCAACAGCACGTCCCAGCCGTCGAACTCGGCGCGGCGCAGACGAAAGCTTTCACGCGCGATCCGTTTCACGAGATTACGCGTTGCGGCGCGCGGCGCAAACTTTTTGCCGACGACGAGCCCCAGACGAGCCGCCTGGCCAGTGGGCCGGGCGTAGACGACGAAATGCGTCGAACGGCGCCACGGGCGCAAACGAAAAACGGATGAGAATTCATCCGTTTTCAGAAGCCTCGCGGCTTTGGGGAAGGCTGCTGACGCTCGCAACGGAACCGGGCCCGATCAAGAAGTGCTGCCGGTGCCGGCAGCACCCGCGAAAGGACGCGGGCGACGGCTACGGCGCGCGTTGCCTTCGACTTAGATGGCCAGACGCTTGCGGCCCTTGGCGCGGCGAGCGTTGATCACTTTGCGGCCGCCGGCGGTCTTCATGCGCACGCGAAAGCCATGGGTGCGCTTGCGGCGCGTAACGGACGGTTGGTAAGTACGTTTCATGTCGATCTCACTTGAGAATGGACCGCGTACGCATCGGCACTAGGCGCGCTTTAGACAACATTAAACGCTAGGCAATGGGCCGGGGTCGAAAAAAGGGTGTTCGCTTTCGCGGGAACCCGCTATTTAAACCGCTTTTCTCTTGGTCGTCAATACCTTACGTGTATCGGCCGCTGGCGCCGGCCGCGCGCGCCGATGCCGGAGCGCGCACGCGATGCACGATCCGGCCCTGTGGATAACTTCCTGGGTCCGGGCGTTTGGCGGTAGAATCTCGCCTTACTTCAAGAATCCGGCACGCCGCTCCGCACTGGCCGATTCGCCGCAAAACCTTGTGGCGACGGGCCGCGGGGCTCGCTCGCTTTGCCGCATCGGGTCCGTCCGCCGTGCTATGACCGGCGAGAGCGGCGGCGAGCGTTTGTGCCTTAAAAAGATATCGCCTTGATGAACGAATTCTGGCAACACTGTTCCGCACTGCTGGAGCGCGAGTTGACGCCACAGCAGTACGTAACGTGGATCAAACCGTTGGCCCCGGTCGCCTTCGACGCAGCCGCGAACACGCTGTCCATCGCCGCGCCGAACCGCTTCAAGCTCGACTGGGTCAAGAGCCAGTTTTCGGGTCGTATCTCCGATCTCGCCCGCGATTTTTGGCAGGCACCCGTTGAAGTGCAATTCGTCCTCGATCCGAAGGCGGGCATGCGCCCGAGCGTCGGCGCACCTTCCGTGCCGCTGCCGCGCGTGCCGGCGTCGGCGGCCGCCGCGATGAGCGCGGCCGGGATGCCGCTCGAAGGCGGCGCCGGCAGTGGCGCACCGAGCGCCGGGGCGGTCGCGCCCGCGCCCGCACAGAGAGCGGCGCAGGCCAACGGGTTCGGCGGCGCGCAGGGCGCGAACGGCACGCTGGATGACGCGGCCGATCTCGATTTGCCGAGCGTCGATGCGCACGAAGCTGCGGCAGCGCGCCGCACGTGGCGTCCGGGCGCCGGCAGCGCGCCGGGCAGTGCCGAGACGGAATCGATGTATGAGCGCTCGAAGCTCAATCCCGTCCTGACATTCGACAATTTCGTCACCGGTAAAGCCAACCAGCTGGCCCGCGCCGCGGCGATCCAGGTGGCCGACAACCCGGGCATCTCGTACAACCCGCTGTTTCTGTACGGCGGCGTCGGCCTCGGCAAGACGCACTTGATTCACGCGATCGGCAATCAATTGCTGCAAGACAAGGCCGGCGCACGCATTCGCTACATCCACGCCGAGCAATACGTGTCCGACGTGGTGAAGGCGTACCAGCGCAAGGCGTTCGACGATTTCAAGCGCTACTACCACTCGCTCGATCTGCTGCTCATCGACGATATTCAGTTCTTCTCGGGCAAATCGCGCACGCAGGAAGAGTTCTTCTACGCGTTCGAAGCGCTCGTCGCGAACAAGGCGCAGGTCATCATCACGAGCGATACGTATCCGAAAGAGATTTCGGGCATCGACGATCGTCTGATCTCGCGCTTCGATTCGGGTTTGACGGTGGCGATCGAGCCGCCCGAGCTCGAAATGCGTGTGGCGATCTTGATGCGCAAGGCGCAATCCGAAGGCGTGAGCCTGTCGGAGGACGTCGCGTTTTTCGTCGCCAAGCATCTGCGCTCGAACGTGCGCGAGCTCGAAGGCGCGCTGCGCAAGATTCTCGCGTACTCGAAGTTCCACGGGCGTGAGATCTCGATCGAACTGACGAAGGAAGCGCTCAAGGATCTGCTGACGGTGCAAAACCGCCAGATCTCCGTCGAAAACATCCAAAAAACAGTCGCCGATTTTTACAACATCAAAGTCGCCGACATGTACTCGAAAAAGCGCCCGGCCAACATCGCGCGGCCGCGCCAGATCGCCATGTATCTCGCGAAGGAACTGACGCAAAAGAGCCTGCCCGAGATTGGCGAGTTGTTCGGCGGACGCGATCACACCACGGTCCTGCATGCTGTGCGCAAGATTGCCGACGAGCGCGGCAAGGATGCGCAGCTGAACCATGAGTTGCACGTACTCGAGCAGACGCTGAAAGGGTAAAGCGGCGTGGGCCGCGGTTTGCCGAGGCGCGCCTGCACGCCCCCCGCTTTTGGCGGGAGCGGAGCATTTTTCAGGCACAATATAGGTTTAGCCCCCTGTGCTTCGCGGCGCGAGCGAAGCGGGGATGAAAGCGCGGGAACAAAGCGCGGGCAGAGTGGCGAAGGCGCGCAGGAAATGCGGGGTATCGGCGCTTTCGTAGAATAAACTGCCGGATGAGGCGGAGTTTGCCGTCATATCAACGAAGGAACCCTATGCAACTGGTCAAGACCGAACGAGATAACCTCCTAAGGCCGCTGCAAACCGTGAGCGGCATCGTTGAACGCCGCCATACGTTGCCGATCCTCGCCAACTTGCTGATCACCAAGAACGGCCCGGATGTGTCGTTTCTGTCGACTGACCTCGAGTTGCAAATTACCACCCGTGCCGATTTCGGCGTCGGCGGCGAATCGGTGGCCACGACGGTCGCGGCGCGCAAGCTGCTCGATATCTTGCGCGCGATGCCCGATGGCCAGGTGAGCCTTTCGTTGGCTGACAAGCGCTTGACCGTCCAATCGGGCAAGAGCCGCTTCGCGCTGCAGACGCTCGCGGCCGACGAATTCCCCACCGTCGCGCAGGCGAAGGATTACGGCGCGAGCTTGACCGTGCCGCAAAAGACGTTCCGCCAGTTGCTCGGGATGGTCTATTTCGCCATGGCGCAGCAGGATATCCGCTACTACCTGAACGGGATGCTGCTTGTGGTGGACGGCGGCCAGCTGATGGCCGTGGCGACGGACGGCCACCGTCTCGCGTTCTCGTCGATGAAGATCGACGGCGATTTCCCGCGCCAGGAAGTGATCATTCCGCGCAAGACGATTCTTGAGCTGCAACGTCTGCTCGAAGACATCGACGATACGCTCAAGATTGACATCGCCTCGACGCAGGTGAAGTTCACGTTCGGCCAGGTCGAACTCGTCTCGAAGCTCGTCGAGGGCAAATTCCCGGATTTCCAACGCGTGATCCCGAAGGCGCACAAGAACACGTTCGTGATCGGCCGCGACGAATTGCAGCGTTCGCTGCAACGCGCGGCCATTCTGACATCGGACAAGTTCAAGGGCGTGCGCTGCGTGATCGAGCCGGGCCAGCTCAAGATCATGTCGACGAACGCCGATCAGGAAGAGGCGCAGGAAGAACTCGAAATCGCCTATCAGGGCGACACGATCGACATGGGCTTCAACGTCACGTATCTGCTCGACGTGCTCGCGAATCTGAAGGTGGACATGCTGCAGGTGAGCGTTGGCGACGCCAGCTCGAGCGCGTTGATCACGATTCCCGAGAACGAGGAATTCAAGTACGTCGTCATGCCGATGCGTATCTAAGGCTGAACGATACCAAGGACGAACCAAGGGGCGCAGCGCCCCTTTGGCGTTTCTTGAAGGGCGTGCGAAATGCACTGCCCGCTGCCGGCCCCGCTTGCCGGGTGCGGAAAAACCAGCGCCGCTGCCTGGTTTTTCTTGGGCGTTGGACGTATCGCGCGGCACAACCGCAGTGAATGCAGAACCGGAACATATCCATGAGTGAACAGCACAATACGCAACCCGACAACAGCTACGGCGCCTCGTCGATCCAGATCCTCGAGGGTCTGGAGGCGGTACGCAAGCGCCCCGGGATGTACATCGGCGACACGTCGGACGGCACCGGCCTGCATCATCTCGTTTTCGAAGTCCTCGACAACTCGATCGACGAGGCCCTGGCGGGCTACTGCAACGACATCCAAGTGATTATCCACGCGGATAACTCGATTTCGGTCACCGATAACGGCCGCGGCATTCCCACTGGCATCAAGCGTGACGACAAGCATGATCCGAAGCGCAGTGCCGCCGAGATCGTGATGACGGAGCTGCACGCGGGCGGCAAGTTCGACCAGAACAGCTACAAGGTGTCCGGCGGCTTGCACGGCGTGGGCGTCTCGTGCGTGAACGCGCTTTCGAGCTGGCTGCGCTTGACGGTTCGCCGCGACGGCAAGAAACACTTCATGGAATTTCATCGTGGCGTGCCGCAGAACCGCGTCATCGAGGAAATGGATGGCGATCGCGTTTCGCCGATGCAGTTCATGGGCGAGACCGAGAATCGCGGCACCGAAGTGCACTTCATGGCCGATGAGACGATCTTCGGTTCGGTCGAATATCACTACGACATTCTCGCGAAGCGTATCCGCGAGCTTTCGTTCCTGAACAACGGCGTCCGGATTCGCTTGACTGACCAGCGTAGCGGCAAGGAAGACGATTTCGCGCTAGGGGGCGGTGTGAAGGGCTTCGTCGAATTCATCAACAAGACGAAGCAGGTGCTGCACCCCACGATCTTTCATATCAACGGCGAGAAAGACGGCGTGGGCGTGGAAGTGGCGATGCAGTGGAACGACAGCTACAACGAAAGCGTGCTGTGCTTCACGAACAACATTCCGCAGCGCGACGGCGGTACGCACTTGACGGGTTTGCGTGCGGCGATGACGCGCGTGATCAACAAGTACATCGGCGATCACGAGATCGCGAAGAAGGCGAAGGTCGAAACGTCGGGCGACGACATGCGCGAAGGCTTGTCTTGCGTGCTGTCGGTGAAGGTGCCTGAGCCGAAGTTCAGCTCGCAGACGAAGGACAAGCTTGTCTCGTCGGAAGTGCGTGCGCCGGTGGAAGAAGTTGTGGCGAAGGCGCTCGAGGAATTCCTGCTCGAAACGCCGAACGACGCGAAGATCATTTGCGGGAAGATCGTCGATGCGGCGCGTGCGCGCGACGCGGCGCGCAAGGCGCGCGAGATGACGCGGCGCAAGGGCGTGCTCGATGGCGTCGGCTTGCCGGGCAAGCTGGCGGATTGCCAGGAGAAGGATCCGGCGAAGTCCGAGATTTACATCGTCGAGGGCGACTCGGCAGGTGGATCGGCGAAGCAAGGGCGTGACCGTAAGTTCCAGGCGATCTTGCCGCTGCGCGGGAAAGTGCTGAACGTCGAGAAGGCGCGCTACGACAAGCTGTTGTCTTCCGAGCAGATCGTCACGTTGATCACGGCGTTGGGTTGCGGGATCGGCAAAGAGGATTACAACCTCGATAAGCTCCGTTATCACCGCATCATCATCATGACCGACGCGGACGTGGACGGCGCGCACATTCGTACGCTGCTTCTGACGTTCTTCTATCGGCAAATGCCGGAGATGATCGAGCGCGGGTATATCTATATCGCGCAGCCGCCGCTTTATAAGGTCAAGGCCGGGAAGGACGAGCGGTATCTGAAGGATGGCGCCGAGTTGAATGCGCATATGCTGCGGCTGGCGTTGCAGGGATCGGAGCTTGTGCCGTCGGAAGGGGTTGCGCCGATTGCAGGGGAAGCGTTGGGCGAGTTGGCTCGGTCGTATTTGCTGGCGCAGGGCGTGGTTGAGCGGTTGAGCCGGCTGTATGACGCGCACGCGCTCGAAGCGGTGATGGACGGCGTGGCAATCGATTTGTCGAGCGAGGCGGCTGCGGAAGTATCGGCGAAGGCGTTGGAAGCGGCTTTGCAGAACAACCCGTTGAAGCCGGACGTCACGGTGCATACGATGTATGACGCGGTGCGTGAGTTGCGCTCCATCTGCATCGAGCGTTGGCATCATGGGAACGTGAAAAAGTCGGTGATTGACGCTGATTTCTTGCTGACCGCCGATTATCAGCAGCTTGTGAAGACGGCGAATACGTTCAAGGGTTTGATCGGCGCAGGCGCGTTGATCAAGCGCGGCGAGCGCAGCATGGCTGTGTCGGACTTCAAGAATGCGATGCGGTGGTTGATCGCGGATGCTGAGCGGAACGTGTCGAAGCAGCGGTATAAGGGCTTGGGGGAAATGAACCCCGAGCAGCTGTGGGAAACGACGATGGATCCAAACGTGCGGCGGCTGCTGCGTGTGCAGATTGAGGATGCGATTGCGGCCGATGGGATCTTTACGACGCTCATGGGGGATGAGGTTGAGCCTCGGAGAGCGTTTATTGAAAGCAATGCAAGGCAGGCGGGGAATATTGATGTTTGAGGGGCTTTGTAGATAGCCTCATAACCTGAGAAAAACGGACCCATAAGTTGAGAAATTTATGGGTCTTTTCTATTGGTAAACAGCTTTTTCATGGGCGACCTCAATGCGCATCCGCCGCGGGCGTGGATGTCGAGCATCGCTTCCACTTGAGGCGCGCCGGCGGTAACGCTCTCGCTCAGGCGCAGATAGTGGAAGTTCACGATCTCATGGCGCAGGCGTTGGCGCATGTGATGGCGCAAGTCGAAGCGTCGAAGAGCGACATGGCCGCTTATGCGGCGCGATACCTGACGTCCAGGCATCGTGACAATCCTTCGAAGGGTTGCCCGATTGCGGCACTCGGGTGCGAAACCGCACGCCAATCAACCGAAGCGCGCGTAGCGCTGGCCAAAGGCATCCAGGCGCGCATCGAACAGTTTGCCGAGAGCATGAGCACGGCCGGAATGGACGACGAGCGAGCCCGCCGTGCCGCTATCGGCGGCATGGCGGCGATGGTGGGTGCGATGATCCTTGCGCGGCTAACTGACGATAAGGCGTTTTCCGCGGATCTTCTCGATGAGACTCGAGCCTGGATTACTGACAATGCGGGGGGGCAACGGTCGTAGGGAGGGAGCGAAGATCTTGCCCAATTACGAATTCAGCCCCGTATTTTCGCCTCAAGGCCCGCACGCGCAATTCCAGCGTGTTGCAATGGCGCTTCTTCTCCCGCCCACGGAGCCGATTGTGCTGAACACGCGCGCTTTGCCACCGCAGCAACCGGTCAATACCCCAACCGGCCCGGACAATCCCGCCGCCGATCATACAGCGACGCCAGTCCCGCCCCGCGCCGGCCAGTCTCGCTCGGTGGATAGCAATCTCGAGCGTCTGCCTGTCCGGCGATCTTCCGGCAGCGGGCAGGGCCGCTCGGCGACGTTACCGAACGCGCCTGCCAACGTGCCGCATCCGGTGCTCGCGGCGGCGCGGCAACCGGGCATCGCAACGCGCCTGGCCGACATGCGGCAGTACCTGGCGGATCTCAAGCACGCCTATGCGCACGGCGATGAAATGGAGCATCCGCGCGATACGCAGTTCCTAGATTTGCTCGTGGCGATGGAGAACGCCCGCCACCCCAACCTCGCTCTCGGCAGCCACACCATCGACGACGCAGCGCTGGAAGCGAACAATCCGGAAGCGGTGGCCAGCCTGGCAAGCCGTCTCGAGGCAAGCATGCGCGACGGCGCCAGTTGGCATGCGATCGTCTGCGTCGGCGGACGCGAGGTCGCGCTATCGGCTCGGCACGATCCGAAGCAGCCCCGGCATATTTCGCTGGTGGTAGTCGACAGCGAGCCCAGGCGTCCGTCATCGCCCGATTGGCACCACATCGCTGCCCTCGTCACCGTCCGCCTGAACCAAGCGCTCGCTCGAACCGGCGACGACAGTACAGTCAGAATCAGGGTGAATTCCTTGCACACCGCCGCGCAGACGATCACCGACGGTAGCGTGATCTTTGCGCTGTCCGCCGTCAAAGCGATGCCCCGCGATGCGGATATCCGCCGGCTGCACAAAAGCGCACTGAAAAGCGCCGCGGAGAATGAGGCGCCTTTCGGGACGCAAACGATCGACGACAACCGCCTGCTCGGCGCGCGGTTCTTCAAGCACATGACGCACCCGCCCCGCATGGAGAAGCTATTGAAGGCCCGCCCCGATCTAGCCACACAGCCGGTCGGGAAGCGCAGCGAGCAGACGTTGGCCGAATACCAGAAAGCACGGCTGCGCGTGCATATGCCGGCGTCCTTCGGCATACGGCATGCCTATAGCAGCTCTTATGAGGACGAGCGGCTGAAGCTATACGAGCGCGCCATTGCGCATCTGGACGCATCGGTCCGGTTGGACGGCATGGCCGACTATCTGCACGCGTTGCGCCATGCGCGCACAAGTGGGACTGCGCCGCCGCCCCCGCGCGATGCCGAGTTCATGGACCTGCTGACCGCCGCGGCGAATATGCAGGATCCGCAGTTGCGGCTGTCCGCCCATCGAATCGATACCGCCAAGCTGGCGGACCACGACATAGATGCGATCGGTAGCCTAAAGCCCGTTTTGACCGAAGGCGTCAAGAGCGGTGCCGACTGGCATGCGACGCTCGATCTCGACGGACATCATGTTGCGGTAGCGGCAAGGCACGATGCCGGGCACCCGACTCACTTATCGTTGGCGGTAGCCGACGGCGCCGGCTCGACGCTCTCGCGGCAGGACTGGGCCAACCTTGCTCGCACGATCGGCAAGCAGCTCGACGCGAATCTACGCGCGGCCGGCGACGAGCGTACGGGCAAGGTGTGGCTCACTCGCCTGGACATTTCCGAACAGCAGACCGTCCCGACTACAGCGCTGTTTGCGCTGCTGGTGGCCCAGGGTATGCCGCGCGTCGCGGACATCGCCGACGCACACCGTGAAGCACTGGCCCAGGCGAGCAGCAGGCCGGAGAACGTGGCCGCAGGCCACTTCGCCCGGCCGGACCTGCTTGCGATCGACGACGATGATGTCACGGCGGAAGCCGGCGTGCCCGCGCTCGATGCCTATCTCAAGGAGGAGCAGATCGCGCTGTACGAACGCGCGATTCCTCACATCGAGCGCGCGCTCGGCCTACCGCCGCAGACGCATTGAAAGGGGGCGTTGGCCTGAGCGGCCGTGGAAGAGGCGGGACTCGTTGTGGGATACGCCCGCCTGGCTTCCCGCTACTGTGCCGCCTTGGTCGACGAACTCGACGACCCAATGCGCGTGAGCAGCATGCGGCACTGCGCCTCGACGTTGTCGCGGATCATGCGCAGAACCTTCGCAATGCTCTCGCTGGCAATATCAGCAAGCATCTGCTCGTGAACAGAAGGTAATGCAGCCTGAACGGCCTTCGTGACCGACGAAACGACGTCGCGCACATAGCGCATGGACAGGCCCGTCTCTTTCGCGAATCTTTCCCAGTGGCGCGCCATGATCCATTCGGGACGGTTCTCGCCACCGATCTTGAATGCGAATCGGGCGCTGAGCTGTGGGTAGATGGAGGTCGACAACAGATCATAGAAAGGCGCGAGCCTCGTCCGATTGTCGTCGGTCGGATCGTAGAGCATGGATAGATTCTTAGCGTGGCTATCCATGTTGCCGACGATCAAATTGAATACCACCCA
>NZ_JBQCDN010000034.1:0-2077 GCF_051961175.1 Trinickia sp. | reverse complement strand
TGGCGTTCGATGTAGCCCTGGTATTTGATGCCGATTTCGATCTGCTCCTTGATTTGATCGAGCAGAACTGGATCGTCGGCGAGCGGCGCCTCGGGGCCGCAGGTACCTTCACGCAACCCGCAGATTCCGTCGTACGTTACACCGGGACGGCGCAGCAGGTCGGCCAAGTTATATTCGTGGTCGATCGGCTTGCCAAGCAGTGCAGTGGCTTCTTCGGCAGAAAGTGTCTTCGGATTCACCCATGTCGAACGAAGCCGTTCTGTTTCACGTGAAACAGCATCTCGCTTCCGGCAGAACGCATCCCAGCGTGTGTCATCGACCACCCCGAGCTCGCGCCCCACTTCGGTCAAGCGCATATCGGCGTTGTCCTCACGCAAGCTCAGCCGATACTCGGCACGGCTTGTGAACATACGATACGGCTCCGACACACCACGCGTGACAAGATCATCCACGAGCACCCCGAGATACGCCTGGTCCCGCCGCGGGCACCATGCGTCCTTTTCCTGGACATATCGCCCGGCATTGATGCCAGCGAGCAGCCCTTGCGCCGCGGCCTCTTCATAACCCGTCGTGCCGTTGATTTGCCCGGCGAAGAACAGCCCGCGGATCGCTTTCGTCTCAAGCGACGCCTTCAGCCCTCTTGGATCGAAGTAGTCGTACTCGATCGCATAACCGGGCCGCAGAATGTGCGCGTTTTCGAGCCCCTGCATCGAGTGAACGAGATCGAGCTGGACATCGAACGGAAGACTGGTCGAAATCCCATTCGGATAGAACTCGTTCGTGGTCAGCCCTTCGGGTTCCAGGAAGATCTGGTGCGATGTCTTCGAGGCGAAACGGTGGATCTTGTCCTCGATCGATGGGCAATACCGCGGCCCCACCCCTTCGATCACGCCGGTGTACATTGGCGAACGATCGAGGCCGCCACGAATGATGTCGTGCGTCTGCTCGTTCGTATGGGTCACCCAGCAAGGCATCTGTCGGGGGTGCTGCTCCGCGCGCCCGAGGAACGAGAACACTGGAATCGGATCGAAATCGCCCGGCTGCTCCTCGAGCTTCGAGAAATCGATCGTCCGGCCATCGATCCGCGGCGGCGTGCCCGTCTTCAGCCGTCCCTGCGGAAGCTGCAACGCCTTGAGCCGGGCCGACAAAGAAACCGCGGCAGGATCCCCTGCTCGCCCACCCGTGTAGTGGTTGAGCCCGACGTGGATCTTCCCATCGAGAAACGTGCCCGCCGTCAGGACTACAGCGCGCGCACGAAAGCGCACGCCGACCTGCGTCACCGCACCGACCACACGATCGCCTTCGACGATCAAATCTTCTACCGCCTGCTGAAACAAGCTGAGGTTCGGTTGATTCTCGAGGCGGCGACGGATCGCGGCCTTATAAAGGATGCGATCGGCCTGCGCCCGCGTCGCGCGAACAGCCGGACCCTTCGACGAATTGAGGATCCGGAACTGGATCCCGCCTTCATCGGTGGCCGCAGCCATTGCCCCGCCGAGCGCATCGACCTCCTTCACGAGATGGCCCTTGCCGATACCGCCGATCGACGGATTGCAGCTCATCTGGCCAAGGGTTTCGATGTTGTGGGTCAGCAGCAGCGTCTTGGCGCCCATACGGGCCGAGGCCAAAGCGGCTTCTGTGCCGGCGTGACCACCGCCGACGACGATAACGTCAAATTCTGTGGGATAAAGCATGGCGATCCCATGCGACGCGAAGCGCATGAGCCTGTCGGAAAAATGTATGCGCGAAATTATAGCGGGGTTCGCGGAAGAGGCGGATTCGCTAAACGGTTAGGTGGTGCCTGTTCACGCGAATTCCAGGCTTGCGCTGGCTACCAGAAGGCCGAGCGCAAGGAATGCGACGAAGGGAATAGTCGACCTATTCACAAGGAGCATGACGCAGCGATCGGCCCTTCTTGTAGCCAGCCCCAAAAAGCATTGTTTCGATTACGGGAACGGGCCTAGGTTCCGGCATGCACGTACCGATGCACTCAAAATCGCCTGTCGCCCCGGGGGACTTCCAGCGGGCGTGGAAAGCGAGACGATGTTTCACGTGGAACATCAGACTGGGCAGACAA
>NZ_JBQCDN010000033.1:0-2705 GCF_051961175.1 Trinickia sp. | reverse complement strand
ACACCCGTGTGCGGATCGAAGGCTCGCCCAACGAGGCCACGTTACGGCTGGTGCTGTGCATCCTGCGCGACACATCGGAATCGGCAGCATGATCGGGCTGCCCAGCCGCACGAAGATCTGGCTGGCCTCGGGTGCGACCGACATGCGCTCGGGCTTCAACAGCTTGGCCGCGAAGGTCCAGACCGTATTGGAACGCGATCCCTTCAGCGGCCACGTGTTCGTGTTTCGAGGCAAGCGTGGCGATCTGGTCAAAGTGCTGTGGTGGAGCGGCGACGGCATGTGTCTTCTGATGAAACGCCTGGAACGAGGCCGATTCGTGTGGCCCCGCGCAGATGGCGGCGTTGTGTGCCTGAGCCAAGCCCAGTTGTCGATGCTGCTCGAAGGCATCGACTGGCGGCAGCCGATACGAACGACGGAGCCGACATCGGCGTTGTAAACCTGCTAGCCGCCGCGTAAACTGCCGGCATGACCGCGGCCAATGCCTATCCAGACGACATCGAAGCGCTCAAAGCCATGCTGCTCGAGCGCGATGCTCGCATTGGGCATTTGGAGGGCGTGGTCGAATCGCACAAGGCAGCGAACGCCACCGCCAAGGCCGAGATCGAGCATTTGAAGCTGCTCATCGCGAAGCTGCGCCGCATGCAGTTCGGTCGCAAATCGGAGAAGCTGGATCGCCAGATCGAGCAACTCGAACTGCGACTCGAAGAGCTGGAGGCCGATGAAGGCGCGGCACCGATCGAAATCCCGAAGACACCGCGTACAGCGCCAGAACAGTCGGCTCGCAAGCCGCTGCCGGAGCATCTGCCGCGTGAGGTGCAAACGTATTTGCCGGCATCGGTCGATGCGTGCCCGGAATGCGGCGGCAAGCTGAAGCTGCTGGGCGAAGACGTTGCCGAACAACTCGAGTACGTGCCAGCTAGCTTCCGCGTGCTCCGTCATGTGCGACCCAAGTTTGCTTGCGCGTGCTGCGATCACATTGCGCAGGCAGCGGCGCCGAGCCGGCCGATCGAGCGCGGTCTCGCGGGCCCGGGCCTGCTCGCGCACATGCTTGTCTCGAAGTTCGCAGACCATATCCCGTTGTATCGACAGTCGGTCATGTATGCCCGAGAGGGCGTCGAGCTCGACCGCTCGCTGCTCGCGAAGTGGGTTGGCCACGGCGCGACGCTCTTACAACCACTGGTCGACGCATTACGCCGGCATGTGATGACGGCGACGAAGTTGCATGCCGACGATACGCCAGTGCCAGTGCTCGAACCGGGCAACGGCAAGACGAAGACCGGGCGTTTGTGGGTGTATGTGCGTGATGATCGGTCGTCGGCTGATACGACGCCGCCAGCGGTATGGTTCGCCTACACGCCGGATCGCAAAGGCATCCATCCGCAACAACATCTCGAGTCGTTCAGCGGCGCGTTGCAAGCTGACGCATATGGCGGCTATCAGGCTATCTACGAGACCGGTCGCGTGAAGGAAGCTGCGTGCTGGGCACATGCGCGAAGGCAGTTCTACGAACTGCACGCAGCGCGCCCGAATGCACTGAACACCGAAGCGCTCGAGCGTATCGGCGCGTTGTACAAGATCGAAGACGTGATACGCGGCAAACCGCCAGATGAGCGCCGCGCGTATCGCCAAGAACATGCGCGCCCACTTCTCGATCAGTTGCACGCTTGGCTCACGGCCATGCTCGAAACGCTCTCAAAGAAATCCGATACGAGTCGGGCGATTCTCTATGCGCTGAACCGATGGTTGGCGCTCACGCGCTATTGCGACGACGGCCGGCTCGAGATCGATAACCTTCCGGTTGAGCGCGCGTTGCGAGGAGTGGCCATCGGAAGGCGGAATTACCTCTTTGCCGGCGCGGACTCCGGCGGCGAACGTGCTGCCGCGATTTACAGCCTCATAGGGACAGCAAAGCTCAACGACATCGATCCCGAAGCCTATCTGCGCTTCGTATTTGCCCGCATCGCTGATCACCCGATCAACCGCGTCGACCAGCTCATGCCGTGGGCCATCGCGGATCGACTCCGCAACGTCAACTGACATCACGACGCCGTCGTCAAGACGGCGTTCGCGACGCGCTTACGGACGACCGGCGTAGAGATGATGAACTCGACCCAGCTTTCGGTGCCGGCATTCATCAATCCCAGGCGATGGCCAAACATCGCCAGCGCGAAAACGACGACGGTCAGTGGCAACGTCCACCAGAATCGGCGTCGGAAATCGACCAGTTCCGGATTCTCGCCTTCGTCGACGCTTGGCAGAATCGGTTCCAGCGTCATGCCGCATTCGGACATTGCCCAGGATGGTCCTGGCGAATTTCCGGGTGCATCGGGCACGTGTAGATGGTGCCCTCAGGCACTGCTCGCGGCTGCTCAATGGTCGAGGGATCGACATACTTAGACGGCGCGGCCTGGAATTTCGTCAAGCAAGCCTGGCTGCAGAACGCGTACCACTTGCCATTGTGTTCGCGACGGAAGCGGGACCCATCGGCTACCGTCAATCCACAGACGGGGTCGCGAAGCGTATCCCCGGTACGAACGTGCTCGTCCTGGCCCTCATGGTGATGAGCATGCGCGTCGTGTCTGTGCCCGGCGGAATGGTCGTGCTTGTCCGTCTCACGTGCTGGCTTGAAGAAGCTGAACGCGAAGATGATGAAGACGAGAGAATTGATAGCGACGAGGCTCCAAAGCCCGTAACCGTCACCGACG
>NZ_JBQCDN010000032.1:0-9531 GCF_051961175.1 Trinickia sp. | reverse complement strand
AGGGATCGTCATCGGCAGCAGCGGCGTGATTTCCACCGGCGGCCGCTTTGTCGCGTCCACGCTCGATACCGACAACACGGCCTTCATGAACGGCTCGACGCAGACGTTCTCGAGCCCTCCAGCTACGGCTACCGGCACCGTCGTAAACCTCGGCACAATCGCCACGAGCGGCGGCGACGTATTCCTGATCGCCAACAAGGAAGTCGACAACGTCGGCCGCATCAGCGCACCGAACGGTACTGCCGAGCTGGCCGTCGGGCAACACGTGCTGTTGCAGGATTCGACGCAGAGCCAGCAAGTGTTCGTCCAACAAGGCAGCGCCGGCAAGGTCGTCAATCGCGGCGCGATCAAAGCCGCACAGATCAGCCTGCAAGCGGCCGACGGCAATGTCTACGCGCTGGCGGGCAATCACTCGGTGCTGCGCGCCACCGGCACGGCGAAGCGTGACGGGCACGTCTGGCTCGTCGCCGATACCGGCAGAGTGTGGCTGGACGGCAAAGTTGAAGCAACCAATGTAGACGGCAGCGGCGGCACTGTCGATACGAACGCCGCGACAGTTCGCATCGCCGGTGGCCCGACCGTGATAGCGAACCGGTGGAATATCACCACGCCCAGCTTCACGATCGATGGCTTGGCCGCGCCGGTTTTCCAAAGCAACCTCAATCGCGGCACAACCATCAACCTACAGACAACCGGAGCAGGTGGCGCCAGCGGCGATATCGACGTCGCATCGAGCATCCAATGGAGCGGCGCGGCCTCGCTCACGCTCGGGGCCTATCACTCATTGACGATCGAATCGGCAGCGAAGCTGAAAAACTCCGGCAGCGGAAATCTGACGCTGCGCGCCGACGTACAAGGAATCGACAACGGCGGCAGTGTGACGAACAACGGCACGGTGGATTGGTCGAAGAGCCATGGCATCGTCAGCCTGTTCTACGACATGAACGGCACCTACACGCCCGGCACGCTGCTCGCCAATACCTCGTGGACGTCGCCCGCTTACAGCGGCCTCGTCACGCAAATCACGGGCTACCAACTCGTCAATTCGTTGATGGATCTGGAAAACGTCGCCAACCATCTCGCCGGCAATTACGCGCTTGGCAAGGATATCGACGCCAGCGCCACCAGCGATGGCTCCTACGTCCCACTCGGCAGCGGCAATACGGCGTTTACCGGGCAATTCGATGGACAAGGCCACACCATCAGTTCGCTGACGATACAAGGAACAGCGGAAGGCGATTCGAACTCGCAGCCGATCGCATCAGGTCTATTTGGAACCCTGGGCGCGAGTGCCGCGGTACGCGATCTGAACGTCAACGGAACCGAGTCGGTGTTCAGTATGGATTTCGTTAGCTCGGGGATGGGCGCCGAGGGGATCCTTGCTGCCTACAATTACGGGACGATCTCGCACGTGAACACATCGGGAACGATCAACAACCTCGCCGGAGTCCAGAGCAACATATTCCTGGATTCCACGCTCGCGGGCGGGCTCGTGGGCGTCAACCACGGCACGATCGAACGCTCGGCGAGTACCGTCGCGAGCTCGACAGGCGGGACATCGGGCGGGCTCGCCGGTGAGAACGACGGCGTCATCACGCAGTCGTACGCCGCGGGGCACGTTCAAGGTCTCGAACTCGACGTGGGGCCCGGGGGTAGCAATGCCTTCACAGAGGCGAGCGCAGGCGGGCTTGTCGGCACGAACAACGGAACGATCACACAATCGTACGTCTCCGGTTCGGTATCCAACCTCTGCTACAACCAATCGTGCAGCGTCGGGGGCCTCGCCTACACCAACAACGGGACGATCAGCCAATCGTTCATCAGCGGTTCGATCGGAGGAACCGGCCTCACATCGCGCTACGGAATCGCCGTTGCGAACCAAGGCACGGTCGCGAACAACGTCTACTGGAATACGGATACAGGCGGCACCGTTGGAGTTGGATCGGGTACGCCGGTGCCGGCTGCAAACGGCCTGACCACGGCGCAGATGAGTACACCTTCGTCGTTCGCCGGTTACGACTTCGGCCCGAACGGCGCATGGGCCATGCCCGCCGGCTCAACTTCTCCCATCTTGCGATGGCAGCTCACGTCATCCGTCAGCGAGTAGCCGCCCGAACTGGCGCTGCCGCAAACGGTCATCGGCAGTTCGAATTCCCGCTACACGATGGCGGGATCGACTGCCCTTTTGGCGGTGGTGACTATCGATGGCATTCATACGATAAATGAGACTGGAGGCCGCCCACTCGCCGAGTGGGTTCGCCGGTTACGATTTCAGCGCGAATGGCCCGTGGGACTTGTTCCCCAGCTCCTCTGGCCCCGTCTTGCGATGGGAGATCACGCCGCCCAGTCGCCCAGTAGCCCAGTAGCCGCTCGCGCAGTCAGCTGCGCAGGCGCCACGGGCTGCGCAGCAGTTCGCCCGCTCCCCGCGCGATTACAAATTGGCGCGATCGGCCGTCATTTTGGCCAGCCGGAAGTGTGCAGAAATTTTTAAGATGACCGAATGATGGCCCGCTCCCGCTTGCAGAAAGTGCGCGGCGAAGCGGTTGCAAGTCCCAAAAACTGGGGTAACAGGGATGCTTCTCACTTCGGTATGAAACAAGCACGCCGCTCGACTCGCACGACCCGCCCGATACCTCCATTACTCGCATCACTCACACCGATATCGGTAGCCGTTTCGCTCTGTCTGCCAGCCGTCGCGCTTGCCGCGGGGCCGTTGCCGCAAGGCGGACAGTTCGCCGCCGGAACAGGTTCGATCAGCGGCACGACGACGTCCCTTACCATCAACCAAACGTCGAATCGTGGTGTCATCGATTGGAACAGCTTTTCGATCGGCGGCGGCAACCACGTCAGCATCAATAACGGCACAGGCGCCACGCTCAATCGCGTCACGGGCGCTACCGCTTCGTCGATTCTCGGCACGCTCTCCGCCACCGGCAGCGTCTATCTGATCAACCCGCAAGGGATCGTCATCGGCAGCAGCGGCGTGATTTCCACCGGCGGCCGCTTTGTCGCGTCCACGCTCGATACCGATAATGCGGCGTTCATGAATGGCTCGGCCTTGACCTTCTCAGGCCCGTCCGGCACCCCCACCGGTACCGTCGTCAACCTCGGCAAAATTGCGACGAGCGGCGGCGACGTGTTCCTCATCGCCAACAAGGAAGTCGACAACGTCGGCAGCATCAGCGCGCCGAAGGGCACGGTCGAAATCGCCGCGGCGCAACAGGTTTTGTTGCAGGATTCGACGCAAAGCCAGCAAGTGCTCGTACAGAAAGGCAGCATCGGCACCGTCGTCAATCGCGGTGTGGTCGAGGCGGCGCAAATCAGCCTGCAAGCCGCCGACGGCAATGTCTACGCGCTGGCCGGCAATCATGCGGTGCTGCGCGCGACGGGCACCGCCACGCGTGATGGCCATGTCTGGCTCGTCGCCGATACCGGCAGGGTCTGGCTGGATGGCCCCGTCGAAGCAACCAATGCAAACGGCAGCGGCGGCACCGTCGATACCACCGCAGCCAGATTGCGGATTGCGGGCGGTCCCGCGGTGCAAGCGAAGCAGTGGAACATTACGATGCCCAGCTTCACGATCGACAGCATCGCCGCACCGGTCTTCCAGAACAACCTCAACGCCGGGACATCCATCAATCTGCAAACGAGCGGCGCAGGCGGCACTACCGGCGATATCGATGTCGCATCGAGCATCCATTGGAACAGCGCGGCGTCGCTCACGCTCGGCGCCTACCATTCGTTGACAATCGAAGCAGCCGCGCTGTTGAAGAACACCGGTAGCGGTAATTTAACGCTGCGCGCGGATTCGCAAGCGATCGACAACGGCGGCAGCATCATCAATAAGGGGACGGTGGATTGGTCCGCCTGCGGAGGCATCGTCAGTCTCTTTCATGACATGAACGGGACCTACACCCCCGGCAGGCTCCTTGCGAATCCATCGTGGACCGCACCGCCCGGCAGCGGTCTTTTAACGCAGATCACCAGCTACAAGCTCGTCAATTTCTATAGCGACCTGGAACATGTCAATGACGATTTGGCGGGCAACTACGCGCTCGGTCGAGACATCGATGCAAGCCGGTCGAGCAACGGCTCCTACGTCCCAATCGGCGGAGGCGACATCGCATTCACCGGGCAATTCGATGGGCAAGGCCACACGATCACCGCCTTGACGATCCAGGGAACCGGCCCGCAAATAGTGGGGATGTTCGGCACCGTGGGTTCCGGCGCGGTCGTACGCGATTTGAACGTGAACGGCAATGTGTCGATGGGCCTGGACCCGCAAGACAATTGGGAAGACGCCATCGAGGGCATCCTGGCGGGCATGAACCAGGGGACCCTCTTACGTGTGAACACCTCCGGCAGCATTTGGGACGTCCAGTCCACGCAGAATGTCGCCATCGCTGGGGGACTCGTCGGCGTGAATGTGGGGACGATCGAGCGCTCGAGCAGTTCCGCGATCGTGAACTCGGGGTCGGCCGGCGGCCTCGTGGGGGAAAACGACGGCCTCATCGATCAGTCGCACGCCTCGGGACAGGTGCAAGGGGCAACCGCGGTGGTCATCACAGCCACCGGTCCCGGCGGTCTCGTCAGCGATAACCATGGAACGATCACCCAGTCTTATGCCACGGGCACAGTCGTGCCCGAATGCAACGATTCTGCGTGCGGCAACGCCGCCGGGCTCGTCTACGACAACGTCTACGGCGTCATCGGCCAGTCGTTCGCCACCGGCACGGTGGACGCCGGGCGGTGCGGAGCGAACAGTTGCGGGATGGGCGCCGGGCTCGTGTTCGATAACATCAGCGCGAAGATCACCGAGTCTTACGCAACGGGGACGGTGCTGGCCAACGGCTGTGTCAGCCCTTCGAATTGCGGGAGCGCCGCCGGGCTTGTCTATGACAACAACAACGGGCTCATCGCGCAGTCGTTCGCCACCGGCTTGGTGCTGGGTGCGACCGTGCAGTCGCCGACGGGTCCGCAACGCCAGAGCTACGGCATCACCGCCGACAACGAAGGCGTGATCGGGAGCGACGTGTACTGGAACACGCAGACCACCGGTACCACGATCGGCGCGGGACTCGGCACGCCCATCCCCGCTGGAAACGGATTGACCACGGCCCAAATGTCGAATCCGGCTAACTTCTCAGGTTGGAATTTCGGCGCGGGCGGCGATTGGGTCTTGCCGACGGGCGGGAACCATCCGGTCTTGCGATGGCAGCTGGCGCGGGCTTTGAGCAAGTAGTCGTCGGCGGTGAGACCGCGCAGGGGCGGTCTCAGGAGGCTTCGGCCACACTGGCCATCGCGCCTACCAATCGTATTTGGCACCGGCCAGCACCGTTCGCTCGTTGCCGAAGGCGCAGACCGCATACGATTGGCAACCGCTGATGTAGCGGCGATCGAAGAGGTTGTCCACGTTCAACGAAAAACGCCAATGGCGCGTGTCATAGTGCAGCGCCGCGTCGTACAACGTATAGCTCGCAACCGTGAGCGAGTTGTCCGGCGCACCTGCTGACGCGCTCTGGTAGCGCATCCCGCCGCCGATACCGAATCCCGCGAGGGCGCCGGCATGAGAGGTCCAGTCAGCCCACAGCGACGCCATTTGACGCGGCCGCGCAATATCGACGGGCCAGTTGTTCAGCGATGCGTCATTCGCCTTTACGTTCTTCACGTCCTGATCGATGTACGACGCGATGATCGACAGGTCACGCGTGATATTTCCGACTGCGCTCAACTCGATACCGCGCGAGCGCACCTCACCGGTCTGCACGGAAGACAAGCCGGTCGGATCGAGCGTTCTCGGCGTCGGGGTCACCACGTTCGTCTGATTGATCTGATAGGTGGCCGCGCTCAACATCAGCTTGTTGCCGAGCGGCTGCCAGCGCAGCCCCGCCTCGATCTGCTTGCCACGTGTCGGCTGCGGCAAGGCGCCGCCGAACATCCTCACACCGATGATCGGATTGAACGATGTCGCATAGCTGACGTATGGCGAGAGCCCATAATCGCCGCGATACGTGAGGCCAACGCGGCCCGAAAACGCGCTGACGTCTTGTTTCGTCTGTGTGTGCGCCGTACGGTCGTCTTGACGCACGTTGACCCAATCCTCGCGGCCGCCGAGCGTGAAGGTCCAACGGTCCCATTGGACTTGATCCTGCGCGTACGTACCGACCGTACTCATCGCCGTATACAGATTCGGGTGGCCAATGAACGTCGGGCCCGAGAAAATCGCACCGGTGACCGGCGTGTAGACAGGATGGTACAGGTTCAGGCCAGGCGCCAAAGCGAGCCATTCGCTGTCGGTCGTCGTCTGCCGATTGTATTGCGCACCGAGCAGGACCGTATGCTCGAGCGGCCCCGTGCCGAAACGCGCCTGCGCAGAGTTGTCGATATCGACACGGCTGTAGTTGTATTGGAACAGCCCTGCGTAACGTGCGATGTTGGTCATACTGCCCGGCGCGAAGCCGGCGCCGAAGACCGAGGCGTCGTCAAGCGACAGGTGCATCCAACGGACGTTCTGGCGCAGCGTCCAGATCGAATCGACGTTGTGCGAGAACTGATAGCCGAGCGACCACTGCTTCTTCCGGTAGTCGTTGAACGTCGGATCGCCCGTGTAGACGTCATGCGTCAGCTGTCCATTGGGATTGGGCAGGACGGTACCTCGCGCAGGCAGGAAGTTATGCGAGAAATCGCTCGAGTCCTGCAGGTAGGTAGCCGTGAGCGTAAGCGAGGTGTCGGCATCCGGGCGCCAGCGCACCGAAGGGGCCAGCGCAACGCGCTGCTGCGCATGCGGGCCGGTCAGCGCATTGCCGTCGTCCGCCATGCCGACAAACCGATAGGCGTATTTGCCGCCGGCGTCGAATGCGTCGCCGATATCGAGCGTCGCCTCCTTTCGCGCGTAGTTGCCGAGTTGCACCCCCGCCTCGCGCACGCGCTGCCCGTCTGCCTGCTTCGTCCGCACATCGATGATCGCGCCGGGATCACCGGCCCCGTAAAGCACCGACGTCGGCCCGCGGAGGATCGCAATGCTATCTATCGCAGAGGGAGCAACGCGCCAGTCGGCGATCGGTGTCGTCGCCGGCACTTGCAATCCATCGACGAACAGCGTGGGCCGAAAGCCTCGGAGCGAGGCATACAGGTCGGAGCGGTTGTCGGATCCATACGATCCAAAGCCCGGCAGGTAGCGCAGCGCCTGATTGAGATCCGTCGCGCCCGTCATCTCGATCTGCTGCTTGGTGATGACGTTGATCGTTTGGGGAATGTCGGCGATCGGGGTATCCGTCTTCGTGCCCGTTGCCGTGCGTGTACCGACCAGTCCAACTGACGGCGCATTGTTCGCCACGCCGTTCACGACGATCTCGGGCAACGTGGTGCCGATCGCGGCGCGATCGTCCGCGGGTTGGGCTACCTGCGCGTAGGCATGCGCAGCCGCCATGGCACACAACATGGCGCCGGCAGCGGCCGCACGTCGTCCGTTAGGTGGCGTTTGCTTCGCGGGGCTGCAAGGCTGCGGTGAGGTGCGCTCAGCGTACGAATACGAATGACGTGCACGCTGCGGGCGAAAGAGATGTCGCGATTTCATGTATTTCAATGTGGTGGGAAGATGCACGGACGGCACGATACACGAATAGCTGCTGTTAGACGCGTCATGGAACAAGGACGTTGGCCCAAGTGTTCTTGTTCTTGGGCACGGGCGTTGCCTGCCTGATCTATTACTTTTTTCTGCAGGAACTTGGAGCCGTTGCCGCTTGGGGTTCGACCTACATTGCGCCCGTGGTCGCACTGCTGATTGGACCGTCAACTGAGGAGAGAAACATCGTGACAGAACCGGACCTGCGCACCCTCTACCTCAATTACATCGATTGCCTGAATAAACGGGAGTGGGTGTCGCTCGGCCAGTTCGTCGCGGCCGATGTCAGTCATAACGGACGCCCAATCGGCCTGTCGGGCTATCGGGAGATGTTGCAAAAGGACGTCCGCGAAATACCGGACTTGCGCTTCAACATCGAACTGCTTGCGATCGAAGCGCCTCTCGTCGCGAGTCGTCTGCGGTTCGATTGCTCGCCCACGTCCACCTTCATGGGATTGAACATCGGCGGCAAACGAATCACCTTTGCGGAGAACGTGTTTTACGCATTTCGCAACGGCAAGATCGCAAGCGTATGGTCGGTGATAGACAAGAGCGCCATTGAAGGGCAACTGTAATCGGCGCCATCCTCAGTCGGGGGCCTACATTCGAGAAATAGGTTCGCTCGTGCACGGAAGGCCCGCCGAAGGCGCGTTGAAATGCTCGTACCGCGATGACATCCGTGCGAGCGATGGAACAGGCCCCTTCCAACCAGCGACAGTCCTTTCGGATGAAAGAAGGACTAGGCCGCGCATTATTGCTGCTGCCCGGTGCTGCCATGGCCTTGATCTTGGCACCGCGTGGCATCGAATCATTCTGGCCGAACTTTCTGTTCTATTGGCTTACCCAGGCGCTACCGCTGGTCGGCATGATGCTGCTCGGATCCCGGCTGGCACTGCTCGGTGGTTCGGCTACGGCCCTGTTCTGTTTCCTGCTTCTATGCTGGCAGGTCATTGACCAGTCCGTAGCTTGGCTGTTCTATGTGTTCGGCGTTTACGGCGCGACTATCATCGCGCTGGTCGCCAGCGACTCATGTCGCGTGCCGCGGTCAGCGCCTGCTACAGCCTATGCCGTTGGCTTCAGTGCCGTTCTTGCAGGCACGCTTCTACCGTTGATAAAACTCGTTCTTGGCTAGGTTTCGTCGTTGCAAGGTCAGACAGCGGAGGGCTCACAAAGCCAGCCACTTGCGCAATCTTGCGCCATGCTTCGCACGCCATCCCTGGCAACGCCGCCGTGCGGCTCAAGGCGGTATAGCGCTAGTAGTTATAGCGCTTAGCCTCGACCGCAAAGGGACGTCCTCTTAAAGAATTCTCTCCTGCGCGGCGCAAGCCACTCAATACGTCAGCTGAATGATGCGCGAAAATGGCCCGCATCGTCGCCGCCCCGCAGGCATGCGCGTTGCATACCATTCACTCATCCATCGGCCGCGAACGCATCGCGCGGAAAGTGAGAGGAGAGCAATCATGAGACAAACAGTGGTCGGGGTTTTCGACAGCTATGCGGATGCCTGCGGGGCGCAGAAAGCGCTAGTCGACGGCGGGTTCTCGCAAGCCGATATTTCGATATACGCAATGTCGACCAGCGGGTCCTCGATGCGAGGGCCGCGGGTCTATGCCGCCGGTGGGGCGGATGTGCGCCACAGCCACAATACACCGGTATTCGACCAGCTCGAGCAACTGTTCGCGCGCCTCTTCAAGCCGGGTGGCTACCCGCCCGAGACTGAGGACTATCGGGAAGTCATCCGCCGAGGCGGGGCAATCCTCAGCGCCGACGTTTCCGAAGTGCATGTCGACCTCGCCTGCGACATCATGCGTCGCGCCGGTGCGACCGACATCGGCGAGCGCACCAAAGCCTGGCGCACCGGAGCGGGCGAACAAGCGAAGGAGGAGCCGATCCGCGGCAGCGTGGAC
>NZ_JBQCDN010000031.1:0-20508 GCF_051961175.1 Trinickia sp. | reverse complement strand
GTTGGAAGTCATCGTGCATGTACAAAGGTTAGCGGCAGCCGGGGCTCAATTTGTCATCGCAACACATTCTCCGATACTGATGGCAATCCCAGGGGCCAAAGTCTATGAGGTGCAAGATGACGGCCTCGCCGAAACCGACTACGATTCGCTCGACCAAGTCGCCATATATAAGCGGGTGCTTAATGATCGCACCCGGTTTGTTCAGTCGCTTACCGCTGATGAAACGCCCTCTCCGTCGCACCGACCATAGGGGCTATATGTCGTTTGCCGTGGAAATTGACTGCTCAACAAACATGGGGTGGCGGCCGTGGTCGCTGGCTATGGCCGGCACCAAGGAGTTGTTCGATAGATGCTCGGGCTACATCGGAATCGAGCAGGACGAGCGCGCCGATTGTAGCGCCAGCTTCTGTTAGTCGAGGCCATCTCCAACGTTGCACAAACGCCGAGCCGGTACTTCAAGCTATCCGTACGGGGATCGACTTCGCTCCCGGCACTTTGCTTTCCTTAGCGTAGTGCCACAGCGGCAGCAGGACGTTGCATTCAGGGTAGTAACCGGCAATGCACCCTTCCGGAATTTCATACGCCTTGATTTCCAGCCCGTCGAGGCGTCGATCGATGCCATCGTTCGCGATCGTCTGCAACGTAATTTTCTGCCCTTCGCTCAGGTGACGCTTCTCGATATCGGCCTTGTTCATCAGAATGACCATGCGCGTGCCCTTCACGCCACGGAAGCGATCACCGACGCCGTAGATCGTCGTGTTGAACTGACTGTCGCTGCGAAGCGTCATCAGACGCAGCGCATCAGGCGCTTTGGCGGACATGTCCGAGTCTTCGTCCAGCGATTCCGGAACGAGGAATTCGGCCTTCCCGGACTTCGTCTTCCATTTCCGTTCGCGCGCAGCGAGCGGGCGGTGAAAGCCCCCCGGTGTCCACATGCGCGCATTGAAGTCGTGGAATATGTCAGGGTACGTCTTCGCGATCTCTTCGCGCACGAGGGCGTAGTCGTCACGCCACGCGTCCCAGTCCACGGTCGAGCGCTCGCCAAGCGTCGCCTTCGCGATACCGGCGACGATGAACTGCTCCGGCCGTGCTTTGTCGCTGGCCGGTTCAGTCACCCCTCTCGAGCCATGCATGCATCCGGTGCTGTCCTCCATAGAAACCGCCTGGTCGCCGGCAGGCGTGCGATGGAACTCAATCCGGCTGAGACACGGCAGCACATATGAAACCTCTCCATGCACCAGGTGGCTTCGATTGAGTTTCGTTGCCACATTGACGGTAAGGCGCAATCGGCCCCAGCCCGGCTCGGTTTGGAGACGGTCCGGCACCGAGCGCACGAGGTTTCCGCCAAGATTGAAAACGGCTTTGACGTCGCCCTTCAAGATGGCCTCGAACGCTTCGACGGTGTTGTAGCCTTTTTTCCGTGGGGGCTCGAACGAGAATTGCATGGCGAGCTGGTCGAGCGGTGCGAGCTCCGGTTTTTCCGTGATTCCGACCGTACGCTGGCCTTGGACATTGGAATGGCCGCGGATCGGCGACGGGCCAGCGCCCGGCTTCCCTATGTTTCCGCGCAAAAAAAGAAGATTGCACAGCATCCGGACGTTCTGGACACCCAGACGGTGTTGGGTCAACCCCATCCCGTAGTGGGCGATCACGGCGTTGGCTCGCATATACTCGGCGGCGGCATCGAGGAGCGCGGAGCGTCCTAGTCCGCTAATCGTTTCAATGTCGCTCCATGGCGTTGCGCGCGCATAGGCGGCGAATTCCTCGAAACCCGTGGTGTGTTCTTCGATGAACCCGACATCGATGATCCGAGGCAGGCCTTGCGCTTTTGCGTCATCGTCGGCTTCGATGACTGCTTTACAGATACCGAGCATGGCTGCCGTGTCGCCACCGTTTTTCACTTGGTGATACTGCGTGCTGATCTGCGTGTGCGCGGGCGTCAGCATTTGCACGGGTGATTGGGGATTCGCGAAGGAGACCAGCCCCGGCTCCCGCAGCGGGTTGAACGTGATGATCGGCACACCCCGCCTGCGCGCATCTTGGAGTTGGTGCAGCATTCGCGGGCTGTTCGTGCCGACGTTTTGCCCGAAGAAAAACATGAGATCGGTCTTTTCGAAATCATCCAGCGTGATGGTGCCGACACCTACGCCAATCGCCTCCTTCAATCCGACGCTGGAACTCTCATGACACATATTCGAGCTGTCGGCCAAGTTATTGCAGCCGTACATCCGCGCGAAAAGTTGATACATATACGCGGTTTCGAGCGAAGCACGCCCGGATGCGTAGAAGACGACCTGTTCAGGATCGAGCGCATTCAGTTCTTTACCGATTTCAGCGAACACTTCGTCCCACGTCACTTCTGAGTACTTGTCGGTCGCCGCATCGTACCGCATCGGCGCGGTCAGCCGGCCCGCCTCTTCAAGATCGTGATCGTGCCATCTGAGCAGCGACGAAACCGTGTTCAGCTTGAAAAATTCCGGCGTCATACGCTTCGCCGTCGTGTCCCATGCGGTCGCTTTCGCGCCGCTTTCACAGAACTCGAACACGTGAGGATCCGCCGGTTTCGCCCACGAGCAGCTTACGCATTGGAAACCTTCCGGTTTGTTCTGCTTGAGCAGAATGGCGCTGTCTTTCAGCGGTACCTTTTCCTGCGCCAAAATGCTGGCAACTGCCTTCAGCGACCCCCAGCCACCCGATGAAAACGGATATGACGGGGCTTTCATATCTTTGCTCACGGTCAGTTCCTCCGGAAGAACGGCTTGGCTGAGGCAGCAATTCCCGTTCCGTCAGCTGCTCGTCGTGCCATCCGCACTTGCGGCTCGAGACCTGCAGCGTGCCTTCGGTAAGCAGTGCCGCAGCGCGAGCAGCACAGCGGAAGCGAGCAGCACCGTTGCGACGGGGAACGTCTTAGCCGTGTTCAGCGCGATTTCCCCCGGGCGTTCGCCAACTAGTTGCATTCGGCGCTTGGTCATAGCGGCGCCTAGCGAACGCAGTTCGCTTTTCAGCAAGCGCTCGGCGTCGGGCAGAAGGATCGTCTCCTCATCGGCAACATGATGAACGACCTCACGAATCAACTGATAAAAAAGCCCGTCATAGGCGGCGTCTTCAGGCCCCGTGGCGCGGAGCCTGGCGATCGTCGCGCGCATTTCGTCATGCTGAGGGCGGCTCTTCGCCAGCGTCTCTTCGTTGCCGAGCGCACGCTCCAATGCCGGGTAAAAAATCTCTTCCTCTAGCTGCGCATGGATTTCCAAGGCCGCGCACACACCGTTGACAATTGCGCGCTTGCGCCACCATGGCGTGCAAGCGTGGTAACGGTGCGCCGCCGCGAGCACATGCATGTGATCGAGACGGATCATGGCCGTGATCGACGGCGACAGCTTTGAAGTGTTCTCTGGCATGGCAGTTCTCCTGGTAGCCGGCGCGCGGCGCACGCTCGCTCCACGTGTCTCGGGTTGGAGGGCTACCGCATTGCGCGTGCCAGAGCGCGGCTTATGCGCGATTGAAAAGTAGGTGGCGATGTCGCCGATTTGCGTACCGGTCAGACGCGTGAAGCCCCACATGTATCGCTTCGCATTCGGGTCCGAGCGCGCATGCGATCTTCAGGGCAGTCAGCCGTTGTCGGCGAGCCCGCCGACGAGGCGCTCATGAACGCGGGGTGCGCGATCTACGTGGCCGGCCTGCCTGCAAAAGGCGTCGCGGCCTGCGTTACGTGCCACGGCCAACACGGCGAAGGCACCGAGCAATTTCCCCGCATTGGCGGGCAGCACGCCGATTACGTCATGAAACAACTGGACGTATTCCGCAGCACAACCACACCTCCAACGCGATCCATCCGCCATATGAATGCCCGAGGAGGCTGCATCGGCCGTCGGCTGCCTTGCAGCGTCCTAACATCGCATCGAGCTCAGGCTGGTGGGATTCTTTGATACATGGTCGACAAATCGCAGCAAGAGCGGATTCGTATCCGCTCTTCTCCAGCAAAGCCCCACGGGCCACTTGGACGCTTCGCCCCACAACGGCTGTTGATGAGTATGGTTACCTAGCGCTTCAACGCCATGAAAAGGTAATAACGCAGCGCCCAGCCCGGCCGCTACAACGGCATGAATGGTCGAGATATCGTCGGCATGCTGAACGATGCGCGGCTTGAAATTCGCCAGCGCACACCACTGGCGAATCTGTGCATCCAGTCCCGGCCCGCGGGATGGCGAAAGCGCGACAAAGCCAAGACTGTTCAACGTCGAAAACCGATCCCGGTGAGGCGGCATTGTGCCGAGGGGAAGGACCAGTGACAGCTGCTCCTCGAGCACCTGCATGAAAGACAATTCCCCGATTTCGTCCGGTGCCCGGCAAAAGCCGAGATCGAGCTTGCCATCCAGCAATCGTTGATGTTGCTCGCTCGACGGTAGGTCTTTGAGCGTGATCTGGCTGTCAGGGGCCATGGCCCGGAAGCTGGCGATCAAGCGCGGCGCGATGATAAGTGTCGAGACGCCAAAGCCAATGTCGAGACTTCCGGTGAGGCCGGCCACCGCGCGCTGCATTCGGGTCTCCACATCGTCGCTCAGACGCAGCAACGCGCGCGCCTCCCGTTGCAGGAGCTTACCCAGCGGCGTCAGCTTTGCGCCATGCCGTCCCCGTTCAAACAGCGGGCCGCCGACCGTCGTCTCCAACGCCTGAATCTGCTTTGACAGCGTCGATGCAGTCACGAACAAATTCGCCGCCGCCTTGCCGTAATGGCCGGTATCGGTCAATTGGATGAACGCCCGCAAGAGTTTGATATCCATTCCCGATCTGACACGTTTATGTCGAAAAAGTCATTTTACGAACAGAGGGCCGCATGATCAAATCGTTTTGACTTGTTAAGTGCAGCCGAGATGGCGCTCAGCGCTGAGCCCATAATTATGACCGTCTGCGCCACACCTTTAGCGCCTGAGAATCGGCCAAAGCGATTCGATCTAATTCGCTACGCGAATGTTGATTTAAACGCATTACACGCAATCCGTTTCCAAGTAGACCGCTTCGCCATGGCTATCCCGCTGAATGCTGGGGTTGGCGCGGGTACGGGCGAGGCATTCCATGCCGGAATGTCCGGCTCCAATCGGAAGAACGAACGAAAGGTGATCGAATCATGCCGAACGTTGCTGTACTGACCAATGACCTCCAATATGAATTCACCCATAAGATCTCCAAGGATCCGGAGGAATTGAACCGCTTGATCAAGCAGTTCAATGTTTTTCTGGATGGCATACGTGCCGCCGGGCAGTTGGTCGTCCATCTTCAGCTTATCCATGACCCCGAGGATCCGCAGGTGCAAAGCCGCTACCGGGGCCGCGCCATCCCGGCGATCGCGGGCACGCCGGGCAACCGCCTGATCGAGGACGTGGTACACCCGTCGGACCTCGTGGTGGTGAAGGGGCGCGACAGCGGCTTCTATGAGACGAAGCTCGACGAGACGCTTCGGGCGCGCGGGGTGAAGACGGTGGTGGTCACGGGGCTGCAGACTCATGTATGTGTGCAGACTACGGCGGCCGATGCGTTCTTCCGGGGCTACAAGATCTGGGTTCCCGAGGACGGTGTGTTTTCGCCGAAGCCGGAGGATACGAAGCGGGCCCTCGAGTGGCTGGCAAGTTATTGCGCGATTATTGCGCCGTCGTCGGAGATCCTGGAGCGGCTGAGAGAAAGCGACGATCTGCCCGGTCGCGGTGAGGAGGCGTTGGCATGAGCACGGCCTATTCACCGGCCGGCAGCGGCAATGGCGTTGCACCCGCGCATATCGAGATCTCCGGCGTGGCCGGCGCCGCGCAGCAGGATCCGAACCAAACCGTCGTCCTCGATCACGGCACGGGCGCGAAGCTGAGCCGGGAGCTGGTGGAGCGGATATCCAACACCCTCGGCGACACTTACCTCGGAACGATGGAAGACAGCGCCGTGCTGGACCTTCCCACTAGCCGGATCGCCTTTACCACCGACTCGTTCGTGGTGACGCCGACTATCTTCGGGAACGGCGATATCGGCAAGATCGCAGTGTGCGGTACCGTGAACGACCTGGCAGTGAGTGGCGCGCGTCCGCTTTACCTGACGCTCAGCCTCATCATCGAGGCCGGGATGGCGATGTCCGACTTGCTGACGATCATCGCGTCCGTGCGCGACACGGCCCGGCTGGCGGGCATCAAGATCGTCGCCGGCGATACCAAGGTCGTCCGTAAGGGCGATGCCGACCAGATCTTCATCAACACGGCCGGCGTCGGCGTCCTCGAGCGGCCGGCGGTGTCCATCCGGAACGTCCGCCCCGGGCAGAAAATCCTGCTGAGCGGGTACATCGGCAACCATTCGATCCACCTGCTCTCGATCCGGGAGGGGCTCGGTTTCGATCGCAATGTGCTGAGCGACTGCGCGCCGCTCAATCACATGGTGGATAAAGTCTTGAGCAGGGTACCCGCAGGCAAGATCGCTTCGCTGCGCGACGTGACCCGCGGCGGCCTGTGTGCCGTATTGCACGAGCACGCACGGGCGGTCAACTGCACGGTGCGTTTCGAGCGGAACGCGCTGCCGGTCTTGCCGGAGGCTGCGATGGCCGCCGACATGCTGGGCATCGACGTGATCCACCTTGCCAATGAAGGCTGCCTGTGTCTTTTTGTCGAGCCCGATGTGGCGGACGAAGTCCTTGCCATCCTGCGTGACGATCCCGACGGTCGGAATGCGGCTGTCATCGGCGAGGTCGGGCCGGCCACCGGGCCCGAGGTCCGAATGGTCCAACCGGATGGAACGCAGATCACCATCGAGGAACTCCATGGCGCGGAACTCCCACGGCTCTGCTGATGTGATCGAGACGCTCCACACGCGGCGATTCCGCGTGTGCGGGATCGTGCAAGGCGTCGGCTTTCGGCCTTTCGTCCATCGGCTTGCGCGCGCCTATGGGGCCCATGGCTGGGTGCTCAACGATTCCGAAGGCGTTCTGCTGGAGCTGCAGGCGCCGGCGCAGGCTATCGACGGTTTTATCGACGAGCTGATTTCCCGGCCACCGCCTCTCGCACGGATCATCGATGTGCGGGAGGTGGTGCGAGACGAGCCAGCGCTACGCTACGAAGGGTTCGAGATACGCAAGAGCCGCGACCTCGCGTACATGGACACCATTGTTCCGCCCGACTCGAATGTCTGTGATGATTGCCTGCGTGAGATGCGCGATGCCGGTGACCGCCGGCACCGATATGCGTTCATTAACTGCACCCATTGCGGCCCGCGTTATTCGATCATCAATGGCATGCCGTATGACCGCGCTCAGAGCACGATGCGCGCATTCACCATGTGTCCGGCCTGTGATCGCGAGTACCACGACATCGAGGACCGCCGATATCACGCGCAGCCGAATGCCTGCCCGGCTTGCGGGCCGCAATTGCAACTCGTCGATCGTCACGGCGCACGGGTGAAGACCGGCGACGTGGTGCGCGATGCGATCGCGAAGCTGCGCGACGGCGCAATCCTCGCGATCAAGAGTCTGGGCGGCTTTCATCTCGCCGTGGACGCCACCAACGAAGCGGCGGTGCGCGAGTTGCGCAGGCGCAAGCGGCGCGATGCCAAGCCGTTCGCGGTCATGGTCGTTGACTGCGAGTCCGCTGCGCGATGGGCGTACGTCAATGCGCGCGAGCGGGAGCTGCTGGAGAGCGTGCAGCGTCCTATCGTGCTGCTGCGAAAGCGCTCGGAAACGCTGCCCGAGGCGATCGCCCCGCGTAACCCCAATCTCGGCGTGACGCTGCCGTCCACGCCGCTGCAATATCTGCTGCTCGAGGATCCCGCACTGCCTGCACTGATCATGACGAGCGGGAACCTCTCCGGCCACCCGATCGTGTACGAGAATCAGACGGCACTCGAGCAACTGCGGGACATCGTCGACTACTTTGTCCTGAACGATCGCGACATCCGCATCCGGGTGGACGACTCGGTCGCGCGCGTGATCGTGCGCGAGGGCAAGGACGAGCCGTTGATGTCGTTCATGCGGCGCTCGCGCAGTTACGCGCCGTATCCGATCCATCTGCCGTATTCGGTGGGATCGGTCGTGGCGCTCGGCGCCGAATTGAAGACCACCGTCAGCATCGGAAAGGGAAATCAGGTTTTCGTCAGCCAACACATCGGGGACCTGAAGAACGATACGACGTTCAAGTCGCACGTCGATTGTGCGAGGCACCTGCAAAAACTGCTGTCGGTCGAGCCGGACACGCTCGCCTGCGATCTGCACCCGGCATTTCGATCGACGCGGGCGGCCATCGAGCAACGCGCCATGCGCGTCGTGCAGGTTCAGCATCACCATGCGCACATGGTCTCGTGCATGGCGGAGAACGGGCTGTCGGGCAAGACCATCGGGGTGATCTTCGACGGTGCCGGGTATGGCACCGACGGCACCATCTGGGGCGGCGAGTTCCTGCTCGGCGATGCAACGGGTTTCGAGCGCGTGGGCCATTTGCGCCCGATGCTGCTGCTGGGCGGCGATCAGGCCGTCAAGGAGCCGATTCGTGTCGCCATGTCTCTGCTGGTGGAAACGTTCGGCGATCGCGCCGCCGAGATCGACGTGCCGGCCGTCCGCAGCCTGCCCGAGCAGCGGCGCGAGGTTTTCACCAGGATGGCGCTGCGCAAGATCAACGCCGCCACCACGACCAGCATGGGCAGGCTGTTCGACGGTATTTCGGCGCTGATGGGCATCTGCGGGCAGATCGAGTACGAGGCGCAGGCGGCGATCGAGATGGAGGCTCTGCTGCAGCGAGACTTTCGCCTCGCCGAGCCGTTCCCGTACACGATCGATCAACAGGGCGATTGCCTCGAGATCGACTATCGTCCGCTTGTCGACGAACTCGTTCGATTGCTTAAATGCGCCGATATCGATCGCTCGTGGCTGAGCCGACGCTTTCACTCCACCGTCGTGGACATGATCGGCGAAACGTGTTCCCGGCTCGTCAGGCGATTCGGTGTCGAGCAGATCGTCATGAGCGGCGGGGTATTCAGCAATGAGTTTGTGCTGGCGAACGGACTCGGGCGTCTCGAGTCGCTCGGATTCAAGCCTTACTGCCATCAACTGGTGCCGACCAATGACGGCGGCATTTCGCTCGGTCAGGTTGTCGTTGCGGCGGCGCACACGAATGTCGTGGGAAAGAACGGAATAGGGGAGGCATAGATGGGCAAAGAGGCAGAAGAGGTAGGAGAGGCGGAGAAGATCTCTGCCATCCTGTTTGATATGGATGGCGTGTTGATCGATTCGGCGGCGGTGATCGAGCGCGCGTGGAGTGAAGCAGCGCAGCAGTTCGGGCGCCGCATCACAGCCGATGATTTGCGCAACCACATCCATGGCCAACCGGGGCCACATACCATCCGTGCGCTGTTTCACGATCTTTCGCGAGCCGATCAGGAAAAGGTCCAGGCGCATGTCATGCATGTCGAAAATACCGCCGACTACGCGCCGATCCGCGGTGTGGAGCGCCTCATTGCGCATCTTCATGGGGCCGGCGTGACGATCGGCATCGTGACGAGCGGATGGCGATCCAAGGTCGATCGCGTGATCGCGTTGCTCCGGGCCGAGTCGTGCATTTCGGTGATCGTCGAGCGCAACGATGTCACTCGCGGAAAACCTTATCCGGATCCGTATCTGCTCGCTGCGGAACGCCTTAACCTGCCGTCATCGAAGACCTTGGTTTTCGAAGACGCGCCTAGCGGCGTGACATCCGCCGTGACAGCCGGTGCCTATTGCGTCGGTATCGGTGAAGCAGATCTGCTGCGCAGCGGCGCAAAAATCACGATTCGGGATTTCGAAGGCGTAAAAGTGCAGGAGCACCCCAACGGCCCGATGCTTTCATGTCGTCCGGGGCATCGGCTTTTTGTGGAGCGACGGTCTGTTCGTGTGTGATGTTAACCAGACGCACACACACTCTTCACCACTCAACCCGTTGCATGATTCGTGCTTGCGCCGACACTCGGAAAACCGCGGAATGTCTGATTCGATTACCCATACACGCTGGGCCTGGCGTACGTGGCATCCCACCGCCGTCATGTTTTTTGCGAATGGCGCCCTCATCGGTATGTGGGCGACGCAGATACCGGCATTCAAGGAAAGGCTCGGGCTCGAACCGCTTGCGCTTAGCCTTGTCCTGCTGACCCTCGCTGGCGGGACGGCTTTAGCGATGGCGTGCAGCGTCTGGCTGATCCAGCGGTTGGGTGTCGTCGGATCGATTCGCGTCAGCGCCACGTTGTATTGCGGCTTCGGCATTCTCATTCCGCTGGCGCCGAGCGCTGTCACCCTCGCGATGGTGGCGCTGCTGTTCGGCGCCGCGGGCGGTACGATGAATGTGGCCATGAATGCGAATGCGAGCGATGTCGAACGGCGCTCGGAGCGTCCCTATATGTCGTCCTTCCATGGCATGTGGAGCCTGGGCGGCTTTGCTGGCGCGGGTGCCGGGGCGCCGCTGCTGCGCACCTTTTCCCCGGCAATCGAAGCGCTGATCGTTTCGGTCGCCATCTTCGGTCTTTTTCTATGGGCGCAACGCGGGCTCGTATCCAGCCGGCAACCGGCGGCTACCGGCCACGCAGCGGGGAAGGCGAGGCTTGCTGTGACTCGTCCCGCCCTCGTCCTGGGTGTCATGGCGATTTTTGCCTTTTCGTGCGAAGGCGTCGTGCTCGATTGGGCCGCGGTGTATATGAAGCAGACACTGGGCGCGGATAGCAACCTTGCCCTGATGGGCTACACCGCCTTTGCGTGTTCGATGGCAATCGTTCGTTTCGCCGGCGATTCGATACGACATAAATTCAGTGCACGGGTGTTGATCGGCATGGGCGGGCTGATTGCGGCATTCGGGCTTGCGATCGGCCCACTCAGCCGGAGCGCCGAGATCATGAACATCGGTTGTGCGATAGCGGGCGCGGGAATCGCGAATGTTGCGCCGGTCCTGTTCAGTCTCGCGGGCGCGAGGGCTCGTCCGGAGGCGCATATTGCCACGGTTTCTACGCTGGGTTTCTGCGGCATGCTGGCCGCGCCCCCCTTGCTCGGCTCAATCGCGCAATATTTTGGGCTGGGCGCGATCTTTTACGCCGGAGCGGCCGCGGTAACCGCTATCGCACTGATTGCCGTGTCGGGGATTGAGCGGGTTCGATAATGCCGTCTCATTGAGGTGTTCGACATTTTCACATAGCAAACTGGCGGCATAGGTTCGGCGGGTCGTCCCTGCCGAATAGGGAAGGTATTGCCGACATTATCGGCGCTACAATGGCGCTCGCCCGTTTGACTGCCTTCGGATTGCCCGCAGTCGAACGTATCGACGCCGGCGCACATGCCGCGATTCTCGAGCCCCTTGCATGACGTTTGGTATTGACGAACTAAAAGAATGAATATTCGCAAGCTCCTTTCCCTGTCTGCTGCCGCAATGCTTTTCTCATGCAGTACCGCATTTGGCACGGTCCTGCAGTATCCATATCCGAATGAAGCGCCCAGCTTCAATTTCCGCGACTATGCGCAAGGCAATCTCGGCATCTTGTCTGGAGACTATGGGCCGCTCACGCTGACGGTCGCGTACCGCGTGCTGACCGGTCATCCGGTGAGCGATGCCGATCTGAAGATGCTGGCGACCGTTCCCACCGGATGGATCGACACCTGGGAGCCGGAAAACCGTTGGAATCAGGCGCGCGATTCAGTGCTCGGGACGAAGGGCGAGCATGGATCGCCGATATCGAGCAATCCGGACGTTCCGTGTCAGGCGGATGCCTTCGATCTGGCGACGAAAGAACTCCAACGGATCTCGGATAAGTTCGGCAGCGCGAACCCGCTTGTGAAGGACTGGGCCACGACGCAGGACGCGGTCTTCGCCGTGTGCGCGGGGAAGGGGACGGCCCTACCGGCGTTGGCCGCGGAGGATGCTGCGGCATGGTTCAAGGATGACCGCCGATATCAACGTGCCGCGGCGCTCTTCTACGCGAAGCGATTCGACGAATCGATCGATCTCTTCGGGCAGATCGCCCAGGATCCGAATTCCCGCTGGCATAGCCTGGCTGGATACCTCGTTCAGCGGGCGAAGTTCGCCAGGGCACAGGCGGCCACTGGAGACGCGCGCGTGCAACTGTTCGCGGAGGCGATTACCGGTATCGACGAAACGAAGGCGCAGGTCCCGGCGCTGCAGGCGAAACGGTTGTCGGACCTTGAACGCCACGTTCGTTACACCGCGAACCCGGAAGACGAACTCCGCGCCATCGAGTCTCGTATCGCGACAGGCGACTGGTCTGCAGACACGGCACAGGATCTGAAAGACTACGTTTTTGCGCTCAACCATGAGCGCCAGGAGAACAGTGAGGTTCTTGGACGGCGATCCGTCATCGAGATTGTGCAGCGAGGGGGGCTCACGGACTGGCTGTACACGATGCAGGCAGGTTCCGACGACAAAACCCAGGGCGAGCGGTTTGCCGGCGCCTTTCAGCAGTGGCAGTCCACCCACTCGGACGCCTGGCTGGTGGCCACTTTCATGACAGCTAAAACGCTTCACGAGATCCCGGCGGAATTGCTCGAGGCAGCTCAGGCGCTGCCGCCGCAGAGCCCGGCGTTTGCTGCAGTCCAGTATCGGTTGCTTTACCTGCGGGACCAGAACGTCCTGCGGCTGCATGCGGCCGGTAAGAATACCGCCGCTCTCGATGCTGCCATCGTGGGCGACGTCTCTGCGCTGCTCGCGCGACATCGCGATCGCTTCCCGGGGCGCGACGTCAACCGGCTTCACCAGCTTTGGGCGGAACATACGAACTCGCCGGCCGCGTTCATGCAGCAGATATGGGTTGCGGCTCCGGAAGAGGCGAAGTTCGCTGCCAATGTGCCCAAGCAGAATACGGCTGAGGGCATCCCTGCCGAGTTTGCCGACGACATGCAGATGCGCATGTCCATCGACCAGTTGATGGTCCTATGGAAGGCCAGCGATACCGGGAACGGGCCCGCGCATGATGCCTTGACGACGATGCTGTGGACGCGCGCGGCACTGCTCGAGCGAGACGACGTGACACGCTTGCTTGCCACCGAGTTCAAGCGGCTTCATCCGAAAGTGGGTGATGCGGTAGATGAATACGTTGATGCCAACGAAGCGAACAAGCCGTACTGGCTGACTGTGGCGTTGCTAAGGGATCAGGAGGGGATGTCCGCCATCCTGTCGGATGGTGGGTGGGTACCGTGGGGCGGAAATCTCGGTCCGTTCGGGCGTTACGCCAACAAGACATCGGATCAGCCATTCCCGTTCGATGCGAGCCACCCCATCCTGTTTCAGAGCGCGTCCGACGTAAAGAAGGCGAAGGCGGAAGTCGACCGGCTCAATCAGCTTAAATCGGGGGTGGGATACATGAGCGACGCGCTTGTCCGTCACGTTCATTTGCATCCTTTCGACATGAGTAATCCCGGCAATCTGGCCGCGTTTGTCGAAACGACCCGCTATGCGGGGGACGCGAAATCGTCGCGTGCGGCATTCCGGCTGCTGCATCGGTTTTACTTCTTCACGCTTGCCGCTCACCGGACGAAGTACTACTTCTGACGGGATGTCTCAAACAATGGCGTCATTCCGGCGTGCGTTCAGTCAACTTACCGGTATGACGCCGGCGGACTACCGGCGCTGGTCGAACGGGCGAAACGCAAGCCCCGCGTACCTTCATGGCCGCGGAGCAGGCAGCAACTGACGCCGCAGCGGGTCGTTCGCGTTTTCGTCGGCACCGCCCCCCGGGCATGGATGGGCAAGCAGATCGCCAGCATCCTGGAACATTCCGAGGCTTTCCTCGCGCCCGGCCCAAATCTCGGCCTCCCCATGCGGTGAATTCTGAACGCTCAGAATCCGTTGGCTGACAACCTATCGTCGTCTTGCCGAAATCACGCTAAATCAATGACTTGGCGGGCTCTGTTCTGGCTGCATCCTTGGCATACCTCTTGCGATTCCAAGCGCCCAACAGGCACCGGACCGTCACATCGAAGTTGATGCTGACGATCCGCACCGACACGTCGAATCAAGGAGACACGTTTTGCAATCGACCTCGCACGCCCCCGGCCAACCACGATCCCTATCCTCAGAGGATTCGCCCAACAAAACCCGTTTCTGGCCAGAAGGCTGGTGGAAGCTGATGGAGTACCGAATCGGCATCATCCCGCTGCCGATCTACTTCATCTTGCTCGCCCTCATCGCGACCTTTGCGATCAAGGGCAAGATCCCCGGTGAAATCTCGATGGCGATTGCCGTCCTCGCTTTCTTCGGTTTCACCTGCGCCGAACTCGGCAAGCGTCTGCCGGTGCTTCGCCATATCGGCGCCGCTGCCATCTGCGCGACCTTCGTGCCGTCGGCGCTCAATTACTATCACTTGCTGCCCAAGGCAGTGCTCGGTCTCACGACCGAATTCACGAAGTCCACTAATTTCCTGTACCTGTTCATTGCGTCGATTATCGTCGGCAGCATCTTGAGCATGGATCGCCGCGTGCTGATTCGAGGCTTCCTCAAGATCTTCCTGCCGCTCGCGGTGGGATCGATCGCCGCCGCGATCGTCGGTACGGCCGTCGGCACGATGCTCGGGCTCGGTGCGCGGCATACGCTGCTGTTCATCGTCGTGCCGATCATGGCAGGCGGTGTGGGCGAAGGCGCGATCCCGCTGTCCGTCGGGTATTCGGAGATTCTGCACTTGCCGCAGGGTCAACTTTTCGCACAGGTGCTTCCCCCGGTCATGCTCGGTAGCCTCACCGCCATCATTCTGTCCGGCGCACTGGACATGCTGGGCAAGCGCTTTCCGCACCTGACGGGGCAGGGACGTCTGCAAGTGGGTGAATCCGAAGAAATGGCCCCGGTCGAAGAAGAGATCACCGGCCATGTCGACGTCACGCATATCGCCGCGGCCGGCATCACGGCCATCACGCTGTACCTTGTGGGCTTGATGTGCCGCGATCTGTTCGGTTTGCCCGCACCGGTGGCCATGCTGTTCCTCGCCGTGCTCGTGAAGCTCGCGCGTGCCGTCTCGCCGCCGCTGCAGGAAGGGGCATTCGTCGTCTACAAGTTCTTCTCGACGGCGGTCACTTATCCGCTGCTGTTCGCGATCGGTGTGGCGATGACGCCGTGGGACAAGTTAACCGCCGCGTTTACGCTCGCCAATACCGTGACGATCGTCGCCACGGTGGCGACCCTGATGGGCACGGGTTTCATGGTCGGCCGCCTGTTGAAGATGTACCCTATCGACGCAGCGATCGTCAACGCGTGCCACAGCGGGCAAGGGGGCACCGGCGACGTCGCGATTCTGACGGCGGCCAACCGGATGCAGCTGATGCCCTTCGCGCAGATCGCAACGCGTATCGGCGGCGCCATCGTGGTCACGCTGACGCTTATCGTGCTCGCGCGTATCGGCTGATGATCGGCCAACGCTTGGTGACGCAAATCTCACGATGGCCCGGCGATGAGCGATGCTTGCCGCGGTTCGTTCAGCGTGCCGCGCATGCGCCTGCATCCGTTCGGTAGGGCCCATCGATGAGGTTGAATTTGCGTACGAGCATAAGAAACAGACGGTTCTGGGGATGGGGAGCGGCAGCGGTTCTGTATTTGGGCGTGACCGCTGCCGCCGCCGAATTCACGTGGAATCGGGCGATCGATGCGCTCGCCGATGTCGGCGAGCATCGGCTCGATCTGTATGCGGCGAGCTTGAAAAGCGAACTCAATCGCTTCGAGACGATGCCCGCCATCGTCGCCCGGCAGGACAGCGTTCAGGCATTGCTGGCCGCGGCGCCCCACGCCTCGGCTCCATTGCAGCATGAGGTCGACACCTATCTCGAAGCGGTCAATCGCGATGCGGGCAGCCTTGCCACGTATGTCATCGATCGTCATGGCGCCGTGATCGCCGCGAGCAACTGGAATCAACCGCGTACCTTTATCGGCACCAATGTTTCCTATCGGCCGTACTTCAAGGATGCACTCGCAACCGGGACGGGGCGCTTCTTCGGCATCGGCACGAATACGGGCATGCCCGGTTTGTACTTCGCGAGTGCGGTGAGGGGCGCAGCCGGTCCATCAACGGGGGCAGTGGCGGTGAAGGTCAGCGTCGATGCGCTGGAACAGGCCTGGCGGATGCCGGGAGAAGCGGCGATGGTGGTCGACGGCAACGGCGTGATCGTCATCTCGACCGCGCCCGGATGGAAATTCATGTCAGTGCGGCCCATCACCGAGCAGCGGCAGCGTGCCATTCAGGCTTCGCAGCAATATGCCGGCCGCGCTGTCGAACCGCTGTCGTATCGCCGCGTCGATGATTGGAAGCGCGATGCGTGGCTCGGAAACTTTCCCGATTGGCGTACCCCCGGCCGTACCGCCCGCTATCTCGTCGTGTCGCGGCCGCTGCCGCAAGCAGGCGATTCGCTGATGGTGCTGCAGGACATCGCCGGCGCCTATCGCCAGGAGCATCTTGCCGTTGCGTTCGTGACGGGTGCATTCCTGATCGCTGCGCTCTATGGGTTATACGCGGGCCAACGGCGCAGGACGATCGCGGAGAAGCTCAAGGCACAAGATGCCCTGCGCCGCGCGAACGACGAGCTGGAATGGACGGTCGCGCACCGCACGGCAGCGCTGACTGCCGCCAACGAAAGAATGCAGCGTGAGATCACCGAGCGCGAATTGACCGAGCAGCGCCTGCGCGATTCACAGCAGGAAGTCGTCCATGCAGGCAAGCTCGCGGTGCTGGGACAAATGGCGGCGGGATTGACACATGAGATCAATCAGCCGCTCGTCGCCATCAGGACACTGTGCGACAACGCTCGGACGTTCTTCGAACGCAATCAGCCGGCGCAAGCCTTCGCCAACCTGGACCGTATCGCACGTCTTGTCGAAAGCATGGCCGTGCTGACGAGCGAGTTGAAAGCCTTCGCGCGCAAGCCGGACGTCGAGCGCGTGGCCGTTTCGCTCAACGAGGTGGTGGCGCACGCGCGATTCATGTATGAAGCGAGGATTCGCGATGAAGCGGTGCAACTCGACGTGAACATCCCATCGGGCACGATGGTATACGCGGAATCGAGCCAATTGCAGCAAGTGATCGTCAATCTGCTCGGCAATGCACTCGATGCGATTCGAGATGCTGAGACGCGCGTCATCCGCATCGAGGCCGTTCAGCCGGATCCGCAGCTGGGCCGTGTGTTGTTCACGATCGCTGACAGTGGCGGTGGGATTGCGCCGGAGGTGCTGGCGCACTTGTTCGAGCCGTTCGTCACGACGAAGCCGCGAGGGCATGGGCTGGGCTTGGGGCTCGCGATCACATCGCGCATCGTCGAAGGCTTCGGGGCGAAGATCTATGGCGCCAACCGCGAGGACGGCGGTGCGCAATTCAGTATCGAATTTGCGGCGGCAACGTCGCAGAGGGCGGAACATGGAAGATGAAATCCGAGTGTTGGTTGTCGAGGACGACGAGAACGTTCGAGTCGGCGTCGAACAGGCCGTGGCGTTGGCCGGATATCCGGTGGCCGCCTACGAATCGGCGAGCGAAGCGCTTTCTCAAGTCGCGCCGGGTGCGCCGATCGTGGTCGTATCGGATTTGCGGATGCCGGGGATGGACGGGATGCAGTTGCTCGAAAGGGTGCTCGCGATCGACGCGCAGATTCCCGTCGTGCTGATCAGTGGACATGCCGATATCTCGACGGCGGTCGGTGCGATGCGGGTCGGCGCCTACGATTTCATCGAAAAACCTTTCTCCTCCGAGCACATCGCCGGCAGGGTAGCCCGTGCGGTGGAAAAGCGCCGCTTGACGCTCGAAGTGCAGGGCCTGCGTGCCGCGCTCGACAACTGGCAGGGAATCGAAGCGCTGGTGCTGGGCAAGTCGCCGGCAATGGCGGAAGTCCGCAAGAAAATCCTGCGGCTCGCGGGTACGTCAGTATCGGTGCTCATCACCGGCGAGACCGGTACAGGCAAGGAACTGATTGCGCGCAGCCTGCACGATTTCGGCGGGCGGCGCGATCGTCATTTCGTCGCGCTGAACTGCGGTGGTCTGCCGGAGCAGATTTTCGAAAGCGAACTGTTCGGTCATGAGGCAGGTGCTTTTACCGGAGCGATCAAGCGACGCGTGGGCAAGATCGAGTGGGCCGACGGCGGGACGCTTTTTCTCGACGAGATCGAAACGATGCCGGTCCCGCTGCAGATCAAAATGCTGCGCGTGTTGCAGGAGCGGACGATCGAGCGGCTCGGGGCGAACGAGTCGATTGCGGTCGATTGCAGGGTGATTGCGGCATCGAAAGCCGATCTCTCCGAGTTGGCGGAAGAGGGCCGTTTTCGCGCAGACCTTCTTTATCGCCTGAACGTCGCGCAAATCGAACTGCCGCCGTTGAGGGAGCGTCGCGAAGATGTGCCGCTGCTCTTCGAGCACTTTGTCCTCGCGGCGGCACGCAAATTCGAGCAGCCCGCTCCGATCGTATCTGCGGCGCAGGTTTCGGAGCTGATGACGCATCAATGGCCGGGCAACGTGCGTGAATTGCAGAACGTGGCCGATCGTTTCGTGCTCGGCCTGACAGGCGATACGCTGCTTGGCACGGGCGGCAGCGGCAGCAAAAGCGGAACGCTGGCGCAGCAGCTTGCGTACTTCGAACGCATGCTGATCGAGGACATGCTGAGGCGGCACAACGGGAACGTGGCGGATGCCAGCGTCGAGCTGGGCATGCCGAAGAAGACGCTTTACCACAAGCTTCGCCTGCTCAAGATCCTTGACCGCGATGCGGGAGGGGACGGGAGCGATCTTTGAGCCGCGTGGTTGGGCGAGGGGAGGGCGAAAGCCGGCGGCGGATGGGTTGACCGCCGCAACTGGAAATCAAAAGCAGAAGCAGTGGATGGGAAGCAGGCGGCGAAGCGTGGAAGAGGTAAGAGCAAGCATGGATCGTAACGATCGGACCGGGCAGGATATCGACGGCTATGTGATCAAAGGCATCACGCATCAAGGGAAGACCTTTCGTCCTGGCGATTGGCCGGAACGTTTGACGGGCGTCATCACGTTGTTCGTCGGAGAGCGGAGGCCTGGTATTCATGTCGCGTGCACGCGGCTAGCGATGCCCGTCATCGACGGCGGCTTGAAATGCGTTTTTGTTTCAGACGCGTTGCGATCGGTCTGCCCGGGGGCGTTCGAGTTCGTCATGCGGTTTGCCGACGACAATGACTTGCTGGTCGAGGCCCGAGCCGGGCGATCGCCATTCGTTCGGCAGTGGGATCGCGCCAAGGAAGCCTGCAGCGCGTAACCCTTCACGTTTGGATCGGACCGCTTAGACGCCCGAGATCCCACTCGCGGCGCATCGGGAGATGGAAGCGCCATACGTAGGGCAGTAGGGCACGCGCAAGTCACGCTGCCCATCAAACCGTCGCATCGCCGAACCGGCTTGTCAGGCGTAGGATGTATGGGTTGATGACCAGATTTCGGGAGGTGCCATGAAAGCCGTCTGTCCGTCGCATGGGCCGACGACCATCGTCGGCACGAACGCCTATGGGTTCCCGATTTACGCATGCTGTTGCGATGATCTGCCCTATGTCCTGCCACCGGATGCCTGCACGAGGGAGCCGATGCGGCGTGGATCCGATCCGCGACAGTCATCCCAGCGGCCAAAGACACAGGAAAAACAGGGCCGGTCGCCGCCCTGACAATATCGCCCCCGCTAAGGACCATGTTCGAAATCAGTCAAATCCGTTGCTTCGTCGCTGTTGCCGAGGAACTTCACTTCAGCCGCGCGGCCGAGCGTTTGAACATGACGCAACCGCCGCTGAGCCGGCAGATTCGCCTGCTCGAACATCAGATCGGCACGCCGCTCTTGGATCGCACGAGCCGCACCGTCCGGCTCACCGCCGCGGGACGTTCGTTCTTGCTGGAAGCCGCGCGGATCCTTCGGCTTGCAGAGGAAGCGGCCTATACGGCACGGCGCGTCGCGAAGGGCGAGACTGGCTTTCTATCGATCGGTTTTACCGCAGCATCCGGCTATGGCCTGCTGCCGGAACTCGTGCGGCTCGTGCATGAGCATTCGCCGGGCGTGGCGCTGACACTCAAAGAACTCGTGAGCCGCGACCAGCTCAAGGCGCTCGCTTCCGGGCAGCTCGATATCGGACTCTTGCGCCCGCACGTCGACAGCGGCGAGCTCGAAACCGCGGTACTCGGTCATGAAAGCCTCGTGCTCGCGATTCCCGAAAGCGAGGCTGCGAATTGGCCGGAGCACCCTGTCGCCGCCGATTTGCATGGCCGCCCGCTTCTCATGTATTCGCCGTACGAGGCCGATTATTTCTACCGGCTGGTGCAGGCCATATTCGATCGGGCGGGCGTCGTGCCGGATTTCGTCGAACATGTCGCGCAGATTCATACGATGTTGGCGCTCGTTCACGCCGGTATCGGCGCAGCGTTGATTCCGGAAGCCGCTACGCGGCTGCGCTTCGAAGGCGTCGTGGGGGGGCGGCGAAAAACCCAAACCCCCCCCCCCCGCACCAAAAAAAAAAAAAGTAAGAGACACCACCAAAAAAACAAAAAAAAAAAAAAAAAAAAACAAAACCA
>NZ_JBQCDN010000030.1:0-3187 GCF_051961175.1 Trinickia sp. | reverse complement strand
TCCACTCGTAGAGGATCTCGGTAATACCCTTTTGCCGCGGCCGCCCATCGGCGCCGATCATGACGAGGTTCAGCGCCGCGTTCGATTCGAGGCTCGTATGCGCGAGCAGCGAGTGGACGAATTCGGTCTGATCGATGCGGCTCGATTTCGGCTCGAACACGAGCCGCACCGGCGCATCCTTACCCGATTCGTCACGCACGGCATCGAGCAGCGCGAGCATTGTCTGCTTCGTTTGCAGCTGCTCGGGTGTCAGCGATTTCTTGCCGAGCTTGATCTTCGGATTCGTGAGTTCTTCGATCTCCTCGAGCACCTTCTGGCCCGAGGTGTTCGGCGGCAGCTCGTGCACGACAAGTTGCCACTGACCGCGCGCGAGATCCTCGATCTTCCAGCGCGCCCTCACCTTCAGGCTGCCGCGGCCCGTCTCGTATGCGGCGGCGATTTCCGTCGCGCTCGAGATGATCTGACCGCCGCCGGGGAAATCGGGCCCGGGCATGATGTCCATCAATTCCGCGTGCGAGATCTTCGGGTGACGGATCATCGCCACCGCCGCCGCGGCCACCTCGCGCAGATTGTGCGAAGGAATTTCTGTCGCCAGGCCCACGGCAATGCCCGATGCGCCATTCAGCAGCAGGAACGGCAGGCGCGCGGGCAAGAGCTTCGGCTCTTGAAACGAGCCGTCGTAGTTCGGCGCGAAATCGACAGTGCCTTCGTCGATCTCATCGAGCAGCAGCTTCGCGATCGGCGTCAAGCGGGCTTCGGTGTACCGCATTGCAGCCGCACCGTCGCCATCGCGCGAACCGAAGTTGCCCTGGCCGTCGATGAGCGGATAGCGCATCGAAAAATCCTGCGCCAGCCGGACGAGTGCGTCGTAGGCCGATTGATCGCCGTGCGGGTGGTACTTGCCGAGCACGTCGCCCACGACGCGAGCCGACTTGACGGGCTTGGCATCGGCGGCGAGGCCCATTTCGCTCATCGCGAACAGAATGCGGCGCTGCACGGGCTTTTGCCCATCGCAGACGTCGGGCAGCGCGCGGCCTTTGACCACGCTCACCGCGTAGTCGAGATAGGCGCGCTCGGCGTAGTGACCGAGCGTCAGCGATTCGCCGTCGGGTGTCGCGGCCGGTGCGAACAGATCGTCTTGTTGATCCATCGAGAATATTGTCCGTGTTCAGGAAACGCTGGAAGAAGTGCGTGCCTCAGATATCGGCTTCGACTTCGTTGCCTTTCTCTTCGAGCCAGCTGCGGCGTGCCGCCGCTTCGCCCTTGCCCATCAGCATCGTCATGCGCGAGACGGTGCCTTCGTAATCGAGTTCGCCGAGCGCGACAGGCATCAGGCGCCGCGTATCGGGGTTCATCGTCGTATCCCACAGTTGCTCGGCGCTCATTTCGCCGAGCCCCTTGAAACGGCTGATCGTCCATTGCGTCTCACGCACGCCGTCCTTGCGCAGCTTATCGAGCGTCGCTTCGAGCTCGCCCTCATCGAGCGCATAGAGTTTTTGCGCGGGCTTCTTGCCGCGTGCCGGGGCGTCCACGCGAAACAGCGGCGGCCGAGCGACACAAACGTGACCGCGTTCGATCAACTGCGGGAAGTGCTTGAAGAACAGCGTGAGCAAGAGCACCTGGATATGCGCGCCGTCGACATCCGCATCCGACAAGATGCAGATCTTGCCGTAGCGCAGATTCGACAGATCGACAGTATCGTCCGGGTTATGCGGATCGACGCCGATCGCCACCGAGATGTCGTGCACCTCGTTGTTTGCGAACAACCGGTCGCGCTCGGTCTCCCACGTATTGAGCACCTTGCCGCGCAGCGGCAGGATGGCTTGAAACTCCTTGTCGCGGCCCATCTTGGCCGAGCCGCCCGCCGAATCGCCTTCGACTAGGAACAATTCGTTGCGCGAGAGGTCGGTCGATTCGCAATCGGTCAGCTTGCCCGGCAACACGGCGACGCCGGAACTCTTGCGCTTTTCGACTTTCTGGCCGGCGCGCGTACGCGCTTGCGCCTGCTTGATGACGAGTTCGGCGAGCTTCTTGCCGTGTTCGACGTGCTGATTGAGCCAAAGCTCGAGCGCGGGACGCGCGAACGACGACACGAGCTTGACGGCGTCGCGGCTGTTCAACCGCTCCTTGATCTGCCCTTGGAATTGCGGATCGAGCACCTTCGCCGACAGCACGAACGACACGCGTGCAAAGACGTCTTCCGCCAACAGCTTCACGCCCTTCGGCTGCAGATTGTGCAGTTCGACGAAACTCTTGACCGCTTGAAAGAGCCCGTCGCGCAAGCCCGATTCGTGCGTACCGCCTGCCGGCGTGGGGATGAGGTTGACGTACGACTCGCGCTGCAGCGGGCCCTCCTCGCTCCACGCGACGACCCACGCCGCGCCTTCGCCTTCGGCGAATGAATCTTCGTTCGTGCGCGCGTTGTCCGCATAGCGCTCGCCCTCGAACAACGGAATCAACAGCTCACTGCCGGCCATGCCTTCGAGCAGATAACCGCGCAAACCGTCGTCGTATTTCCAGCTTTGACGCTCGCCCGACTTTTCGTTGACGAGCACGACCTCGACGCCGGGCAGCAATACTGCCTTCGAGCGCAGCAGGCGCTGGAGCTCGCCGAGCGGCAAGTTGGCCGAATCGAAATACTTCGGATCGGGCAGCGCCGTGACGCGCGTGCCCGAGCGCTTTTCACCGCGCTCGATCGCGCGGACGGCCAACGGGCGCACGACTTCGCCGTGAGCAAAGCCGACCTGTGCAACCTTGCCGTCGCGCCATACCGTGACGTCGAGCCGCGACGACAACGCGTTCGTCACTGAAACGCCCACCCCGTGCAGACCGCCCGAGAACGTGTACGCGCCGCCCGCCGCCTTATCGAATTTGCCGCCCGCGTGCAGACGCGTGAAGACAATCTCAACCACGGGCACGCCTTCATCGGGATGCAGGCCGAACGGGATCCCGCGCCCGTCGTCGTCGACGGAGACGGATTGATCGGCATGCAGCGTGACGGTAATTTGACGGCCGTGGCCGCCTAACGCTTCATCGGACGCGTTGTCGATCACTTCCTGGATGATGTGCAGCGGATTCTCGGTGCGCGTGTACATGCCCGGCCGCTGCTTGACCGGCTCGAGCCCTTTGAGCACCTTGATCGACGCCTCGCTGTATGCGGCGCTTGGCTTTTTCGTGGACATGGTCT
>NZ_JBQCDN010000029.1:0-22974 GCF_051961175.1 Trinickia sp. | reverse complement strand
AGACAGCGCAACGGCGGACGCGGCCGCCCAAAAACACCGACGGCGCAATGCGGCTCGAAGCCGTCATTGCGCCGTCGAATCTTTCAGCCTCCGTCACGCACGCACTGGCCTGACGGCGCCGGCTATCACCAACGCCGCCCATACCCGCCATACGGGTGGTGGTGATGCCAATGATGATAGTACCCACCACCCCAGTACCCGCCGACAACGACAGGCGGCGGACCATAGTAGACGGGGGGCGGCGGTGCGTAATAAACCGGGGGCGGCGGCTCGTAGTACACGGGCGGCGGTGGCGCATAGACAGGGTAAGCCGGCGCGACCGGAATCCCGATGCCGACGCCGATCGATACGTGCGCCTGCGCCGTCGCGGCGAACCCCACGCCCAATGCTGCGACGGCCATTAACGAAACGAGCTTTTTCATTTGTGATCCTCTGGCGACCAGGCGGCCGCATCGCCCAAACATCGGACGGCACGAGCGCAACCTACGCTTCAAATGTATAGAAAAAGCCTCGAAACAGGGCCGGGCATTTGTTGCAAAATGCAATCCGGGCGCGGCTGACCGGCCGCCAACGGGGGCGCTCGCCGAACGTGGCGAGGCGCGATGGGTGAATTTTTACCGCTCCGGGCGCGAATGTCCGCAGATCGTCGGTAATCTTTCATTACAAAATTTCGCGCGCGCCCCGAGGCCGACTGGCCTGCGGCCAGGCAGCGTCGCTCGACGCCGGCGGCGGCGTCGAGAGCGATCCAAGGGTCGGAACGACGGCACCCGCTTATTGCGACTTGCGACGCCTTGGCGTCAACGGAAGGTCACCCTCATCCCACTTTGACGTAAGTGAATTCGCGCGTGATGCTGGGCGGCACATAGGCTTCCCCGATTTTGACGCGGGGCGTCAGCCGCTTCTTCTGATCCCACCAGAGCCGGCGTTGCGAACGGCTGAGAAACCGTAAATGTTTCCGGTATGAAAAAACGTTCATCGTGACCCCCCATGCATGACTGCGACGCAAGAACGAAGAACGAAACGCCCGAATCGGCACCGGCTGCCAGTACCGACCACGCATCTCAATACGACGCCTGAAACAGATCGACGAAAATCGGCACGAACCCCCGTTGCGTAATGGGGCGCGACAAGGTAAGCGAACCGATCGCCCCCAGCGCCGCGCCGATGCGCGATACTGGCGGCTTTCCCTTCAGACCGAACGCTGCACTCGTTCGATCCCGCTCAACCATGTCGCTTCCTGCCCTGCCTCGACTCGGTTTCATTGGCGCTGGCCGTCTGGCCCGCTGCCTGGCCGCGGGGTTCGCGCGCGCGGGTTACCCCGTCGTGGCGGTCACCGCGCACTCGTCCGCTTCCGCCGAACGCTTCGCCCAGGCCTTGCCGTCCTGCCAGGCCGTTGGCGATGCCCAAGCCGTCGTCGATTCGTCCGACCTTGTCTTTTTAGCCGTTCCCGATGACAACATCGGTACGATCGCGAACAAACTGACGTTTGATACGCGGGCAGGACGCGCGGCGGCACTCGTGCATTGCAGCGGCGCGACGAGCCTCGAAGCGCTCGCTCCGGCGCGCGCGCAAGGCGCATCGGTCGGCGGCTTTCATCCGCTCTACCTGTTCAGCGGAGATCCGGAGGATGTGGAGCGCATTGCAGGCTGCTCGGTGACGATCGAGGCGCAGGATGAGCTTGCCGCCGTGCTCGATGCGCTTGCCCGCTCGCTGCGCTGCGAAGTGCTGGCGCTTCCGGGCGGACAACGCATGCTTTATCACGGGGCGGCCCATTACGCCGCCAGCTTCGCGCTTGCCGCGCTGGGCGAAGCCGTCGACGTCTGGCGGACGCTCGGGATGTCCGAAGAACAAACGTTACGGGCGTTATTGCCGATGTTGGCCGGCACGGTCGAGGCCGCGCGTGCGAAGGGCTTGTCCGGCGCGCTGGCCGGACCGGTTTCGCGTGGCGATGCGGCGCTGCTCGAGCGGCAACTTGCCGCCTTCGAAGGACTCGGTTCGGATCACGCCTTACTCTATGCGCTGCTCACGCGCCGGGCGCTGTCGCTCGCGCGATCGCGCCCGGCGCCGCCGGCATCGCTCGAAGCGATGACGCGCGCCGTACACGCGTCGCTCGCGCGCTCGCTTGCGAGCAGTGCAAGCGCTGAGTAAGCCGTGATATGGTGACGACCGGCGCTAACGGCTGCTGTGAAATGCCGCCCGCCCAGCCCAGCAACCTGACGAGAACGCAAGAATGATCAAAGTCAGCATCCTTTATCCGCATCGGGAAAACGTCCGTTTCGACGTCGATTATTATTGCGACAAGCATATGACGCTCGCCGCCAAGCATTTCGCGCCGGCCTTGAAAGGCTGGTCCGTCGACAAGGGCTTGAGTGGCGGCGAACCGAATTCGGCGCCGGGTTTCGTGGCCGCGGGCCATTTTCTGTTCGATTCGCTGGAAGCGTTCCACACGGTGTTCGCGCCCGTAGCGGCCGAGCTCGTGGCAGACATTCCGAATTACACCGATAGCGCGCCGCAGATTTTGATTAGCGAAGTCGTCGCGAACGTTTGACGTTCGCGGCCTAGGGACGCGCCGCGCGAGTTGCGTGACGCCCGTTCTGCGCCTGGCCATTACTCAAAGAAGGAAAGGATCGACGATGTTCGGGGATATTGCCCGCTTTCTGCTCAGTACCGTTTTCACGTTGTTCGGCGCCGCGCTGGTTCTGCGCGCCTGGATGCAGGTCGTGCGCCTGCCGCCGTTCAACCCCGTATCGAACGCTATTTTCCAGGCGACAAACTGGCTCGTGCTGCCGCTTCGACACGTGCTGCCGAGCGCCCGGCGCGTCGACGTCGCGAGCATCGTGGCGGCGCTGTTGGCGGCGATCGTCTATGTCGTCGCGATGGTGGCGATCGCGGGTGTCGATCCGCTAGGGATCGCGCCGGTCATCGCGATCGTCTCGCTGCTAACGCTTGTCAAGTGGGCGCTCAATCTCGTCATCTGGCTGACGATCCTGATGGCGCTGCTCTCGTGGCTGAACCCGCATTCGCCGGCGATGCCGATTCTTTACCAGCTGACTGCGCCGTTCCTGAATCCGCTGCGCCGCGTGATTCCGAATCTCGGCGGCATCGATCTATCGCCGATCCTGCTGTTCGTGATCGTGCAGGTCCTGCTGATGATCGTCACGCGGATGGCGGTATCGCTGACGCTGTTCGGCATCTAGTCGTCGCGCGGGCGGGGCGCGGCCGTCCGCTTACCGTGCCGTTTTTCCCGCGGGACGCCGGTCACGCGTCGGCGCCAATGACGCCGAACGTGGCCGGAATGATCGTATAGACGGCACGCACCTTTTCCTGCGAAAGCAGATGAACGAGCTGGCGCGCCTCAGCTTCGGTGGCGACGAACTCCACTTCCACCGTCAACGATCCCTGCAGCTCGAAGAAGCGATCCTCGTGCAAGACGCGATGTGCACCGAAGCCGGCCATGGCTCGGAACGCCGAGCCGCCCATGACGCCGAGCTCCTTGGCGCAGCCCAACAGCCACTCCCACAGCAGCTTGCCGTGCACGCGATGGTTTTCGTGGATATAGAACCGCAACAACACGTATTGCTCGGGTTGCATAGGGCCTCCTGGCGAAAACGCTACGTGGTTCGATTGTGCCTCCTGTTCCCCGCGGCTACAACGCCTGCGCGGCCACACCTGGGCGAGCCGCCCTCGCCCGTCAGGCCGCGATCAGCCAGATACGCGCTGTCCACATACCGAGCGCCGTGAGCGCAAACGAGCCGAACAGGTGCACGCCGGCCTCGGCGAGTGCCCAGCCGAGCTGGCCTTGCACGAGCGTCGTCACGACTTCGGCCGAGAACGTGGAAAAAGTCGTCAATCCGCCCATGAAACCCGTGATGACGAACAGCCGCCATTCGGGCGGCAAGCCGGCTTTGAAGGAGAAAAATACCGCGGCGACACCGATCAAATAGCCGCCAATCAAGTTCGACGCGAGCGTGCCGAGCGGAATCGCCGGAAAGACAGCATTCAGGCCGAGACTGAGCGCCCAGCGCAGCAACGCGCCCAAGCCTGCACCGATAAAGATGGAAACAATGGAGTAAATCAACGTGCGGTCCTGGTTCGAATCGTATTTTCAGTCGAACCGGAAGGCGGTGTGTCGAACGAACACCTACCGATCCGGCTCGGGAACGGTAGGCATCATCATCCATGATCCTTTCAATTTCACAACGCCTTTCTGACCGCCTCGGTGGCGATTCGGATATCGTCGAATTGGGTAATCAGCTCAAAACAAAGAACGAAGGCGAAGGCGTAGCCTGGCGCCGGAAAGCGGTCGATCAACCGCAGGACCGGGGCCGCGATTCGCGTGCGCACGGCCTTGCGCGTTAAGAGACACGCCAGCGCGATACCCAGCAGCAACCCCGCGATGACGTCCGTGGGGTAATGCAGCCCCAGATAGACACGCGGCAACAGGATGAAACACACGGTATAAAGCAGGGCCAGTACGCCAAGCGCCCGGTAGACGAGAAATATCCCCGTCGCGATCGCCCCCCAGAGCATCGCGTGGTCGCTCGGAAATGAACTCCAGAATCGCAGCGAGGGCTCCGTATAAGTCGCCTCGGGAAAATGCAGATGGAGGCTCGGATCGTGGATGGGACGGATTCGGAACGGGAGATAGTGGGCCAACAGCCGGCCGACGACCAGCGCGAGCAACCCGCTGACGATCGTCGCCACCACCATTTCCCGATTCGATTGGGTGCCGTCGCCCTGCGCGAACCACATGCCCCATAGCACCGTCATCAGTACGAGCCCTTTGACGGTGTAGAACTCGGTCAGCGCCCTGATCGCGTGGTTGGCGAAACCCGAATGAAACGCATGTTGCGTAATAAAACTGAGAATTGCATCGTCGAAGCCGTTCACTACTTTTTTCCTCTTTTAGCCGCTCGGTCGCCCCGTCGCCCCCGCACAGCGGCGGGGACAGGCCGCGCAAAACACACTCCCACAAAAAATATTCGCGGAAAATTCAAAAATACGCACATGTGTTCGTCAGACATCAGACAGTGACAGTGCTGTCGTCAGACGGTTGCCTGGATCAAGCGTGCCAGTGAAGAGAACGCGGCATGCCGGCTTGCGCTCGGTTGGGCCGAGGACCGCATCGTGCTGCGGGCTGGCAGGCGATCCGACGATCAGCGCGGGCGCTCCCTATGTGATCGTCCTCGACTGGAACGGCGAGCGGCTCTCGAAGATACGCGATTTTCGCTATGGGACGTATGTGATGGGGGCGCTGGAATTAGGATCGGCGTAAAGCGGGTTGAAGCGGAGGCTCTTCTAACGAACGCCCGTCAGATTGCGTATGGCGAGCGTCGTGATGCTTTCAATTGCAAAGGCAGCGGCCTCGGGGCCGGTAGGCGCCGAGGCCGCTTCGTCGCAGGCCCGCGGTGACCGGCCTGACCTGACGGCGTATAGGCCGTACCGTTACCGCATGCCGCCGCTCGCGACGATATGCTCGCCCGACAACCAGGCTGAGTCGTCGGAGGCGAGGAACACGGCGATCGACGCGATATCGTCCGGCTGTCCCACCCGGCCAAGCGGCGTCTGCGTGACAGCCATCGTTTCGAAGTCGGACCCGGCGATCCCCGCCGTGTGCGTACCTTCCGTAATCACGATGCCCGGATTGATCGCGTTGACGCGAATTTTCCGCGGCCCGAGTTCGCGCGAAAGCACCCCGGTAATTGCATCGACAGCCCCTTTCGTACCGGAATACACCGCCGTCCCGGGCGGCGTAATCGTGGTCACCACGGAACTGATATTGATGATGCTCGCGCCCTCACCCAGATGCTTCAATGCAGCTTTTGTCGTCAGCATCAGGCCGAGAACATTGATATTGAACTGCCGGTGGAATTGCTCTTCAGTGAATTCTTCGATCGGCGCCAACTCATAGACGCCCGAATTGTTGACGAGGATATCGATGCGGCCATAGGTTTCGATCGCTGCATCGATGATGCCTTGGGCATCCGCGGATTTCGATACGTCGCCGCCTACCGCAACCGCCTTGCCGCCCGCCGAGGTGATCGCGGCGACGACAGCATCGGCGCCGGTTTTGCTGCTGGCGTAGTTGACGACCACCGACGCACCGTCTGCCGCCAGTGCTTTCGCAATTCCCGCGCCGATACCCTTCGACGCGCCGGTGACGATGGCCACTTTGCCTGCGAGCTTACCCATATTGATTCTCTCCAATTCAATGAGATCGATCCGATGAAGAGGCCGACTGCTTCCAACGACAACCGGCCTGCGGTGGATTCAATGTAGAGCGCTACGGGGCTGGGATAAAGTGGATCAAGGCGAATTGACTTGCGGGATCCGGCGAACAATCTCAGCACGAAAAATTGACCAGCAAGGTTTGGGCAATGCCACACGTGAGCCGGCGAGTGCGACTTCAGCGGAACGCATAGTGCAGCGTACTTACGGATCAGATGGCGTTTGCGCGCCCTGCCCTTCGAACAACGCTCGCTCGCGCGCAAGTCCATCGCCGACCACCTCGAAGAACGCCCTGACGCGGGCCGTGCCCTTCAGATCGGCATGCGCCACGATCCAAAGTTCGCCTTCGAGGTCGGGCACCGGCTCCGGCGCCGCCCGCACCACCCCGCCGTCGCTATCGCCCAGGTAGCAGGGCAGCAAGGCAAGCCCGATGCCCGCGCGCGCCGCGACGAGTTGATTCACGAGACTGTTGCTGCGATAAACGAAAGCTTCTTGCGGCGCAGCTCGAGACAGCCATTCAGCGGCCTGGAGCGCGGTCGTGCCGTACTCCCATCCGATCAACGCGTGGTTCGCAAGTTCGTCCGCGTGCCGCAATGGGCCGTCATGCCCGGCCAAATACTGGGGTGCCGCGTAAAAGCCCCAAGCGACTTGGGCGAGCCTGCGTCCCCAGAGATCGCCCTCACGCGGCCGCACGGGGCGTAATGCGACATCTGCTTCGCGCCGCGAGAGATTGAGCACCCGATTGTCAGTCGCCAATTCGACGACAACGCCCGGATGCGCCTCACGAAACGCGGCGAGATGCCGCGTGAGCCGGCTGTAGGCGAGTGTTTCCGAGGAAGTCACACGCAGCCGCCCGGACAGCCGATGATCGCTGCCCGTCAGCGCGCGATCGAGTGCGAGCGCTTCGTCCTCCATGCGCTCGGCCGCGTAAGCCATGCGCTGCCCGGCTTCGGTCGCCTGATACACCCCGCCCGATAACCGCTCGAAAAGCCGCACGCCAAGCCGTGTCTCGAGCGCCTTCAGGCGGCGAAACGCCGTGGAATGGTCGACGTTCAGCCGGGCGGCGGCATTCGTCAAACTGGCCGCGCGATGCACGGCGAGCACGAGGCGCAGATCGTTCCAATCGTTCATGGGGATCACGTTAAACGGTTTGCATGAATGCAAAGCGAAATGGCATTGGCGCAATGGACGTTGCACACGCGCACGCCGTATTCTGAACCCGCTACCGATTTTTTGTCTTGTCTTTCGACTCCTTAAGAGGCCACCAGATGAAACTCTATGACTCCCCTGGCGCGTGTTCCCTGTCGCCACATATCGTTGCAGCGGAAGCCGTGCGCGAGGCAATGAAGGCCGAGGGATTGAAGGTGCCTGCATGACGACTACCCCTGCCGCATCGGCTTATACATTGGTCAGCCATCATTTGTGCCCTTACGTGCAACGCGCCGCCATCGCCCTGAACGAAAAGGGCATCGCGTTCGAGCGGCGTTACGTCGATTTAGCCGACAAACCCGAGTGGTTTCGTGCGGTCTCGCCGCTCGGCAAAGTGCCGTTGCTGCTCGTGGATGATGGCGCGGGGCGCACAAGCACTGTCTTTGAAAGTGCGGTGATTTGCGAATATCTCGAAGATGTCGGCGCAGGCCCTGCCCTGCATCCATCGGATCCGCTCGAACGCGCGCGGCATCGCGGCTGGATCGAGTTCGGCTCGGCGATTCTGGGGGATATTTGGGGGTTGGAGACAGCGACCGACGCTGCGACATACGAAGCGAAGCGGGACACGCTCGCGCTGAAGTTCGCGCGCGTCGAAGCACAGATCGGCGAAGGGCCGTTGTTTTCGGGTTCGCGAATGTGCCTTGTCGATGCCACGTTCGCGCCGATCTTTCGGTACTTCGACGTGTTCGATGCGTTGATGCCCTCGGGGATGTTTGCTCATACGCCGAAACTTCGCGCGTGGCGGCGCGCGTTGTTCGAGAGGCAGAGCGTCGTGGGCGCCGTGTTGCCGGACTATGATGTGCGGCTGCGCGCGTTTCTGGTTAAGCACGACGCTTATCTGCTTAAATTGGCGTGTCACCCGCCGCCAGGAACAGCGACGACGGGCGGCGGCCGGCTCTGCGTTACTGGATGAAACGGCGCAATTCCACCGTCGAGGGCCGGTCGAAGATCTCGTCGGGCGGGCCGCTTTCCCATACGCGGCCCTCATGCATGAAGACGACCTTGTCGCTCACCGTGCGAGCAAAGCGCATCTCGTGCGTCACCATGATGAGCGTCATGTGCTCGCGCGCCAGGCTTTCGACGACGCTCAGCACCTCGCCGACGAGTTCCGGATCGAGTGCAGATGTGATTTCGTCACACAGCAGCACGCTCGGGTTCATTGCGAGCGCACGCGCAATGGCTACGCGTTGTTGCTGGCCGCCCGAAAGCTGATCGGGATAGGCGCCGAATTTATCGCCAAGCCCGACGCGCGCGAGCATCTGTTCGGCTTGGGCACGCGCCTCGCCCCGAGGCGTCTTCTTCACCACGGTCTGCGCCAGCGCGACGTTTTCGCCGGCCGTGAGATGCGGAAACAGGTTGTACTGCTGAAACACCATGCCCACTTTCAAACGCAGTGCGCGCAAGTCGGCGTGCCGCGCGTCGATATGCGTGCCGTCGATGCGGATCGATCCGGCATCGATGCTCTCGAGCCCGTTCAACGTCCGCAAGAACGTACTTTTGCCCGATCCGCTGCGGCCGATGATCGACACGACCTGCCCGCGCTCGACAGAAAGATCGATTCCCTTCAACACATGGTTCGCGCCGAAGTGCTTTTCGACACCGAGACTTTCAACGAGCGGCATACAGAGTCCTTTGCAACGTGCGCGCGTAACGCGTGAGCGGATAACAGAGCGCGAAGTAGATGAGCGCGACGAGGCCGTAGACAAGGAAAGGCTTGAATGTCGCGTTCGAAATTTGGGTACCGGCCTTCGTCAGCTCCGCGAATCCGATGATCGACACGAGCGCCGTGTCCTTGATCGCTTGCACGCCGAAACCGATTGTCGGCGCGACGGCGATGCGCGCTGCCTGCGGCAGGATCACGTGCCGCAATTGCTCGAAGTAGTTCATGGCCAGGCTTTCGGAGGCTTCCCATTGGCCTTTAGGCACGGCCTCGACACAGCCGCGCCAGATTTCCGCCAGATAGGCGCTCGTGAAAAACGTGAGCCCGAGCGTTGCCGCGATCCAGGGGGAAACATCGATACCGACGAGGGGCAACCCAAAGAACACGATGAAGAGTTGCAACAACAGCGGCGTGCCTTGGAACACCTCGACATAGACGCGCACCAGCGCACGCAATACGCGCGAGCGCGATACGCGCATGACGAGCAGCACGAGGCCGACGGCCCCGCCTGCGAAGAACGAAACAAGCGAAAGCAAGACGGTCCAACGCGCTGCGAGAAGCAGTGCTTCAAAGATTTGGCCGAAGGTGAACTCGATCATCGCGCACCCCGCAGGTTGCGTGCGAAGAGCCTGCGGGCCGCTGCTGAGAGCGCTGCGCGCAACACGAGCGCCATCAGGAAATAGACGCCGGCAATGAGGAAGTACGTTTCGAACGCGCGGAAGTTGCGCGATTGCACATAGCTGGCCGCGTAGGTGAGATCGGAGACGGATATCTGTGACACCACCGCAGAGCCGAGCATCGTAATGACGATCTGGCTCGCGAGCGCGGGAAATACCTTGGCGAAGGCCTGCGGCAGCAAGACGTGAACGAACGTTTCGCGGCGGGACATCGCAAGCGCGGCGGCGGCCTCATGGTGCCCTTTGGGTACGGCCCGAATGCCCGCGCGCAAGATCTCCACGGAATAGGCACCGAGATTGAGCGTCATTGCCGCAATAGCCGCCGTGTACTCGCCGATATGAATGCCGAGCGCGGGCAGGCCGAAGAATACGAAGAAGAGCTGAACGAGAAACGGCGTGTTGCGAATGGCTTCGACGTACGCGAAGGTCAGCCGGCGTAGCCAGGCACTGCGGCTGTCGCTCGCTGCGGCGCCGAGCACGCCCACGCTTACGCCGAGCAGCGTCGACGCTGCGGTCAGCGCCAGCGTCACGGCAGCGCCACTGGCGAACATGCCGGCATAAGCCGAGAGTTCACCGAACTGCAATTGATAACTCATGAACGATACCGCCGAAACAAATCACGGGACTGCTCGCCGCACGCGGCGGCGAGCTCGATGCGGGAAGGTTCAGAGCGTGGCGGGCAACGGCTGCCCGAGCCATTTCTTGGAAATGGCTTGGAGCGTACCGTCCTTTTTCGCCTGCTCGATCGTCGCGTTGACCTTCGCGAGCAGACGCGGCTCGTTCTTGCCGAGGCCGACATAGCACGGCGAATCCTTGATGATGAGTTTCATCTCGGGCATGCGCGGCGGGTGCTTCGCGATGATGGCGGCCGCAACGACGTTGCCCGCTGCGATCAGTTGGACTTGACCGGAGAGAAACGCCTGGATGGTGGCATTGTTATCGTCGAAGCGGCGGATCGTCGCGTTCGGCGCCATGTTCGTGAGGGCGATTTCCTCGAGCGCGCCGCGCGTGGCTGCAACCGTCTTGCCGGCGAGATCGGCCGGGGTTTTGACGCTGATGTCGGCCGGACCGAACACACCTTGGAAGTACGGTGCGTAGGCTGCGGAGAAGTCGATGACCTTCTCGCGATCGGGCGTTTTTCCGAGCGATGAGATGACGAGATCGACTTTGTCGGTCTGCAGATACGGGATCCGGTTCGCGCTATTGACGGGAACGAGTTCCACTTTCACCTTCATCGATTGGGCGAGCAGCGTCGCCATGTCGATGTCGTAGCCTTGCGGCTTCATATCGGGCCCGACTGAGCCAAACGGCGGGTAATCCTCCGGTACTGCGACGCGCAGCGTGCCGCGCTTCGCGATCGCATCGAGTGCGTCGGCGTGCGCGGCCTGTGTGGCGAAGAAAACGAAGGCCGGTGCGGCGACAAATGCGGCGAGCCAGCGGCGGCGACGTGTGCGGTGCAGCTTGTGTTCCATCTTGATTCCCGAACTTGAGGTGGCGTGGCGGCGCGCTTCATGTGCTGGCATGCGGCGCGGCTGCGGCGGCAAGAAGCAAGGAACAGGCCAACCGTGGAATGGCGCGGCTCGCGCGCAGGAGGCGCCGGGGAGGCGAGGATGGCGGGCCCCATTTCGACGCATGGGGTTTCTCATTTTGGTGCGGGCGTTGGCACCATTTCTGGTCGCTGCCGTCGTGCAATCAGCAGGCTACGTTGGATCAGACGCGATCGACCGCAACGACGCTTGAAGGCGACCTCGGCATCACTGGCATCTGAACGTATCCCGTTGTTCAAATCGCCCACGAAGAACCATTTGGACCTAGTGTTCGAGCTAAACTGTCCGCGCGGCCCGCTCAGATTGCGGACAGTAAAGGGGCGCATGTCGGATTGCACGATCGCCCGGCTTGCGGAATGGATCGAGGCCGAAATCGAGCGCCTGTGCAGGGCATGGAGAAAAATACATGGGTAAGGTCACTGCGTCCGAAATTGCCGCCGCACGCAAGCGCGCTGCGGAGGAGTCGACCATCGTATCGGCCCGCTTCATCCGTTCCACGCGCGCGCTGGAGGTCACGTTCGCACATGGCGTGAAAATCGCGGCACCGAATTAGACAGATCAAGATAATGATAAGCACGTACATTGACAGCGCGCTAGCAAAATATTCATCGAAAAGACGAAGCAACGTTCCGACCCATATCCCAACTCGAATGATTGAAACACCAGTTGGGCCGGTACGCGTGTATGACTCAGCATCCGATAAGCCTTGCGTCGTTTTTGTTCCCGACGGCCCAAATGTCATCGAACATTACGATCGTTTAATTGAGTTACTTACACCACACGCGCGGGTAGTGTGTTTCGATATGCCGGGTTTCGGCCATTCCTTGCCGAGCCCGACCTACGGACATTCGCTGAATCAAGGGGCTGCCGCCGTACTGGGTGTCCTTGATCGACTTCACATCAAGTCAGCCATATTAGGGTTTAGCTGTGCAAACGGATTTTATGCTTTACGAGCTGCGCAAATCGCACCGGATAGAATTTTGCATCTGGTGCTTTCGCAGACGCCGTCACTCAATGCCATGCACAGATGGGTGGATCGGATTGTACCTCGGCCGCTCAAGACTCCAGTGATCGGGCAAATCATCGGATGGTTATTCCAGAGAAAAGCGGCAAATAGCTGGTACAATGTCGCACTTCCAAAAACCACGCATGCAAAATCTTTTCAGGATAAGGCATTAAACGCCATCTCCAACGGAGGGTGCTTTTGTTTAGCGGGAATCGTTCAAGGATTGTGTCGCGAACAAGAAGAATCTCTATCAAACGCAACAACACCACTTACAGTAGTTTGGGGCGCCAAAGATCGCTCACACCGATCTACCGATTCAAATTCCCTTTGCAACAGCGCACCTCATGCCGAAGTTGTGCAATTTCAGGACTGCGGGCATTTCCCTGATATCGAACAACCCGAACGATACGCTGCGATCATATTGGAGATAATTGAGACGACAGAAAATAACCGTCCCGCATGACAGAAGAAAATCGTTCGATATACGCACATTTGCCGATAAAAATAGCGCCCCCTTGCTTTGAGTCTAACTCGGAAATTTGGAGACTTGCTACGTCGAGCACTTCGCGACCCGCCGTCGCGCCGACCGCACACGACCCTGAAGCGACGTTCGCGCTACCCGGAAGCAGCCCGTCATGCCGCGGCCGACGCCGCCATCCTCAACGAGCGGCGGCGCAAATAGACGTTGTTCATGATTAGCGCGACAGCGGTTAACGTTGCCCCCACGATCTGAACCGACATCGGTACTAGTCCGGTCAAGGCGGACACGACGAATGCAGTGATCGGCACGACATCCATGAACAGCACGCCGTTCATCGGACCGAGGATCCGGTTCCCGGAGACCCAGAACAAGATCGCGCCGAACCCAGCGACGGGCCCCATATAGAGTAGATGCGGCGCGATGGCGCGCAGCGTCGACCACGTCGGCGTGGGCACCACGTGCAGCGCAATCAAGATCGCGTTGACGGTTACGATCGTAGTCAGCCCGAGCCAGGTCGTCACCGTTGTGTACTTCAATGCCGACCAGCGTGAGAACCGCGCGGAGCCGAACGTGTAGATCACCCAACAAAACGCTCCGATCACGATCAGCCCGCTTGCAGCGTAGTGCTGGGGTCGGTGAATGGCGGCCAGCAAATCACCGTTCGTAATCACCAGCGAGACGCCTGAGAACGATGTCGCAACGAACAGAAGCGAGAGCACTGGCGGTGGGCTGCGTCGTAGCCACGAGCTAAGCAGCAAGCCCATCATCGGTTGCGTTGCCATCATGATCGACGCATCCAGCGCGCCGTCCGGCCCGGCAAGTTGCTGCCCAAGAAACACGAACGAGCCGAAGCCGCAAAAGCCGACAGATCCGAGCAACCATGCAGTCCCGAGCGAGTGGCCGTCGGCTGCAAACGCGCCAGCGCCTTCGCGATGCCGCAGTAGCACCGCGAAGGCGATCCCAGCGATCAGATAGCGCAGGGACGTAAACGTGAATGGATCGACGTGCGTCAACGCGGCGGTCATGACGGGAAACATCGCCCCCATCAGCGCCGTACCCGTCACGCACAACGCGACGCCCTTCCAGTAACTTTTCGAAGATGCAGACGAAGCCGAGTTCGATTTCATGACTGATCGTTCTCAAAATTGGTAAAAAAATGCTGACGGCTGCCGTCCCCCATCCAATCATCGACGTGCCGATGGAAACGCTTGTCTCAGACCAGCGCTCGCATCGTCATGTCCACAATCGACGTGAGCGCCGATTTGTCCATGCCGGTCTTGCCGAGCACTCGCATCCCCTGAACAATGCAGAGCAGAAACCGTCCGACTTCCTCTGCATCCAGGCTTGCATCGAATTGGCCAGCCTGCTGGCCGCGCGCGATCGCAAGACTGAACTGCGTCGCGATGCGGTGCAATGTCGATTCGATATGAGAGCGCATGGCCTGGTCGCCCGGTAGCAACTCGATGGCCGCATTGGTGATCAGGCAGCCGTGGCGATCCAGAAGATTCGCGCTGACTAACGTGTAATGCAGCAGCGCCGCGCGCAACGCGTCAACGGGTGGCATGTCGGCGGCCAGTCGCTCCTTCAGTCGCGCGACTGCACCTTCCGCATACCGATCGAACGCCGCGACAAGCAAGCCGTGCTTGTCGCCAAACGTCCGGTACAGACTCCCGCGGAACACGCCGGTCGCTTCGCACAGCTCGTCGACAGGCGTCGCGTGATAGCCATGCTCCCAAAAGACGCGAGCAGCAGCGTCGATCGCCTGATCGACATCGAATTCCCGTGGTCGGCCGCGTTCCGCAGGACGATCAGAAGGGAAACGAGTGCGGTTTTGGGAACTGTCGGAGGTAGTCATGGAGAAGATATTAGAACTGATCGTTCTCAAAATCAAGAAGGCCGCACTCGTTTAAGCGAGAAACGCTGACCGTCGGCATGCTTCATCGAGCCCTCATCGACGGTAAGTGGGATTCAACCGTGTTATCGCAACATCAGTTTGATGGACAGGGCTTGCCGATCGGTTAGCCCCGAGAGCGGGATGGTCATGGGTGCCACTACGACATGAGCCCGCTATCAGCATCAGTTGGGGCTTCATACCGGGCGCCCTTCTGTCAGTTCACGCAACGCGATATGCTGCAGAAGCATGATCGTTTTGCCGTCGACAATCTCACCATCGTCGATCAACTGCAATGCTGTCCGCAACGGCATTTCAATCACTTCGAGATCTTCGCCTTCATCTTCGATGCCGCCACCGTTGTTCACGCGCATGGAAGCGTCATACTCTCCCAGGTAGAAGTAAAGCTTTTCCGTCACTGATCCCGGGCTCATATAAGCCTCGAAAACCTTGCGTACATCGCGTACGCGGTACCCTGTTTCTTCCTCTACCTCCAAGCGGATGCGTTCTTCCGGAGTGGCGTTGTCAAGCAATCCGGCAGCCGCTTCGATGAGCAGGCCATCGTGCCCGTTGACAAACGCGGGCATCCGAAACTGACGGGTGAGCACGACATTCCCGGTGCTCCGGCTGTGCAGCAAGATGGTCGCTCCGTTGCCTCGATCGTAAGTCTCACGGCTTTGACGTTGCCACGTACCGTCTCGACGAAGAAAGTCGAATGTCACCTTCTTCAGCGTGTACCAATCGTCGGAGAGTACGGTTGAATCGACGATGCGAACCCGGTCTTTCGTTACGGTCATTGCGCCTCCAATCGACAGCTGACGGAAGCTCATGGTATCGTGCAGATTCGTGCAATATCAAGATTTTTCGTGCAAGCCGATGCTGACGACACAACGCAAGAAAGCTATCCTCGGTGCGCTCAAGCGCGACGGGCAAGTACTCGCCAGCGAACTCAGCACCACGTTCGGCGTGTCGGAAGATACGATCCGTCGGGACTTGCGTGAACTCGCGGCGGAAGGGTTGCTGCAACGAGTTCACGGAGGCGCGTTGCCCGTTTCTCCGGCGATTGCACCTTTTGAGCAGCGTCGGGACATCGACTCGGCCGCCAAACGGCAGATCGCACGGCGAGCGGCCAAGATGATTGCGCCTGGACAAACCGTGATCATCGACGGCGGCACCACGTCGGCGCTGCTGGTCAAGGAACTTCCCGCCGATCTACGAGCGACAATCGTCACGCACAGTCCGAGTGTGGCCACAGCGCTGGCGGAACATCCGTCGGTCGACGTCATCCTGATTGGCGGGCGACTCTACAAGCATTCGATCGTGGCCGTTGGCGCGACCGCGATGGAAGGAATCTCACGCATCCATGCTGACTTGTACTTCATGGGTGTGACCGGCATTCATCCAACAGAGGGCCTGAGCACCGGCGACTTCGAGGAAGCCGCGATCAAGCGAGCACTCGCCGCGCGAGCCGCGGAGACGGTCGTGCTCGCGTCGTCATCGAAACTGAATGCGGCGTCGCAGTTCATCATCGGCGACATCACGCTCGCGCAGACCATCGTCGTCGAGAAGACGACAGACTCCGAATTGACGAAACCGATCGAAGCAGCGGGGGTGACGGTCGTGCGGGCGTAGCGCTGCCCTTCCTCGGCGAGAACGGCGACGGAAGCATCGGTTGGATGCGGGCCTCGCACAATCGCCCGGCTTGCCGAACTGATCAAGCCCGAAATCGAGCGCCTTTGCAGGGAATGGAGAAATCCGGCCTATACCGCAATCGTAACAACGAGGTTTGTCGGTCGCACCGTCCCGATCATCGGCGAAGTCATCCTCGCCTACGACGTGTCAGTGATCAGCTACCGCAGCGCCGTTCATTACAACCAGCTCGTGAAGCCCGAGGACCGCCTATGAGCAATTCGCTGCTGCTCGAAGAAGTCGAATCGTTCGTGCGCGAGGAGCGCGGTTTGTCGAAGAGCAAAGTCATCACATCGGCCACGACGCTCGAAGACGATCTCGGCATCACCGGCATCGAAGGCGAAGTGTTCATGGAAGCCTTCTTTGCCCGCTTCAAGGTCGACGAAGGCGATTTTGCGTCGGGGCGCTACTTCATGGACGAGGGATCAGGCCTTCTGCTCATGCTCGTCACAGCCCTGTCGCGAAAACGACGAAAGGCGCTCGATCGCATTCCTATCACGGTCGGCATGCTCGCCATAGCTGCCGGCCTTGGTAAATGGGATTCCGCCAAGGTCGAAAGCGGTCGCTTGCGATGAACGTTCGGGTAGGCGATGGGCGGTTACGCAAGCGGCCGACGAGCGTGTCCGTATCGTGCCTGACGGTCCCGGCCCCTCCCATCCCGACAAGATCAGAGCGAAGCCGGGACAGCAAGACTATCTTGAGCGCTTCCCCGGCGATGGTGCTGCGACGGTCACCCTAGTGGCACTTCCTACCTACAAATAGAAATAGACGACTATCTCGGCGCCCACCGATCGGTACAACAGCACGTTGTTCGACTCGTTCGCCAGGAGCAAGGAAAATCTGTGTGTCTCGATCCAATCATCATGACCGGTTTCGGGATACCCGATGGTGACATCCAGTCGTTCCCCGCATCACAGGCAACGACGCCCCAGCGGAGAGCGACGCCGAATGCATACTAGCGCTGCTTGGTAAAATCTGTCGCAAGATTGGCTAGATGCGGTTACCGTTTTTTTAATACTGGGAGACTGTGTCCGGACTTTCAGGGGGCCGTTCCACGCATCGCAGAGTATCCGATCAACCGTATCGATGACCTTCTGCCGTGGAACGTGAAGGCTGACGCATAGCGAGGCGATAATATCGAACCGGATCTGGGCGGGCAACGACTTCAACGCCGAACTATTCGATCGTCGTGCAGCGAACGCGGCGCTGTTACGCATGGCTTGGAATCGCTGGGGCGGAAAGTAAATTCCGTCAACGCGGTATCGGCGCCGCGCTTACGACCAAATTGAGGGCGCGACTCAACGCAACAGAGGCGTCGATAGGCAATAACAACCGTTGCTGCACCAGGCTACGCACGTTCTTGCGTATGGCCTGTTCGTAGTCCTTAGGCCTCGGATAACGCTCGTCAAGCGACTGACGCACATCACCGGTAGCTATTCTTTCGGAGTAGGTGCGCGCAAAAGGTACCCTCGCACCAAGCTGGGTACAGATTCCATCTGCCACATCGCTTCTGGGATTCCAGCCAATGTAGGTGGCACGAGGTACTGCAACCTCAGGAAGTCGAATAGCACCTAAGGCATGGCCGTCCCTATCAGTACGAACCGTCAGAACTGGATACTCACCTTCTATCCGGGGCAGTCCTGTTGACGCGTCAGTGCGATATGAAGGCTGAACGTAGCCCTGATAACCAAGAACCGACATACCTTGATATTGAGTATCAATTTCCGCACGCACAAGCGTTCCATCTGCCACCATTGGATATCGGCTGTTGGGAGGACTAATTTTCCTTGAAACCCATCCCTCCATATCAACCAACAGTGCACGCATGAGTGGACCGGCATATAGAGGCGAAGTCGGGAGTCGGCACTCTGGCGAGGATGTCGCAACAGAATCAACGAAGGCGTAATGCGGTGCACCGGCAATAAGGTAGGCACGCACCTCCGGCGGCAGTCCGAGATGCTGGCCGGTGGGGTCCGTCACGGTTTGGCTGCCATGGGACGCCCAAATTTCATACTCCGAGTCCACTTGCATAATGCGCGGGCATGTTCCGCTCGCGCGGCAACGCTCTAGTAAGCCATCTCGACGATTGGTATGCGGATCGATACTCGCCTCGTACGCCATTGGGAACTGATCCACTGGGTACAGATCGTCGCTGTTGGGGCCTGGATTGCGAGCAGGTTGACCAAAACGTACGTTGGTGAAAGTTCTCCGTGCACCGGGAACTTGCATTATCAGCCCGTCAAATACAGGGCGATGGTTCGCTGCCTCATTGAAGCCTTGATACAAGAAGTCACGTAGCGCTCGACCCGACTGCGAAACGCCGAACCCAAGTAAGTGCCGCATGAGGGGATGGCCATCTCTTGCAAGAGGATTCGCGGCACTGCCCTCACGCCCCAGAAAGTACGCAACATCACGCAACGCAGCGAATCCTAGCCCCAAGACCTTGGGTGCTCGTGCTGTGTACACAAATTCGTAGATGGCGTTAGGTGGCTGTCCAGACGGACGGTTGATCTCCAGTGTACTATCGTCAAGAAAACGGAACGATAGCCCTTCGGGCTTCTGTCGCGCATCTCGAAGATGAGCTCGGACGGTTAAGCTAGCACCCTCCTCCTTGACCGCGGGATAGGACAATTTAACCGTCTGCCGCTGCGCCGACTGTCGGGTTCCAAATACCCATTCGTCGCGAGATGGCCCTGTGATGTCCGCCAACGTCGGTACGGAAAGCCCCAGCAGATGGCCATCGGGCACGATATCCCCCTGCCAACCGATCCAAACCAGCGTATAGCCTTTCGAGAGCAGAAAACCCTTCCCGGCATCACCAGAGTCAGACAGCCGACCGAAACTGCTCGGTGCATCGTCAACAAACCGACCAATCAGCTTTCTGCCTCGGTTCGGCACTTCGACTATGAGCGTTCCATTTGCGTGAGCTGGTTCGAGAATGACAACATCTGCCACCGCAACTACGCGACCATTAGCGTCACGTGGAGCTAGCGTAATATCGGCGATGCCGGCATTACGTGGATCAAATGGGTCCACGGCAATCGACGCTTGAGCAACGATTTTGCGCGCTGTGCCGCCTGCGCCAAAGACTCGGCCTTGGAGCGCAGACGGCTCGACAGAAAGTACATGTAAATCCGTCACCTGGGCGGTTGCTGGCATCCATGCAACGATGCCAGCCATCACTACACACCTCAATACCAAGGCCGTCGGCAATACTTGGCGAAGGAAGTGATAAAAAAGTCGGAGTTTCCACATAGGGGCAACCGTCATGAAAGCGTGTTGCGGAGTCGAAAGAACACGGGATGTTGCTTGGAGACAAGCACGCATCACGCCGATGCTTGCCTCCTTACTGACTCAACGGACAAGTCGGGATGCCAACCCTGCTCAGCCCTTCAGCAGATATACGCCGCTAGCGCCTGTCGGATTGGGGCCTTGAGCCGGACCAATGATTTCCTCGAACTGCGTCCTCAATCGCTCAATGCGCGCTCGGTCTTGCATAAAGCGGCGGAAGCTCTGCGGATCAGTGTTGTATTGCGTGATCGGACCATACCCGCCTGCGGGAGCGACATCGCGGCGCACTCATCGCAAGTGACGCTGGTAGCGCCAATGTAAATCCGAGCATTTTCCTACGGCCAATATGCAACGAATTTTTATCAAGCGTGTTTTCTTTATCTTTAGAATTCATATATTTCCCCTTACTCTAACAAGAGCTGAGCGACCATAAAGACTTGAAAACTGCTTGGACGCCAGCGTGGCCACATCGGGCACCATCACGCCGGCGCTGCGCTTGGCAAACGTGGCTTGCGGCAGGCCAGCCAGTGCAGCCAGCATCTGGCCGGTCTGGTTGGCGGCGTCGTCAATCGCCTGCTTGCCGAGGATGATCAGTTGCGGTTGTTCCTTGTCGACGATGGCCTTGCGCAGCTTGGCCACGGCCACCGGCTGCAGTTCTTCGCTCGTTTCCACCAGGATGCCGCGATCGGCGCCGATGGCCATGGCGGTGCGCAGGGTTTCCTGGCACTGCGTCACGCCGCACGAGTCCCAGGCCTCGTCCGGCGTGACATTGCGGCAGGTAGTTCATGGCCTTAGGTGGACAAGACAAGAGCGTTGGAATTCAGCGGCGCGCAGAAGCGCCCGCTGGCTGGGTACCGAAGACAACCAATGCCCCGGCCAATAGCAGGAAACCGGCAATGACGTACATGCCCACAGCCGTCGTGCCAGTGGTGTCCTTGACCCAGCCGACCAGATAGGGGCTGACGAACCCTGCGAGATTGCCGATGGCGTTGATGACGGCGATGCCAGCGGCGGCGGCTACGCCGCCAAGCAAACCGGTGGGCAGCGTCCAGAACACAGGCGCCAGGCACTGCAAGCCCATGCTTGCAATGGTGAGCGCCACCATGGCCGCAATGGTGTTGTTGCTCCAAATGACGGCCCCGACCAGGCCGCTGGCCGCTACAACCGCCGAAAGACCATAGTGCCAGCGCCGCTCGCCTGTGCGATCAGAACTGCGGCCGACCAGGAGCATCGCAGCGACGCCGAAGGCATAAGGAACGGCCGAGAGCAGGCCGATATCCAATGCGCTGGAGACCCCGGTGGCCTTGATGATTGAAGGCAGCCAGAAACCAAAGCCGTACTGCCCCATGGAACTGCCGAAGTACACCAACGCAAGCAGCCACACCAACGGATGCCGGAAGGCTGAGCGGACGGAAACATGCTTCTTGGCTGAAGATTCCGTCTCGATGTTGTACTGCAGAAGGTGCTTTTGTGTTTGCGTCAGCCAACCCGCGGCGCCAATGCTGTCGTCCAGATAGAAGAGTACGCAGACGCCAATGATCAGGGAGGGGATGCCTTCCAGTAAGAAGAGCCATTGCCAGCCCGCCAAACCATGGACGCCATTCATAGACGCCAGAATCGAGCCCGACACAATGCCACCCAGCACGCCGGAGATAGGAATGGCCGTCATGAACAGCGCGGTGATGCGGCTGCGGCGTTGCACCGGGTACCAATAAGTCAGGTACAGAATGATCCCCGGAAAAAAGCCGGCCTCGGCTGCTCCCAGCAGGAATCGCACTGCATAAAAGGACATCTCACTGCGCACGAACGCCATGCCGCAGGTCAGCAAAGCCCAGGTGATCATGATCCGTGCGATCCAGCGGCGGCCGCCAACACGGTGCATGATGAGGTTGCTGGGCACCTCGAACAGGAAATAGGCGATGAAGAAGATGCCGGCACCCAACCCATAGACCGTTTCGCTGAGATGCAGATCCTGTTGCATCTGCAGCTTGGCAAAGCCGACGTTCACGCGATCGAGGAAAGCGATCACGAAACACAGGCAAAGAAAGGGAATGATCCGACGGGTGACGCGTGCGTAGGTCGCGTCTTCGGTTTCTTCCGGACAGGAGGCGGTTTCGCCTCCTGCGACATGGTGGGCGCTGGTCATCAAATGTCTCCACTCGTTATGTGATGTGGGTCACTGGGTGTGGCTCGGCTTTCAGCCCTTGTCGGAGGGTCTTGAGGGGAATCTTTCCAGCGCAAGCGTGTAGCAACAATCAATCGATTATGGTCATTTTTCAAGAACTGCTTGATAATCGACCAATGGCACTTTCTCGAATTGTTCTCCGGCAACTGGAAGCCTTTGTCCTGGTTGCAGATGTACGCAGCTTCAGTGCGGCGGCCAACCGCCTTGGACTCACGGTGCAAGCCGTCAGCCAACTGGTTGCCGAGCTTGAGGCCACCGTCGGATTCAGGCTACTTGAGCGCACAACACGGCGGGTCGAACTCAGCAGCGCCGGCCGTGACTATTTGCCGTCAGCACAATCCATCCTGCGCCATGTGCAAGCTGCGGATGTGGCTGCGGATGACATTCGCAACCGAGCCTCCGGGCTGGTGCGTGTCGGTGCACCGCTGGTACTCGCCGCGTCGGTGTTGCCGCAAATCATTCATCGCTATGCGTCTCTGCGGCCCAAAGTGGTTGTTCGCATCCGCGACGTAGCAGTCGAGCGTCTGGTTGCAACGGTGTCGTCCGGAGACATAGATATGGCCGTTGGCCCAGACCGTGCCACGGGGGCAACAGCTCACGCCCAACCGCTGTTCGACAGTCCATGGGTGCTGTGGTGCACCCCCAAGCATCCATTGGCGTCCAGCAAGTCTGTGCGATGGAGTGATCTTCAAAATGTGCCCCTGGTTGCTGCAGGGCACGATCATGAAATCAGCGTTGAACGGATGCGGATCAATGCCCCGGAGCACGAGCGAGTTGTCCCGGTAGACATCGTTGACAACATGACAACTGCTTTAGGTATTGCAGCACAAGGTGTGGCCGCCACATTGGCACCCAGCTATGTTGGCGTACTGGCCGCACCATTTGGGCTGATCCAGTTGCGTGTTGTCGAGCCGGAAACCGTGCGCAAGGTGTGTCTCTATCGGCCTGCGGGACGGTCGCTTTCTCCGGCGGCCGAGGGATTTGCCGAGTTTCTGGCGTCAGAGCTTCCGCGTTATCTGGAAACGCTCGCCATGCCCAAACTCAAAGCAGTCAATAGAAGAAAAAGCGCCACGCGTGATCCGCGCTGACGCATCGAAAACGTCATCAGAT
>NZ_JBQCDN010000028.1:0-3776 GCF_051961175.1 Trinickia sp. | reverse complement strand
AGTACCAATTCATCTCCGGTACGATCGTGCGCGAGATCGCACAACTCGGCGGCGACGTCAGCAAGTTCGTATTCCCTTCGGTCGAAAAATGGCTGACGGACAAAGTCGCCGAGATGACGAAAGAGGCGCAGGCGCGGCCCTGAGCGTCCAAATGTCGTCGCCCCCGGGCACCGGCGAACCGGAACCCGGGCTAAAATAGCCCTGCGGCAATACGGCACGCGACTGCCGCGTGCAAGGCCGCAGTGGTGTGCGCTCGGCGTGCAAGCCAGCAATCCTTGCCCGAGTTCGCCCCCGGGCGGCAGCCCCACCCGGCACGCCACCAACGTCCGTTCATTCCGCTTTCTCCGTTGACAGCATGGCTTTACTGATTACCGACGAGTGCATCAATTGCGACGTGTGCGAGCCCGAATGCCCGAACGACGCGATTTCGATGGGGCCCGATATCTATGTCATCGACCCGGCGAAGTGCACGGAGTGCGTCGGCCATTTTGACGAACCGCAGTGCCGGCAGGTCTGCCCTGTCGAATGCATTCCGAACGATCCGCAGCATATCGAGACGCCCGAAGGGCTGCTCGCGAAGTACCACGCGCTCCAAGCCGCCAAGGCATCAAAAAACGGCCACTGACCGAAAAAGACGCCAAATCGATGCAGGTTGGCCGCTTTTTCGTATCAAAAAAGCGAATTAGTGGGAACTTTGCAATGCTGTACGACTCTTCATACATCGTTGTCCGACGGGATCGGATCCGAATGTCCCCGACGGCGACGCCTCAGTTGTCCGAAGTTCGCATTGTCGATGTACCCCCCGCGTTGTAATTCCTGACGCAATCGGCTTCGTCTATTACAAAAGTTCGGTGCTCTCCGCTATGCGGCGCGAGCGACTCGAACGATTCTGAATGCGCGGAAGGTCCAGCGTTCAGCTCAAATCGCAACCAGTAGCACATACGGGGTTCGCGGGAATTCGCTCGCCATTGTTCACTATGTGGCGAACCTTCTTACTGCAATTGGTTGATAGGTAACTCAATGCACGCCATTTTAAAACCCCCTATACACCCTTCTTTAGGACTACTAAGCATTGCTGCCGCGGCGGTCTACGCATTTGCGAGCATGGTACCGGCCACGGCAATGGCACAGACGCCGCCGGCCAATTCCATCACGTGTTCGGCGCCGACGACAACGTCCGGCGGCACGCCGCACGGATTGATCTCTGCCGATGCGCCGACATCGAACGGTTTCCGCCTGTTTCCGCTCAGCAGCGCGTTCAAAATTCAATTCGTGACGAATGCGCCCGTCGCCGACCGCGTGAACTGGACGGTTCAGGACTACGCAGGCAATCTTCGCGGCAGCGGATCATTCAATGTTCCAGCCGGCACTCGCACGTCTACCTTGTCTTGCACGGACACCGCAAGCGGCTATTTCGCGATTACCGCTTCGCTGAGCCGTGCGGGCGGCACGCTGCCGAAGGCCGGTACGCGGCCGAGGGGCATCGCGACGTTCGGCGTGCTGCCGAGCGTTTCGTGGGCGCTGCCACCGGCGCCCTTCGCGAGTCAGGATCAGCATCGCTTCGGTATGCAAGGCTTGAGCGACAAACCGGCGTTGCTCGACGCGCTGAAGATTTCGCAGGCAGTCGACTGGCGTCAGATGTCGACCATGGAGCCGGACCGGGCGAACAGCTGGAAGCCGACGGCGGCCCAAAGTACGGCCGACGTGGATCCCCTCTTCAAGACGGGGCGTATTGCCCGCCTCGTGCGTCTGGACGGCGTGCCGGCCTGGGCAAGCCGGACCGGCGCATTCGAGCGTGACTCATACGCGCCGAAGGACTTCTCGTACTTCAAAGGCTACATGGCACGTGTCGGAGCCGATGCCAAGGCGATCCGCGACGCGTACTTCCCGAACATGCAGCACAACTACTACCAGGTGACCTGGGAGCCGTCGTGGGTGGATTCTGCCGCGAACTTCGTGGAGATGTACAAGGCGGCATGGGAAGGCATTCATTCGGCGGATCCCCATGCGGTGGTGATGGGCGTGGCGAGCCCCGATCCGGGCTTGACCGGATCGTGGTGTACCGCCAACTTGTTGCGCACCTATGCCTCGCTCGGCCTGATGAACTACGTCGATGGCATTTCGACGCACGGCTACTGGGCGCACCACGATTCCCCTGCGTTCCCGCCGGAGCTGTGGGACACGAGCAAGGACCCGTACTACCAGCAGCAGGCGCTTGACCGCCAAATGCGCGATCTTCGCGCCGAGATGCAGCAGTACAAGCCGAACATGCGCTTGTGGGCGACCGAGCTCGGCGTGGCCTACGATAACGGCATCACCTACGCCACCGGGCCGTCGGCCAATCAGCTCTACGCACAAGCTGCCGTTTCCGCCCGTGCACATTTGATCGTGCTCGGCGAAGGCGCCCAGGTCACCTACTTCTTCAACGGTTCGGATTATCCCGGCGAAGTGGGCTTCGGCACGTTCTTCGATCTCGAGCATGCACAGGGCGATTTCCACGCGACGGCGCTGAGCCCGAAGCCGGTTTCCATGGCATTCGCCGCGATGACGCGCATCATTGACGGCACCGAGACACTGGGGCATCTGAAGAACCTGCCTGCGTCGGACTATGGCTACGCGTTCCAGCGGCTCGGCGGCGGTCCGGTCGTAACCGCACTGTGGACGCACGACAATGCGAACTGGCCGACGTCCGCGGGCGTCTACAGCCAGACCGCCCGCAAGAGCTATGCGCTCGCAGTCGATTCGCCCGGGACGAGCGGCAAGGTGGTGACGTTCGACATGATGGGTAATCCGGCCATCCTTCCTTATAAGAACGGCGTGGTGGACCTTACGCTGTCGGAAGCGCCGATCTATGTCGTGTCGAAGAACGTCAGCGTGATCAAGGCGAACGTCACGGCGCCGGTCGGCTATACCGGGCAGTAAGTCCCGACTTGCCTCAATGAGCCCTCTTCGGGCTCACTTCCTCTCAAACAAGATGCCGGGCGCCAAGCCCGGCGTTTTGCTTTGCAAGCCGTATCGTGCGGGCATCCTGCCATCGAGGGGCGCCTAAAGATTGGGACGCGGCGAATAGCCACCGTCTCGGGCGCCGGGCGTGCTGTAGGAAACGCCTGACGCGATCGGCGTCACATATTACAAAAGCTTCAGTGCTCGCCGAATAGGCAAGGCCAGCGATCCAAACGATACTGAACGTACTGTAGATGCAGCGTTCAGTGCCAGCGCGGCTACCCAAGCATACCGGGTCCGCGGATCCGATCGCCATGGCTCGATATCTGGCGAACCCATTCAGTTTTATTGATTGATAGGTCTATCCATGCAATCCGTGTTCAAAGCCCCCACGACCCGTTCCTTAGGACTCCTTAATATTGCTGCGGCTGCGATTTATGCATTCGCCAGCGTCGGATCGAGCAGTGCCGAGGCGCAAACGCCGCCGGCCAATTCAATCACGTGCTCGGCCGCGGCGACGACAGTGGCAGGCGGGACACCGAATGGATTGATCTCGGCCGATACGCCTGTGGCCAACGGCGTGCGCATGTTCCCGCTGAGCGGGGCGTTCACGATTCAATTCGTGACGAACGCGCCGGCTGCCGACCGCGTGAACTGGTCGGTTCAGGACTACACCGGCAACCTGCGCGGCAGCGGCTCGTTCGCAGTGCCTGCCGGCACGCAGACGACGAAGCTTTCCTGCACGAGCTCGGCAAGCGGCTACTTCGCGCTGACGGGCACGCTGAGCCACGCGGGCGGCACGCTGCCCAAAGCCGGTACGCGCCCCGCAGGCA
>NZ_JBQCDN010000027.1:0-57842 GCF_051961175.1 Trinickia sp. | reverse complement strand
GGCCCGGCGATCGCGGAAATCGATCACTTCGGGGTAGTTGTGCCCCGTATCGATATGCACGAGCGGGAACGGCAGCGAGGTCTTGCGCTTGGCGCCCAGCCCGAACGCCTTCAACGCCAGATGCAGTACGACCACCGAATCCTTGCCGCCCGAAAACAGCAGCGCCGGCTTGCTGCATTCGGCCACGAGCTCGCGCAGGATGTGGATCGATTCGGCCTCGAGCCAGTCGAGGTGGTCCATGCGGGATGCGGCGATCCGTGCCGTATCCGCTTCGGGGGAATCCAATAGGGTAGACATGAGGGTTCTCTTGGTTTTTCGGTGGTGTCTTTCAAACAAGCGGAGATGGGCCGAAAGGTCCGGGGACTAGACTAGTGAACGCTTCGATAGGCGATGTAGCCCGCAATGACGAGCAGCATGAGCGCGAAGACACGCCGCAAAGCGGCCCCTTTCACGGCCATCGCTTTGGCCGCTCGCATCCCGGCGTGGCCGCCCATTACGCCGCCGGCGACGAGCGCCAGCGCAAGCCGCAGGTCGACCTTGCCGGCCATGCCGTAATTGGCCGCCGTCGTGGCACCGAAGACGACTACCGATACGAGCGACGACGCGACCGCTTCGAGCATCGGCACGCGCGCGATGAAATGCAGCGCCGGGACAGACAGGAAGCCGCCGCTGATGCCGAAGAAGCCGGCCACACCACCCACGGCGACCCCGGCCCCGGCGGTCGCAAGGCCGCGGCCTGCCACCACTTGAGCAGGCGCCGCTGCGTGCACCGCTTTTCCTTTGGTCAGCATCAACATGCCGACGACGGCGACGATCCCCGCGAGCACCAACATCACGACACCGCCGTCCACATGCAGCGACCAGCGCGACCCGGCGAACGCGCCACCCACGCCGGCTGCCGCGAACACGACACTCGTGCGCCAACGCACGAGGCCCGCCCGGGCGTACGAGATGAGGTTGATCAGCGCGGTCACGGCGATCGCAGCCGCGGTCGTGCCGATCGCGACGTGCGGGTCGCCCACTTTCACGACGTACAGCAGCAGCGGCACCGACAGCGTCCCGGCACCGCCGCCGACGAGGCCGAGCGCGAAGCCGATCGACAGGCCCGATGCGGCGGCAAGGGCGATCTGCGTCTGCAACATCAGTGCAATCGACATGGATGGGTTTCTCTCAGGTTGCACGGCCAGCCGTCAATGGCGGAACGTCAATGCAGCACACGCTGCAATGCTTCACGTTCCGCCCATGCGGCAAGTCTCGTTGTTTCGTTGGCGAAGGGATCGAACCGTCAGTCGGTCACCTCGAACGCTTCGGCCAGTTCGTCGAGCTTGACGGGCGCTTCGTCGCCTCGCTGCGCTCGCGTGTGCGCACATTGCTCCATGCGCGCGCGCACCGAGGCCAAATATTCGGCGCGATGGCGCCGCAGCGCGAAGTCGCGGAAGTTGGTGCGCTCGAGCGTTTGCCAAGCGTGCGTCCGCGCCTCGTCGGACGTCTGGCGTGCCGCATCGAATGCGGATGCGTCGATCCGCGCCGCCGCGCCGGTCATGCGCTCATAGCCGTAGCGCTGCATATATTCGCTCGTCAACGTCTCGATCACCGAGATCTCGTCCAGCGGCAAAACCTTCTTGTATTTATCGACGTTGGCTGCAATCGGCGCGAAACAGTTCGACGACCACAACGCCGAGCGGCGCGCGATCTGCTGCGCTTCGTCCGAGTGAGAAATGTCGACCATGCCCGGCAAAAACGCGATGCCGAGGAATGCGCACACCGCTTTCAGGACGGACTGCTCATCCGCGACGAAATCTTCATAGCGAATCGTCAGTGTCCGGTCCGGATACTCGGCCAGCACCGCATCGGCCGCGCGATGCGCCTCGAGCCAGGTGTGCGTGTTGAGCAGCGTATCGAACTCGTGAATGATCGCCTTGTTCATCGATGCGATCTGCGCGCGCGGGTCGCGCACGACATTCAGGAACAGCATGTCCGGAAATTGCCGCATGAGCTCGTCGGCGTAATGGACGCTATCGAGCGACTTATCCATGACCACGCGGGCGCCGCGCTGCTCGCCGGCGCGCAGCAGCAATTCCCACACGACGCGATGCACACTGCGCGGCCGATGACGAATCGCTTCGAAAATCTCCACCGGATCGAAGACGATACCCGGCCACTTCACCATGCTGGCCGCCTGCAGTCCGACGATGTCACTCACCAGCCGAAGATACGCGCGATCGTCCTCGAGGTTGCCGTAGAGCGGCAGGATCGGCATGAAGTCCACCACATGCAGGGGATACGGCGAATAGAAGTGGGGATTGAAATTCAATCGCAATCGCAATGCGTGACTGCCGCAGCGCCGCAGGGGAATCATCAACACGGGATGGGGACGGCTGCCTTCCGGCAAGGAAACGGGTTTGACGCTCATGGGGTGACCCTCTCTTCTTACTGCTTTATTAAGGCGTAACGCTGGCTTGTTACTTTTCGCTTCGCGTGAATTCCGATTTCGCACCGGCGACGTGCTCGGCGTCCGGACCATCCGTTTTCACGAAATACGCTGAAAATGCTTCGATGAACTCATCGATCCGCGCCGCCGGCAACGCGTTGATTCCAGCCGCGCCGCGCCGTCCTCCGCCGCTCTCGAAGCGCCGGCATAGGACATCGGCGGGGCACACATCGGGTTGCGCCGAACGCACGCTCACGCAATAGGCGCCATCCGTACGTACACTCAGAACCGCGAACGCCAAGTCGCGCCGCGCATGCGTCAAGCGATTGGCGAGCGTGCCCGAGATGCGCCGCGCCCAAGCTTCGGCGGGCAGCAGATAAACCTCGCCGGCGCGGCACGTGTAATACGGCGCAAGCCTATCGGCGTGCGCCAGGTCTTCGCGATACCCGTGCTCGAGCTGGCGGTAATACGGCGAGGCGGCGATAAACGCCAACGGATCGGCAAACTCATGCAGTGCGAGATAGAGCGCATCGGGTCGGATATGGAGATCGTCGATCGTTTCGCCGTACGCGTTGTAATTGAGCAGGTGCCCGAGTGCCTGCAACGACGCGATCTCGCGCTCGGACCACGCTTCATCGGCGGCCAGCCGATGCGCTGTCGCGTCGAGGTTGTCGCCGAACGCACCGGCGATCGCCCACGGGCGATGACGTCCGCCGAGCGTGCGATCGACAATGACGCTCGTGCACACTTGCGGCGAATCGTCCCATTCGAGTTGCAGCCGCGAATGAGAGAACGCGCGACTGGCGCTGTGATGATCGAAGTAAGCGATGTGGGCGCCGCCATCGAGCAGGCGGGCCAACGCATCGACGTTCGCATCGAGCGATACGTCCAATACCGTGACCTCGATCCCAGGGCCGCGGGGCACCCGGCGCAAAAGGCCGATATCGCGTTTGACGCCTGTGATGAGGTGCGCGTCGCGCGGCTGCGCGAGACGCAGCTGATGCAGTGCGCACAGTCCATCGGCGTCGCCGTTGAACACGTCGTAAGCAGCGGGCATCGCACGCAGAGTGGTGTCACTTGGCACGCGCGTCTCCCTGCCCGGATGCGCTGCGCATCAGATGTGCGAATAGCAGTGCCCCCGCGGCTCCCTTTCGCATAGTCGACGTATCGAGTACCAAGGCCGGTGCCGGCGGCGGTTCATAGGGCGCACTCACGCCCGTGAAATCCGGCAGCTCACCGCATCGCGCCTTCCGATAAAGCCCCTTTGGGTCGCGCGATTCGCACACTTGCAACGACGTACTGACATACACCTCGACGAAGCGCTCTTCGCCGATGATCACGCGCGCCACGGCCCGATCGTCGCACAGCGGAGAAACGAGGGAGGTGACGACCACGAGGCCGACGTCGTTCATCATCCGTGCGACTTCCGCCGTCCGGCGAATGTTTTCGCGCCGGTCTCGTTCCGAAAAGCCGAGATCGCGGCTCAGCCCGCAACGCAAGGCGTCGCCGTCGAGCACCACGCAAGGGCGCCGCTCGAGCCGGAGCCGCTGTTCGAATTCGAACGCGATCGTCGATTTACCCGCGCCGCTCAAGCCCGTGAGCCAAAACGTGGCAGGCGGCGGCCCGAATTGCAATGCGCGCGCGCTGTCGGGCAGCGCGCCGACATGCAGGAAGAGATTGGCGGACGTATTCGGCGCACGCACGTATCGCGCCGGCTCGTCCTCTTGCACGTCAAGCGTGCGCGTACGCTGTTGCGCGCTGCAAACCGGCACCTGATCTTCCATGAACACAACCTCCAACGAATGACGTCGGGTACTTGGGATAGCGCGCACACGCTTACAGCCGGATCCCGTCGGGCGCGCGCAGCCATGTCTGCTGCTGGCGAATCGTTGGAGCGGCCGCGAGGATTCGCATTGAAACGTTTGCGTCGCGAGCCGCTTGCGAATCGCTTGGAATCGCTTCGAATCACGCCGGCTCGTAGGCCAACATCGCACCGGCGGCGCGCTTCGCGAGCCGCGGCGATGACAACGACGGCGACGGCGCGAACCGCGTGCGCATGGCCCCCTCCGATGCCCCCTCACGCAGCTTGAATACGCTGACGGCCTCGACCAGCGTGCTGGCCTGCTCACGCATCGATTCGGCCGCGGCGGCCGCTTCTTCGACGAGCGCGGCGTTTTGCTGCGTGACTTGATCCATCTGCGTGAGCGCCAGGTTGATCTGTTCGATGCCCGTCGCCTGCTCTTCGCTCGCGTTCATGATCTCGCCCATGATCGAGGTGACGCGCTTGACGCTGTCGAGCACCTCTTTCATCGTCGCGCCCGCTTCATCGACGAGACGATTGCCCACCTCGACTTGTTCGACCGAGCCGCCGATCAACGCCTTGATTTCCTTCGCGGCCGTGGCCGAGCGCTGCGCAAGCGAGCGCACTTCGGACGCCACCACCGCGAAGCCGCGGCCTTGCTCGCCGGCCCGCGCCGCCTCGACGGCCGCATTCAACGCAAGGATGTTCGTTTGGAACGCGATGCCGTCGATGACGCCGATGATCTCGAAGATCTTTTGGGATGCCTGATTGATCGCACCCATCGTCTGCACCACCTCGGAGACAACGTCGCCGGCGCGTTGCGAGACGTCCGAAGCCGATGCGGCGAGTTCGTTCGCCTGGCGCGCGTGCTCGGAGTTGCGCTTAACCGTCGCCGTCAGCTCTTCCATCGACGCTGCCGTCTGCTCGAGCGAAGCCGCCTGCTCTTCCGTGCGCGACGATAGATCCAGGTTGCCGCTCGCGATTTGACCCGCGGCCGACGCAATGGCGCCCGTGCTGACATGAACCTGGCTCACGATACCGACGAGGCTTTCGCGCATCGTCTTCATGGCGTGCATGAGGCTGGTGTTGTCGCCGTGCTTCACGACAACGTCGGTCGTCAGATCCCCGGTTGCGACGCGTTCGGCCGCATCGGCCGCATCGGTCGGCTCGCCGCCGAGCTGCGAGATGATGCCGCGAGTGATGAGCAACGCCGAGACGATGCTGACGAGCAACGCGGCCAAGGCCAACCCGATGATGCCGATGCGGCTCGATGCGTACGATGCCTTCGCGTCGACGGTCAGCTGATCGTTCTGCTTGCGCTCCAAATCGCGCAGGCTGCGAACGCAGCCCCACCATTTCGCCTGAATCGGGCGCAACTCGAAACGCAGCAGATGGTAGGCATCGTCGCGCTGGCCCGCCAGCGCGAGTTCCTTGGCCTTGCGCATGAGCGGCAACGCCAAGTCGCCTTGCTGGACGATTTGTTGGAGCAACTGCGTCTCTTCCACGCTGGTGCCCGGAAGCGTGAACATCTTCGCGAGCTTTTCGCGACTCTCGTCATACGCCACGGTTTCCGCGTCGAACCGCTGCGTTTCCGTTTGCACCTGGTCTTGCTGATCGGCTTGCAGGAGGATCAGGTTGCGCAAGGCAAGCGCTCGATTGGAAATGCTGGTGTCGAGCCGGCTGGCCAGCCCCGCCTCGACGGCGTTCACGTCGGTGATATCGACCATCGACGATTCAAGTTCGCCCATCCGCACAAGGGCGAATGCCGTCACTACGACGAGCAGGATCGAAACCAGCGCAAACCCGATTCCGAGGCGGCTCGCCACCTTCATGTGGGAAAAGTTCATCTCTTCGCTACCTCTGGTAAAAGGACGTCTCTGTCGTCCACCGGCGCCAGGGGAAACGCGCACCGGTCACAAGGCCCGTGAACGGCATCTCGGTAGAAAGCCTTAAGTGTTTTGTACGATGAAAACGTTTTTAATGACGAGATAGTTGGAAGTCGATCGAGACCGAATTCTTTTAAGTATGACGAATACTCGGGCCGAACCGGGCACGGTAAAACGGGGCGGTTGCGGCGGATTTGATCGACGTCAACGGTCGTGGAAACGAGGGGCGTGTGCTCTCGTTCCCGGTAGGGGCGGCGGATGTCAGCGGGGGGCGCCCGCTAATGACGATGCAACAAGCTACGCAGCGGATGCCGCCAGTCCAGGCGACGCGGCTCCGAATGGCGCGTTTGGCGCACGTGGTCTTGCCAGAGCTCGTCAGAGAAAAGGAACGCCACGATCAGCAGCGGCAGCACGAGGAACGCACCCAAAATTACTCGCTCGATCACGATGAGTCTCCCGCGCCAATGCAAGGCGTAAGCTCGGAACGTGAGATTTATTCTAAGCGCATGTCGCTGTCCTCGTGCGATCGAACAGGCGTTTTGGTGGGCCCCCCGCGGCAAGCGGCGGCACCCCAGCGGGCCGATCGGTATCTGGCATCTTTTTTGTCCTGTAGCTAAACCCTTATCTCGCGTTTTGCCGACGCGCTTTAAATCGTCTTTATGTGCGCCGCGGCAAAACGCCTTTGGGATTTATTAATCAGCTTAATTCGTTCGAAGACAGCGATCGGACCGTCCGGGCAGCGCCTTACGCCACGTGGCATCGGTGCCTTACGACCCGCCTGCGCGCCCGCCATGCAAGGCCTGCAAATGAGCCAACGAGCATGGCGGGAAGGGGCTGGAAGCGGTGCGACAATCCGTCGCTTTTGCAAACGCACACAAGTTGTGCTTGTGCTTTCGTACGTATGATCTACGCTCAAACACGCGGGTTTTTGATTGCCTTTAAATACATAGCTAACCTACGTAAAAACCCGCATGGAGACGTTTATGAAAAAGCAAGCCGGTATGCTTTTGGTGCTCGTGGGGTTGACCGCCGCGGCCACGCTCGCACAAGCGCAGGACGATGTCCTGAAGCCTCAACAAACTTTCCAATTCAAGGCCAACGCCTACGGCTGCCTGTCGAAGGATAAGCTCGACTCGGCTTATCAGCACGCACAAGCGGGCGAGCAACAAAAGATGCAGGAGTTCTTCTCGGGATTCCAATGCCTCTCGGCACCCGAGCATGCGGACTTCCGTGTCGTGCGGGTCGTGGGCCGGGACATCGAATTCGTGAACGCCGCCAACGATGATACACAGGGCCTTTGGACCCACGCCGAATTCATCAAGCAATAGGGGATAGCGCATAGCGCGATCCGTATCGCGCAGCGCCTCTCTTTGAGGACGGTCGACTCACACTGGGTCGGCCGATCCCGTTTGCACGCGTTCGCGACACGCTCGACTTCGCGTCGGCATTCGCGTTCGGGCGTCCTTTCGCCGGATCACGGCTCGGAGCATTCCGAGCCGTTTGCCATTGGCATGCTCGTTTTTCGCTATCATCACGCGCCGACGGCGGCTGCGCGCATGGCGCGTCCGCCCCTTCCGACACGCGACCGATTCGCGCAAACGACGAGCTTCTTCACGCCGCATGGCCCTCAAATCGACGATCTATAAAGCCGAGCTCCAAATCGCAGATATGGATCGGCATTACTACGGCGATCATTCGCTGACCATCGCACGCCACCCCTCCGAGACCGACGAGCGGATGATGGTGCGCCTCGCCGCCTTCGCCTTCTTCGCGAGCGAACGGCTCGAACTGGCCAAGGGGCTTTCCGATACCGACGAACCCGATCTATGGCAAAAAGACCTGACCGGGGCCATTCAAACGTGGATCGAAGTCGGGCAGCCGGACGAGCGCCGGCTGGCGAAAGCGAGCGGGCGCGCCGATAACGTGCTCGTGATCGCTTATGGGGGGCGTACCTCCCAGATCTGGTGGGACGGCTTGCGCGGGAAGGTCGAGAGGCTGCGCAATGTCGAAGTGTGGTCGCTCGCCGAAGGCGTCGGCGAAGCGCTCGCCAAGCTGGCCGAGCGGACGATGCGCTTGCAGTTCACGGTGCAGGACGGTTCGGCCTGGCTCAGCAGCACGAACGCGGATCCGATCGAATTGCAGTGGGCGGTGCTCAAGGCGCGTGCGGCCGCGTAAGGACGGACATGTGGGGACGGCGGCGATGGCTCCGCCCGATGCGGTCATGCGAATAGTGGCCTGCCTTGTACTGGCGCCACAGCGGCGCCGAGCCCAGACGGTCGAAACGCCATCACAATGTCGTCACAATGTCGTCACAATGCCGTCACAATGCCGTCAACATGCCCCCAATCGCCCTAAAGCGCCGTGACGCGCGCCGATTCAGGGGGCCCCTTCAATTCGATCATATTGCCCTCGGGGTCGAATAGATAAATCGACTGGCCGTAGCCATCGGCACCGTAGCGCCTTCCCTCAGGCCCGATTCGCGCGCCATGCGAGGTCAAATGGGCGATGAGCCGGGGCGGGTCGTACTCCTCGACGCGCAAACACACGTGATCCATGTTGCGGCCGGTGCCTGGCGTGCCGCTGTCTGCCCGATCGATCGACGCTCCCACGGCCAGCAGATCGATCATGGAGCGTCCGGCGCGCAGTTGGGTCAGTCCGATATCGGGCTGCTCCTTTTCCACCGTGCAGCCGAGCGCGTCGCAGTAAAAGCGCGTCAATCGCGCCGGGTCGGCCGCACGGATGACGACGTGATCGATTTCGCGAATCGTCGGCTTCATCGGGACTCTCCTTGTGGGACGGCTCGGGGTGCGCGCGAACGCATCCGCGGCGTGCGTGGATAAGGGCAGGGGAGGGCAGTCGGGAACCACAGGAGGGAGGTGCAACGTACCGGCCGGCGCCCGGATGCCGCTCTGCGCGGGGCCGGGGGCGACCGCCACGGCGCTCATTTCGGCCGACGAAAAAAAAAGCCCGCCTAAGAGGCGGGCTGAATCCATATCAGGAGGAGACATGGAGGAGACAGTTCCAACTATACACACGTCGATGGTGCAATGCAATATCTTTTTTATGACCGAAAATGACGAAGCGTCCCAACTTTTGGTGAAACCGGTGCCAGCCAAGCCGGACTGGGCCCTGACGGCCAGAAGCCACGTTCAGGCAACATTTGGGGACAGATAAAAGGTATCGGTCGGGGCCGAATGAGGACGACCGGGAATGAGACCGCAACATTCCGCGCGCAGGGCTCGGCGGGGACGCATACAGTAGGCATCATGTAGCCAATGCCGAGGAATCTCATGGATACGGACACCGCCTATCACTATCAGACGGATATCGATCGCTGGGACGCCGTGACCCAACGCGACGCCCACGCGGACGGCGCGTTCTATTACGCTGTCGCGACGACGGGCGTCTTTTGCCGCCCCTCGTGCGCTTCGCGCCTGCCCCGTCGCGAGAACGTCGCCTTTTTCGACACGGCCGAGGAGGCGCGGGCGGCGGGCTTTCGTCCTTGCAAGCGCTGCCGCCCGGACGGCTTGCCGCGCGACCTGGCCATCGTGGCGCGCGCCTGCGCAACGCTGGACGCCGATCCGGCCGCCCGCCTGACGCTTGCCCAGTTGAGCGAGGCCGTGCACGTGAGCCCGTTTCATCTGCAACGGTTGTTCAAGCGCATCGTCGGCGTGTCGCCGCGCGAATATCAGGCCGCCCGGCGCGGAGCTGCACTGCGCGACGCCTTGCAGCGCGGCGAAGCGGTGACGCGCGCGGCGCTCGATGCGGGCTTTAACTCGCCATCGCGGCTGTATGACAGCGTGGCCGGGGAGCTCGGCATGGCGCCGTCCGCCTACCGCAAGCAAGGAGAGGGGTTGCGCGTCCATTACGCCTGCGCCCCCACGGCGCTCGGCCAAGTGCTTGTCGCGGCCACCGATCGCGGCATTTGCCGTATCGCATTTGGCGACGACGACGCCGCGCTCGCCGAAGCGCTGCGCCAGGCGTTCATGAAAGCCGATCTCGTCGAAGACGCGACGCGCATCGCGCCATTCGTCGAGCAAATCGATGCCTACCTGCAAGGCCGGCGCGAAACGTTCGATCTGCCGCTCGACGTCAGCACGACGGCATTTCGTCAGCGCGTATGGGACGCCTTGCGGCGGATTCCCTACGGCGAGACCCGCAGCTATACGCAGATCGCCGAAGCGCTCGGCGCGCCGCGGGCCGTGCGCGCCGTCGCGAGCGCCTGCGCTTCGAATCCCGTCGCCCTGGCCATTCCGTGTCATCGGGTCGTGCAAAAGGGCGGTGCGCTGGCCGGCTACCGCTGGGGCCTCACGCGCAAGGCAACCCTGCTCGAGGCGGAAGCGCGGAACAAAGGCGTCGCGCGGGACGGGCATGAGCCCCAACACGCCCCCCACGATATGGACGACGCCGCTTGAGTACGGTACAGGCCACGAGCTTCGAGCTGCCGTTCAAGGCACCCTATGACTGGGCCCGCATCCTGCGGTTCTTCGCCGGCCGCGCGACGCCCGGCGTCGAAGCGGTGGAGCAGGGGTGCTACCGGCGCGCAATCGAATGGGACGGGGCGGCCGGCACGCTCAGCGTCGCCCGCCACCCGCGCAAGCACTGTCTCGTCGCCACGATAGAAGGCGATGCCGGCCGCCATGCCGAAGCCCTCGCGCCGCACGTCGCGACGATGTTCGATGTCGATGCCAACCCGGCTGAGATCGGCGCGCGCCTCGCGCTCGATCCTTGGCTTGCCCCGCTTGTCGAAGCCGCACCGGGCCTGCGCTTACCGGGCGCGTGGTCGGCGTTCGAACTCGTGGTGCGCGCGATCGTCGGGCAGCAGGTGAGCGTCAAAGCCGCCACGACGCTGATCGGCCGGCTCGTGGTGCGTGCGGGCGCGCGCATCGACGATCATCCGCACCCCGGCACCGCTTGGCGCTTCCCGACTCCGGCCGCGCTGGCCAATGCGGATCTGGCGCAGATCGGCATGCCGGGCAAGCGCGTCGCCGCGCTTCAAGGCCTCGCGCGCGCCGTGGCCTCGGGCGCGGTGCCGATCGATGACATCCACGCGGGCCGCATGCCGGCGGCCGCCTTGGCTGACGCGCGCGCGGCGCTGCTTGCATTGCCGGGGATCGGCCCTTGGACAGTCGAATACATCGCGATGCGCGCGTGGCGCGATGTCGATGCCTTTCCCGCCACCGATCTCGTTCTCATGCAAGCGATCGCCGCGCGCGATCCCTCGCTCGAGCGTGCACCGGCCCAGCGGGCGCGCACGCAGCAGTGGCGGCCTTTTCGCGCGTATGCGGCCATGCACCTTTGGAACGAAGTCGCCGATCGCGCAAGCGGCCAGCGCGGCGGGTAGCCTCACCCGCGTGGGCCGCACGCCCGCCGTTCCACCGATCCACTGACAGGTCGGGTACGGCCGCGTCGAGGAAGCCGGTAGGTGTCGCCGTAGGGCGGAGCCGATGACCCGCCGCCCCCGATGCAAAACGCATCCCGCTGAAATCGGGCACGCCGCACGCACCTGTTCCGCCCTCTCGGGATGCCCGCTTTCCCAAGCCCACATTGGCCTCAAGCGAGGTTCGCGGCGCGGTGTTAAAGTGCCCGCTACTCAAAAATCATTGGATCGATGTGCCCGCGAAGTTGGCTGTGGCGCCCGATCGGCATCGATGTCAGATATCCAAACACCATCCAAGTCGGAAGCGTTCGCTCAGCGTTTGTCGGTGTTGACCGCACCGGCTGCGCAGGGCGTACTCGCCCGCAGCTTGCGCGGCATCGAGAAGGAAAGCTTGCGCATTGTCCGCGACGGTTCGCTCGCGATGACGCCGCATCCGCGCGCGCTCGGTTCGGCGCTGACGCATCCCTCGCTGACGACCGACTATTCCGAGGCGCTGCTCGAATTGATCACGCCTGCCGAAGCGACGCCCGAACAGGTCATCGCGCGGCTGGACGAACTGCACCGCCTCGTCTACTCGCAACTGGGCGACGAACGGCTGTGGACCAGCTCGATGCCGGGCCGGCTCCCCCCGGACAACGAGATTCCCATCGCCGAATACGGCACGTCCAATATCGGGCGGCTCAAGCACATCTACCGGCACGGCCTCGCACTGCGGTATGGCCGGACGATGCAGTGCATCGCGGGCATCCACTACAACTTTTCGCTGAGCGAAGAGGCGTGGCGCATGCTGCACGCGCAGCATCCCACGAACGCGAGCGCCATCGATTTTCAATCGGCGTGCTACCTCGCGTTGATCCGCAATTTCCGCCGCACGAGCTGGCTGCTGATGTACCTGTTCGGTGCGTCGCCCGCACTCGACGAGCCGTTCCTGCGCGGGCGCGAGCACGCGCTGGAAAGATTCGACGAAAGCACGCTCTATCGCCCCTATGCGACGAGCCTGCGCATGAGCGACCTCGGCTACTCCAACACCACGGCGCAAGCCGCCCTGCAGCCGAACTACGACACGCTTTCAGGCTATCTGGACGCGCTGGCCCGCGCCGTGAGCGAACCGTATCCGGCGTACGAGGCGATCGGCACGCATCGCGATGGCGGCTGGGTGCAGATCAACACGAATATCCTGCAGATCGAAAACGAGTTCTATTCGACGATCCGACCCAAGCGTGTCACCCATTCCGGCGAGCGTCCGTTGCACGCGCTTGCCGCACGCGGCGTGCAGTACGTCGAGGTGCGCTGTCTCGACATCGATCCGTTCGAGCCGTCCGGGGTCAGCGTGGAAACGGCGCGGTTTCTCGACGCCTATCTGCTCGCTGCCGCTCTGCAGGACAGCCCGGCCCTGCAGCGGCCGGCCTGTAGGGAGGCGAACGCCAATTTTGGCCGCGTCACACTCGAGGGCCGCAAGCCCGGCCTCACGTTGACACGGGAGGGCAAGACCGTCTCGATGCGCGAATGGGCCGACGAACTGCTGGAGCCCATCGAAGCCGCCGCGCGGGCGTTGGACGCGCTGACGGGCGACGACGCCTATGCACGCGCCGTCGCCGCTCAACGTGTGAAGTTGGCGGATCCGGAGGCGACGCCCTCGGCACGCGTGCTGCGCACGATGCGCGAGCGCGGCCAGAGCTTCCTCGCGTTCGGCCTGGCGCAAAGCGAAGCGCACGCCGCCTACTTCCGCGCACGGCCGCTCGACGCCGATGCATTGCGGGCCGCGCGCGAATTGGCCGAACGCTCGCTCGCGGAGCAATCGGAACTCGAACATCGCGACGCGCCCGGTTCCTTCGACGAGTTCGTCAACGACTATCGCGGCTACACGCTCGATCGCTTCAGCGTATAGAAGGGGCCCCTGGCGAAAGACGCACCCGCATCAGCATTCAGCGAACGTCTCCGGACAGGACGCGTCGAACTCTTTAAGCAAGAAGAAAGAGGGAGAGCCTTCGAATGAAAGCGATCGGATCGATCGGAGCGGTACTCGCCTGCGTGTGCGTGACGGGATGGATCGCGGGATGTGCCGCGACGAACCAGGTCAAGCCGGAAACGATGCAGATCGCCACACAGCCGCTCGTGTGCCGCCCCGACCAATGCGCCCTCTGGTGGCAGCGTGCCCGGCAATGGGTAACTGGGCACACGCAATACCCGTTGCAGGCGGATACGAACCAAGCGATCGAGACGGCCGGCCCCGCGGGCGGCAGCGGCGCCCCCGCGTTCCAGGTCACGCTCGCCCGTAACCCCGACGGCTCGTCGACGATCGGCTTCGCCGCGCACTGCGATCGTCCGCTCGCGGGCTGCCGCCCCGATCCCTGGCAGGCAGCCGCCGACTTCAAACAGTTCGTCCGATCGGGCAACGAGCCTGCCCAAAGCATGAATGCGCCTGCGCCGGCGTCGCAGTAGTGGCAGTAAGGCGGCCGCCCGTGCGCCGCGAATCCTCAGTGCGCCATGACGCCACCGGTACCGCGCTTGGGCTTGGTGATCCAGACGAGCACGGCCAGCAGCACGAACGCGGCACATGAAATGCGGAAGAAGTCGTTCGTTGCCATCATGTAGCCCTGCTGCGTGACGAGCGCGTTCAGTTGCGCGCTGACGCTGTCGCCCGTCAATCCGAGCGTGCCGAGCGCATTGCTGTAGCTCGTCGTGCTCTGCGAATACTGGCTGACGGATTCGGCGAGCACCGCATGATGATAGATCGCGTCGTTTTCCCAAAACGTGGTGCTGATTGCCGTGCCGATGGCCCCCGCGAGCGTGCGCAAAAAATTCGAGAGGCCCGATGCGCTCGCGAGCCGTTCGTCGGAAATACTGGAGAGCGTGATCGTCGTCATCGGCACGAAGAAGCACGCCACGCCGATCCCCTGCACGATCCGCGGCAGGATGACATGGCCGAACGGCACGTCCAACGTGAACGTCCCGTTCCAGACGGAGACGATCGCAAACACGGTGAACGCCAGGCTTGCCACCATGCGCAGGTCGAGCCGATGCAGATTGCGGCCGATGATCGGCGACAACACGAGCGCGAGCAAACCCACGGGCGCCGTTGCGAGCCCGGCGAGGCCAGCCGTGTATCCCATGACCGTCTGCAGCCAAAGCGGAAAGATCACGACTGAGCCGAAGAACGCCATGTAGCCGAGAAAGATGATCAAGGCACCGAGCGCGAAGTTGCGATCCTTGAACAACGTCAGGTCGATAACCGGCGTTTTCTCCGTGATTTCCCAGGCGAGCAGGAAAGCGAGGGCGATTGCCGCAATCAGCGCGAGCGCCACGATGAACGTCGAATTGAACCAATCGCGATCCTTGCCGAGATCGAGCATCATCTGCAGACACGACACGCCGACGATAAGCAGCCCCAACCCGACCGCGTCGATCCGCTGCTTCGTGGTCTTCGTTTCGCGTCCGCGCAGCAGAAAGTACGCCGACGCGGCCGAAATGAGACCAATCGGCAAATTGATGTAGAAGATCCAGGGCCAGGTGTAGTTATCGGTGATCCACCCGCCCATCACGGGGCCGAAGATGGGCGCGACGATCACCGTCATCGCCCACAAGCCGAGCGCCAGCCCACGCTTTTCCGGGGGGTAGCTGCGCATCAGGATCGTCTGCGAGAGCGGCACCATCGGCCCCGACACGAGCCCCTGCAGCAGCCGGAATGCAATCAACGACGGGAAGTTCGCGGCCAGCCCACAGAGTGCCGAAGCCATCGTGAACGCGAGGACCGACATCGTGAAGAGCCGCACTTCCCCGACGCGACGCGCGAGCCAACCCGTCAGGGGCACGGCGATCGCCGCCGCCACGGAGTACGAGGAGATGACCCAAGTGCCGTCGCTCGTCGCAACGCCCAGGCTGCCCGAAATCGTCGGTACCGCGACGTTCGCGATCGAGGTATCGAGTACCTCCATGAATGTGCCGAAGGCGAGGCCGACCGTGAGCAGCGCGAGCGTCCCGCCCGTCAGCTGCTTTGGCACGGCCGGTGGGGCGCCCGCAGCAGAAGCCGCATTGGCCATACGCGTTCTCCTTTTTTAACCGTGCGAGCGCATCGACCCAGCGCCCGCGGATTTCCCATTCGGCGCCAATATCGCGACATTTAATTGCCTTGTCAATATTTTTCTATGCAATGATGGTTGTGTCCTGTAAGTGGCGAGGGGGAGCCTCGTGAAACCGAAGAGAGCGCAAGAGACCGCATATGACAGCGGTAACTTGCCGTAACCCTTGCATCCGGCCGCCTGCGTTACCATCGGGCCAAATCCATCGCTACTCACGCCGGCATGCCGCTTCGTCGTCCTTCCCCTCTCGCCGCCGCGCTCGTCTGCGCGGGTGCTGTCGCTTCGCTCGCCGGATGTGCCGTCGGCCCCGACTATCATCGTCCGAGTGCGCCGGCGGCTTCGTCATACAAGGAAACGCCGGCCGGCTGGAAAGTGGCCGAACCGGCGGATCGCGCCGATCGCGGCCCCTGGTGGTCGATCTACGGCGATCCACGGCTCGACGCGCTCATGGAGCAGTTGAATACGTCGAATCAAACGATCGCCCAATACGCGGCTGCCTATCGGCAAGCGCGCGCGCTCGTGGCCGAAGCCCGTGCGGCGTACTTCCCGACGCTCGGGCTTTCGGCCAGCGCATCGCGCGCGGGCCAGCAGTTCTCGCGCAGCGGTACGGCAAGCTCCCTGGGCTCGGGCAACAGCATCGGCAATTCGTTCAACGTGGCGCTCGACGCATCGTGGGAGCCCGACCTTTGGGGCAAGGTGAGCCGCACCGTGGCCGCTCAGAAGGCCGGACAAGAGGGCGCGGCGGCCGATCTCGCGAACGCGCGGCTGTCGGCCCAGGCCACGCTCGCGCAGACGTACTTTCAGCTGCGTGCGCTCGACGCGACGCAACAGCTGTTGAACGACACCGTGAGCGCTTACGCACAGGCGCTCAAACTGACGCAGAATCAATACGCGCAGGGCATCGTCGCGCGCTCGGACGTGATTCAGGCGCAAACTCAGCTGCAGTCGGCGCAAGCAGCCGCCATCGACACCGGCGTGGCGCGCGCACAAGACGAACATGCGATCGCCGTGCTCGTCGGCCAGAGCGCTTCGACGTTCTCGATTCCGCCGATCCCGCTCGACGCCGAGCCGCCGTCCGTACCTGTCGGCGTGCCGTCGGCGCTGCTCGAACGGCGCCCCGACATCGCGGCCGCGGAACGGCGCACCGCCGCAGCCAACGAGCAGATCGGGGTGGCGATTGCCGCCTACTTCCCGTCGCTGACGTTGTCGGCACAAGGCGGCTACCAGAACTCGATCCTGTCCAAGCTCTTTACGTTGCCGTCGCGATTCTGGAGCGTCGGTCCTTCGCTCGCCGCGACGCTGTTCGATGCCGGGCTGCGCCACGCGCAAACCGAAGCGGCCCGCGCCGCCTATGATCAGCAAGCGGCCGTCTACCGGCAAACGGTGCTCGGCGCATTCCAGGAAGTCGAAGACGATCTGGCATCGCAACGGATTCTTGCGCAGGAAGTGGTCGTCCAGCGGCAGGCCGTCGATTCGGCGAAACAGGCGCTGGCGATCGTGACCAACGAGTACAAAGCCGGCACCGTCGCCTACGTGAGCGTGTTGACCGCACAGACGACCGCCTTCACCGCAGAGCAAAAGCTCAGCACCTTGGCCGGTCAAAGGATGGTTTCGTCGGTCGGGCTCGTGAAGGCGCTCGGCGGGGGATGGAACGTCGCGCAGATGGATCGCGAGAACGGCGCGGTGGCGGCGCCGGCCGCTGCCGCTCCGGCGTCATCGGCGGCCGCCCCGCAAGCCGAGGCGGCCGGCACCCGCGTTCGAAGCGAGTGACACCCGCACTACCCGCACGGCACAGGTAAGCGGCCGCACACGAACGCGCGCGGCGATCAGCGGTTGAAGATCAGCGGTTGAAGTCGAGCGCGACGGTCCCGTCGCCGGTCGGGCGGCCCAGCAGGTTGAGCAGCCCCGCCAGGTTGTCGCTGGCCTGGGGTGTGGCGCTCGCTTGCCCATGAAACGAAGTCGAATTGGCGGAGACGGTGCCGTGGCCGTTCAGCATCAGTGAGCCGCCGAGAGTGGACAGATCAATCGTCGACGAATCCCCCTGAGATTGCAGCGCGACGCGATACGAGCCGAGCGGCTTCACGGGTGATACGCGCGAGCTCATGTCGGTCAACGTCATCGTGAGCTGACCGTACGCGCGCGGGCCGAGCAGCCGCCACGGCGTCCAGTTCAGCTGCACCGTGCCTTGCAGATCGAGCGTGTTGAACGGCGCGCCCAATCCTGCGAGCAGCCCCGCCGGCACAGCGATTTCCCCCGATGAAATCGTGGTGGCCCGCGGCGCGGCATTCACATCGATCGGCTCGCGCATGGCCGGCGTCTGCTGCATGCGCATGCGCAGCCGGCCTGTCAGCAGCGGCCAAAACGCCGTATCCCATTGCACGCGCCCGGGCAGCAGCGTACCCGCGCCCGCATTTCTGCCCGCCGTCAGCACGAGCGAGGCCGAGCCATGCCAGAGCGAACCCGACGGCTCCACGAGATTGATGTGGCCTTGGGTCGCTTTAGCGAACTGCGGCGTTATCCAGGCGGCCGGCATCATCGCAAGCAGCACCGCCCCCGACGAGAGCACCGCGATGACGAGCCACGGCAGCACGGCGAGCAAGCGCCGTCCCATCCGGTTCATGCGCAACCTCGCACCTTGCCCGCGACCGGCGCCCAGTTCGTATCCGTGTCGATGTCAGTGTGGGCGCTGATCCTGCTCGATCGATGCATCGTCACCCGCACCGTCATTGCGCGGACCTCGCGGGAGCGGTGGCCGGTTGCAGCGAAACCGTCAGATCGACTTGCCCGTCGTCCTTCAGCGCTGTCGCATGCAGTTCGATGACGCGCACCTTGAATTGCTTGCGCGCCCCGTCGAGCCACATCGTCCACGCGGGGAACGCTGCGTTCTTCGCGTCGATCTGCACGGCGTCGCCCGTCAACCGTATCTGCGTCGTGGCCAAGCCCGCTTGCGTCAGCGATGCCTGCAACGCATCGCGCAACGCACCACCCGTGGGCACGACGCCCTGCGCGGCCGGCGCGAGCGCGCGCGCCTCATCCGCTTGCGCCGTCATCTGCGCGATCTGGCGGTGCATCGCCGGCAGCGTTTCGCGCAGGTGCGCACGGCCTTGCTGGGCCGGCGCCCACAGGACCGAATACGCGATCACGACCGCAAGCACCACGCCGCCCCAGGTCAGCAGCAGCTTTTCCCGCGCGGTGCGCGGCTCCCAAAAGCCGCCCCAGACATCACCGAGTGTGCCGAAATTCATTGAGCGCTCCCATTTCGAATGACCCACTTGCCGGTGGTGTTCGTATCGATGTCGCCGGCAAGCCCGTTCTGCGCGAGCCGCTGACCGAATGCGGCGTCGGGCTTCACATCGGGCTTGAACGTGACGTCGAGACGACGATCGTGATAGTCGAGCGCCGCGATACCGTTGACAGGCACGCCGCCGAGCGAATGCTCGATCCGCGCCGCGAGCGACAGGTAATCGTCCGGCGACATTTCTCCGGCGGCGACGCGCAGATGCTCGAGCTGGGTCGTCATTTGCGACGCCGGATCGAGCACGACGGTCGTCTTCGGGAACGCGTTGAGCAGCAGCTCGGTCATCTGTGCAGTGAGCGTGTCTCGCTCGCGGGCGAGCATCATCCACTGAACGTTGGCGCCGATCACGGCCACGAGCAGCGCCGCGCAGGCCAGTGCGATCGGCAAGCGCAACCGGCGCCGCGTCGCGCGATCGAGCCGCCAGGGGCGCGATTCGAATTCGAACTGGCACAGGTCGAATTGGCACGCCACCGCATGATGCGCGAGCGTCTCGAACGAAAATGGCGCCACGCCGACATGCACGCCATGTGCCGGCATCGCCTCGCCAGCCAGCGTCGGCTCGCCGCCGGGCAATCCCGTCAGCTCGTACGCCGTCACGCTCGCGTCGCCCGCGAGCGCCGAGAGCGTCGTGCCGAGCGCCGACAGCGGCACGGCGAGCCCTTCGCCATGCTCGCCCCGGGCGAGGGCCAGTTCGACGCGCGGCTCGCCCGTATCGAGGAACGCCGGCTCGGGCGTAGCCGCGAGCGCGACGTCGGCCAGGATCGCGGGCGCGGTCTGCGCCACGGTGCCGAGCACGGCGGCAACGAGCGGCGTAGCGGCAGGCGGCGCGGCCTCGAGGCTCGGCTCACCGGCCGCGGCCACCTCCGCTCCGACGGTAGCCGGGGCATCTTCGATCGATGCGCCAACTGGTACCGCCATGACCGGTGCCGGCAGACAGCGCGTGACCGGCACCGCGCGCAGCGCCCGATGGCCGGCCGCGTTGAAGGCTTCGACGATGAACCGGAACCACCCGCGATCGATGACCGCCATCATGCGCTTGCCGTCGGCGAGCGGCTGCGGGTCGAGCGCGATATGACAGGTTTGCGCGTCCTGGATCAGGTAGTCCTCGACGATGTTCGGCAAGGCCTGCTTGAGCCGCGGCCCTTTCAGCGGCGGGAGCTTGGCGGCGAGCATCAGCAGGTCGCGTGCCGCGACGACGAGCACCGTCGTTCTCGCCCGCGGCAGGAAGGCGAGCGCCGCGCGGCCCGCGCGCTCCTTGCGTCCGCTCTTGTCGAGGAGGAGGAACGGCATCTCGGGGAGTTGCCATTCTTGCGACGGCACCGCCGGATCTCGCGGCGGCAGTAAGACGATCAACGTGCTCAAGGCCCGTCCTCTCTTGGTTTTGAATGCGGTTCAAAGCTGATCGCGCACGCGCACGACCCGTGTCGTATGCGTGAGCGGATCGCGATAGACGAGCGTCGTGCGGTCAACCTCCGCCCGCTCGTACTGCACGCGTCCATGCACGAGAAAATAGCTCGTCGTGACGTCCATGGGAATCTGCGTGATGTCGACGCCGGGCGGCAGCGCACCGGTGCCTTGCAACGCGAGTTGCACGTCGGACGTGTTTCGAAAGAATGCGCTCTGGCGCCGCGACACGATGGCCTGCGCGCTCGAGAGCGACATCCCTGGCACCACCGCGGCGATGACTTCGGCGGGCGCCGTATTCATGTTGACGGGCGTTTGCGTCGGCAGCACGGTCACGAACGGACGCAGGCGCGCCACCATCTCGGGGGTGAAGCCGGGCACGTTCAGCAGCGAATCGACGCTCGTGAACTGCAACGGCTCATTATCGATGCTCACGCTGGTTTCATCTTCGAGACCGCCGTTATCCGTGCCGTTACCGCCGGTGGTGTTGCCGGGTTGCGGCGCTTGCGCGGCCGAGCCGAGCCGATTGCCGAGCGGGCTCTGAAACCGGGTGGCCGATTGCATCAGCGACGCACGCATCTGCACCGCCACCGTCTTCGCGAGACCGCCATCGAGGCCGAGCAGCGCAAGCAGGCGGGCGAATGCCGCCGCCTCCGTTTGATCGATCTGCAGCATGCCGGGCGCCGGCACGCCGATCATATTGCGCAGATTGAATCGTGCCTGCGCATCCTCGATCGAGCCGGACAGGTACGTTTGCGCGCCTTCGGCGGCATCCGTCTCATCGGCTTTGCCAAGAAAATCAGAAAGCTTCGTCTTCGCAATCGGCACGGCCCAAATGCCACCCAGATACGTGACGGTGGGCGCAGTATCGGCCTCCGAGCGCAAGATCAGCCGCGTCCAATCCGTCGCGCCGCGCGACACCCACAACGCTTGCGACATCAGCCGCTGATTCTGAATGCGGCGGATCTGCACTTGCTGACGCCAGAGCACCCCCGCGACGAGGATGGCCGAAAGCGTTACGACGAGCAGCGCGCTGATGATGGCCGCACCGCGCTGGCGCCGCACCATCGTACGCCGCCGCGCAACGGCGGATCCCAATCTGAACGGAGCCAATCCCAATCGCACGCGCATCGTCATTCTCCGACGAGGAACATGCGACGAATCGGCACGTGCAGCGACGTGGCACCGATCGACACCTCGAGGCCCGTGACCGCGCGCGGCAACGGCGCCGAACCGAACTGCGGCACCTTGAGGTTGTTGTTGTTGCGGGCGATTTCGTTGCTGACGTCGTCCATCTTCGTCGTCCAGCCGATGTTCGGCACGTACAGGCGTGCGGTGATCTTGCCGACGCCCGAGATCAGCGGCACGGCGCTCCAGTCCCCGCCCGTGCTCGGGCCCTCCAACGTCCGCCGCAATTGACCGACCGTGGCCACCGGCGGCGACGCGTAACGCGTCACGCGCCCATCCTGCACTTGATAGCGCACGACCTGCAAGCGCGGCGCCTCGCCCGTGAGCCCGAACGTGCGCACGATCTGCAGCCCCTCGCCCGTGGCGGCGACGGCCGGCTGGCCCACTTCGTCCTCGGTCGCCGCTTGGCGAGCGTCAACCCGAAGCTGATCGAAGAGTTGAACGAACACGCGCTCGTCTTCCATCGCATTCGAAATCGTCTGCCGGCCGCGCATGATCTGATCGAGCCCACGCCATGACAAAATCGCGATGACCGCCAAAATCGCGATCGCGACCATCAGCTCGATCAGCGTGAAACCGCGCTGGCGCCGGGCGGGGCGTCGGGGACGTTCGGGGCGTGCCGTATGTTTGGGTTTAAAGCGCACGGTTCGTCTCATTGGCGACCACCGTGACGAGATGAGCCAGATTGCCGCTGCGCCCCGGAATCGTCACCGACACCTCGACGCGGCGGAAGATTGGATTCGGGGTAGCCGTCACTTGCTCGACGCACGTGAGCGGCAAATTGCCTTGCGAGCAATCGAACGTCTGGGTCCCGAGTTCGGGCCATTGGCGCATCAAATGCAGTTCGGTCAGCGCATTGTCGGCGCTCCATCCGGCCAACAACCGGCGGTGCAGTTCCGCCTCGTCGTTCGCGAGCATGCCAACCGCGCGCAGCGAAGCCGCGAGTGCGACGGCGATGATCGCGAGTGCAACCAGCACTTCGATCATCGTGAAGCCTCGCTGATGCGGGGTGGGGCGAGCCGAGCGCATATCAACGCACCTCATAGCGGCCGTTGCCGGTACCGACGATCGTCGCCCGTCCAACCGCCGAATAGAGCGTGACAGTCACGGCCTGCCCGATGCTTTCCATCCCAAAAACAAGATGGTCGGGATGCAGATTGGAGCCCGGATAATCGATCGTCACGTCGGTCACGCCGCCCTCCCAATTGCGCTCGCGCAGCAAATCGTCGCGCAGCAGCGGACGCCAGCCGTCCTCGGTACGAATATCGAACCGGTAGCCGCCGGTCACGGGTTGCCACGCGATCGGGCGCGAGCGGACTTGCGCCTCGTCGGACGCGGATTCGAACAGCAGCGCAAGACGCTGCGCCTGCTCGTTCAGATCGGTGCGCGGATTGCGCGTCAGCGATACCGACGCGAGCGACACGAGCAGCCCCGCGATGACGAGCACGACCATCATCTCCAGCAGCGTGAACCCCCGTGCTCGCGATGCATAGCCGCGCGCACGCGGCGAGCCGATACCGCCTTCGTCAGGCATGTGGGCCGGCAACGCTGGAAGGCCAGGGTAAGTCACGCGTTGCACGCGGAATGCACCGCGCTATTGCCACGAACCGACGTCGGCGTCATTGCCTTCGCCGCCCGGCTTGCCATCCGCCCCGTAGCTGAATATATCGATCTCGCCATGCACGCCGGGATTGAGATATTGATAGGGATTGCCCCAGGGGTCGTTCGGCAAGCGTTCGAGATAGCCGCCGTCCTTCCAGTTGTTCGGGATCGGCTCCGTCGTGGGCTTTTCGATGAGCGCGCGCAATCCTTGATCCTGCGTGGGATAGCGCCCGTTATCGAGCCGGTACAGCTTCAGCGCTTGCATCATCGTCCCGATATCTTGTTTTGCCGCGACGCGGCGCGCTTCGTCGGGACGGCTCATGATCTTCGGCACGATCAGCGCGGCGAGAATGCCGAGAATCGCGATCACGACCATGATTTCGATCAGCGTAAAGCCGCGCTGGCGCCGTGCGCGCAAGGCTGCCACTTCGTTACGACGTTGGTTCCACAGTTGCATCATTCGCTACCTCTTTCGATAAATTTCGGACGAAGCGCGACTCGCGCGCTTCGCATTGCGCCGCCGATTGTAATGGGGCAGCCCGTCAGGGTTCGTGAACCTCGCAAAGCCGGGAATAGCCCTTACAATGACACGCATGAATACACTTCAAATCCGCCTACTGTCGTTCGCGCTGTTCGCGGCTTTTTGCGCGACGCTCGCCTATTGGATCGTCGTGCTCACCGCGCATCCCGCGCCGCCGCCGCCCGCGGCTGCCGTCGCGCAGAGCGTATCCGTCGAAGACGCCGCGGCGCTGTTCGGCGGCAAGCTCACGCGCGAGGTCAATCGCAACATCAAGCTCGTCGGCATTCTCGCGCTGCGCGAAGGCGCCGCGGCGATCGTCGGCGTGGGCGATGAACCGGCCCGGGCCCTGTCGCTGGGCAGCAAGATCACCGATGGCACGACGCTTGCCGAAGTGCACGCTCGCTCGATCATCATCGATCGCAACGGCGTGCGCTCGGAAGTGCCGCTCGCGCCGAACGCCGGCGGCCCGACCATCTACGTGCGCTGAACCACCCGGCATCGCCCGGCATTCGAGGGGGTCCGGCCGCGCCGGCCGCCCTCCCGTCCGCCAATCCGCCAATCCGCACTACTGCACCATATTGTTCAAATCGATGATCGGCAGCATCACGGCCAGCACGATCACGAGCACCACCCCGCCCATCGCCAAAATCAGCAGTGGCTCGAGCAAACTCGTCAGGAACATCGTGCGTCGTTCGAGTTCGCTCGCTTCGCCGTCCGATGCGCGGTCGAGCATCGTCGTCACATCGCCCGTCGCCTCGCCGGAGCGAATCAAGTGCACGAGCACAGGCGGAAACGTCTTCGTATTGCCGAGCGCCCGCGAGAGCGACGTCCCCTCGCGCACCCGCACGATCGCATCGTCGACGTTGCCGCGCATCGCCCGGTTGTTCAGCGTTTCGCCAGCGGCCTGCAGCGCGCGCAGGATCGGCACGCCCGCCGCGGTCAGAATCGCGAGCGTACTCGCGAAGCGCACGGTGTTGTAGCCGCGCACGAGCTTGCCGAGCAGCGGCGCAGTGAGCAGCCATCGGTCGAATGAGAGCCGCGGTCCCGCCTGCGACAAAATCGCACGTGTGGCATACACGGCCACGGCCACCGCTATCAGCACGGCCCACCACCAGTGCCGGACGAACCCCGACAGCGCCATCATCATCACCGTGAGAACGGGCAGCTGTTGCTTTGTCGTCGCGAAGACGTTCACGACCTGCGGCACCACGTAGCTGAGCAGGAACGTCACGATGCCGAACGCGATCAACGTCACGATGGCGGGGTAGGTGAACGCCAGCACGATCTTCTGCGAGAGCGCATTACGCTGCTCGATGTAATCGGCCAAACGCGAAAGCACGAGGCCGAGCTTACCCGTGTGTTCACCAGCGGCAACCAGCGCCCGGTAAATATCGGGGAAATCGCGCGGATGCTGCGCGAGCGCATTGGCCAGTGAATGGCCGCCAAGCACTTCGGCGCGGATCGACGCGACGAGTTCTCGAATGTAGTCGCGCTCGGCCTGATCGGTCAGTACAGCAAGCGCTTCGTCGAGCGGCAGCCCTGCCGTCAGCAAGCTGGCGAGCTGGCGCGTGAGAATCGCTTGCTCGCGCGTCGACAGCTTGCGGCCGAGCGCGAGACGCCTCGTTCGTTCGCCGCGCGCCGCGCTGGCCGCCGGCTCCACCACGAGGGGCGTCAGCCCCTGCGTGCGCAATTGCGCGCGAGCCGAACGCGCGCTGTCCGCGTCGAGCACACCCTTTTGCGCGTGCCCTGCCGTGTCGATCGCTTCGAAGCGAAAGGCCGGCATAGGCTACACCCCGCCCGTCACGCGAATCACCTCTTCCAGCGAGGTCAGCCCGCTGTTGAGCCAACGCTCGGCGTCCTCGCGCAGTGTGCGCATGCCTTGCGCGCGCCCCGCAGCGAGGATTTCGGCATCCGCCGCGTTATGGTGGATCATCCCTCGGATCGTCTCGTCGATGGTCAAGAGCTCATACACGCCGCGCCGTCCCGAATAGCCCGATCGCGCGCACTTGTCGCAGCCCACGGGGTGCCATTGCGAATGGCCGTCTTCGACACGTTCTTCCTTGCATACCGGACACAAGCGCCGCACGAGCCGCTGCGCGAGCACGCCCAGCAACGAAGACGCGAGCAGGTACGGTTCGACGCCCATGTCGGTCAGCCGCGTCACGGCCGAGGCCGCATCGTTCGTGTGCAGCGTCGCCAGCACCAAGTGGCCCGTCAGCGACGCCTGCACCGCGATCTGTGCCGTTTCCAAATCGCGGATTTCGCCGATCATGATGATGTCCGGATCCTGGCGCAGGATCGAACGCAGCGCGCGGGCGAACGACATCCCGATCCGCTCGTTGACCTGGGTCTGACCGATGCCGGGCAAGTCGTATTCGATCGGGTCTTCCACCGTCATGATGTTCGTCGTCGCCGTCTCCAGGCGCGAAAGCGACGCGTACAGCGTGGTGGTCTTGCCCGAACCGGTCGGCCCCGTCACGAGCACGATGCCGTGCGGCCGCGAGATCAATTTGTCGAACTGCACCAGCGTATCGGGCCCCATGCCCAGCGCCTCGAGGTTCAGATGCTGCGCATCTTTTTCGAGCAGACGCAGCACCGCGCGCTCGCCGTGGCCCGTCGGCAGCGTCGACACGCGCACGTCCACCGCGCGCCCGCCCACGCGCAGCGTGATCCGGCCGTCCTGCGGCAAGCGTTTTTCGGCGATATCGAGCTGCGCCATGATCTTGATCCGCGAGATCAGGGCGCCGTGCAGCGCCTTCTTCGGCCGCACGACGTCGCGCAAGGTGCCATCCACACGGAAACGCACGACCGACGCGTTCTCGAACGGCTCGATGTGAATATCCGATGCATGTTCGCGCGCCGCCTGTGTGAGCAGCGCGTTGATCATCCGGATGATCGGCGCATCGTCCTCCGATTCGAGCAGATCCTCGACTTCGGGGATGTCTTGCATCAGCCGGGACAGATCGACTTCGCCTTCGACTTCCCCCACCACCTGGGCCGCGCTGCCGTCGTTGCGTTCGTAAGCCTGGTTGATCGCCTGCGAGAGTTCCTCGGCAGGCAGGCGCAGGGCGGTCAACGCGCCGAAATTGCGCGCGACTTCGGCGAGCGCCGCGGGGTTCGTGCGATCGCTGATCCACACTTCGATGCCTTCCGCACGTTGGTGAGCAACGAGGATCTGCCCATTGCGCGCGAAGACATAGGGCACGAGCCTGGCCGCGAGCGGCGAGGGCGCCTGGCGTTCGCCCGGCATGCCTTCGTTGGAAGAAGCGAGGACGTCGCTCACTGCGTCGCTCCCGGCGTGGCGGTTTGCGGTTGTTGCGGCGCGGACGGCGGCGGCAGGGCCTGCGGCTGCGCCGGCGACGATTGCAGCGGCACGGCCTGCGTCTGCACGCCCGGTTGCTGCTGAGGCAGCGCTTGCGGGGACGGCCGTACCGGCTCGTGCGTCATCTGCCTCAGGTCGAACAAGTTCGCTGCCGGCGACGCGCCCTGGCTGGGGCCGACCGGGATCGGGGGCACGACCGGGAAGTCCTTGTCGCGCATCACGTTGTTGTCCGAACGATAGCCGTTCGTCAGGCCCTGTACATAGTCATAGCGATTCTGCGTGATCTGCTGCGCGGTATCGCTGTCGCTGATGATCACCGGACGCAGGAACACCATCAAGTTGGTTTTCTGGCGCTGTTTGGTTTCCGAGCGGAACAACTGGCCAATCCAAGGGATATCGCCCAGCAACGGCACCTTGCTGTTCGACACTTGGTAGTTGTCCTGCATCAAGCCACCGAGCACGATGATCTCGCCGTTGTCGGCGAGGACCGTCGATTGGATCGAGCGGATGTTGAACGTCGGGCCCTGTGAATTCGCCGTCGTCGCCACCGTGCTGCCGACAACGGACGAATCTTCAGTATAGAGCTGGAGTTTCAGGATGCCGCCGGCGGTGATCTGCGGCTTCACATGCAGCGTCAGGCCGACGTCCCGGCGATCGTACGTGTTGAACGCCGTACCCGGCGTGGCCGTCGACAGGTTCGCATACGAGCCTGTCGGAATCGGCACATTCTGCCCGACGACGATCTTCGCTTCCTGGTTGTCGAGCGTGATCAGGTTTGGCGTCGACAGCACGTTCGCGTCGCTGACGCCGGCGAAGTACTCGAGCAATCCGCCGAGGCCCTGCACGCCGAACATGTTGTGCAGCCACCCGATGTTCAGGCCCTGGGTGAGCGTGTTGGGCAGCGATGCGGCACCGGTTGCACCGCCCGCGGCCAAACCCGCTGCCACCCCGAGTATGTTGGAGCTGGTCGTGTTGCCAGCGTTGCTCGACAGGTTGGCGCCGGCCAGCAGGTTGCCGCTCGCAACTTGCCATTGGATCCCGAGATTGCCGGCGCGCGTCGAGTTCAGCTCCACCACCAGCGCTTCGATATAGACCTGCGCGCGACGCGCGTCCAGTTGATCGATGACCGAGCGCAAATTGCGATAGACCGGATCCGAGGCGGTGATGACGAGCGAGTTCGTCGCCGCATCGGCCTGGATCATGCCGCCAGGTTGGTTTTCGTCGCTGTTCTCTCCCTGCTTGTCGCCGAGAAATCCGTCATTGCTGCCACCCTGACTGCCGCCCAGCCCACCGCTGCTCGAGCCCGACATCGAACTGCCGCCGCCGAGCGAGCTGCTGCTGCCATACGAAGACGGCAGCGGCGGGGTCCCGCTCGTGCCGGTGGAAGTGGAACTGCCGCTGGCATTGCCTTGGCTGAACGAACTCGCGTTGTTCGACTCCGCGCTGCTGCTCGCGCCGCCGCCCTTGCCGAGCATGCCGCGCAGCGTTTTCGCGAGCTGCACCGCGTTCGCGTTGCGCAAGTGCACCACGTGCATGTTGCCGGGCTGCGAGCTCGGCGCATCGAGCTGCGCGACGAGCTTCCTCGCCGCGTCCAGACGCGCTCTGTTCGAGGCGCGCAGCATCAGCGAATTCGTACGCGAATCGGCCATGACGGACACCTTCAGCGTGGCGTCGGTACTGCCGATCGAGCCCGGATCGAGCAGCTTCGATAGTTGCGGCTCGATATCGAGCGCATTCGCGTTCTTCAACGGCACGACGACGATCTGCTGGCCGGCTGCGTTATCGACGCCCGCGATGATCGCTGCGATTCGACGCACGTTATCGGCGTAATCGGTCACGACGAGCGTGTTATTGGCCGGATAGGCAGCGATCGTGTTGTTCGGCGAGATGAGCGGCCGCAGCACGGGGAGCAGATTGTTGGCCGATTCGTGGTGCAGTTCGAATACCTGCGTGATGACCTGATCGCCGCGCGCCTGCGGGGTGTTGCCGACGAACGTGGGCGTGCCTTGCAGCTTCGCGTCGGCTTCGGGCAGCACCTTCAGGATGCCGTGATCCTGAACGAGCGCGAACCCTTGCATGCGCAACGCCGATTCAAGCGTCTTCAGCGCTTGCTCCTCGGGCACCGGGTTTTCCGAAACCAGGTTCAACTGACCTTTGACGCGCGGATCGACGATGATGGTTTTGTTCGTCGCGGCGCCGATCGCTTTGGCCACCTGGTCGATGTCGGCATTCACGAAGTTCAAGGTAACTTCGGCGTGCGCGGCTTGTGCGGTCATAAACCCGGCCATCAGGAGCGCGGTAGCGATGCGACGCAGTGCCATACGATTTCTTGTCATGGAAGATAGGTTCAATGCGAAAGTGCCTGCCTCGGCGGTAGCGCTGTGCCCACACCGTTCGGCCCGCGTCGGTATAAGTGTCGGATGTTCGCCCCGCCTCTCAAGAAAACGAACATTAGCAGTTTTTTGTGTCTGAATAATCACGAAGCCCTGAGTACGGCTTCGCTTTTACGTCAGAAAGTTCTCAATTGTCTGTGGTGCGGCCGCTGTTCGACAAGCCTCGGCACGGTCAGTACGCCATTTATCGCCTATTGTCCGGTGTTGCCCGCCAAGGGCTCGGCAATCTCGGACGGGTTGCCGCGGCAGCCACGCGGCACCCGGTATGATACGGGCGATCATTTCGACTGAATCGAAAGGCAAACCCGGGTTTTCCCCAGCTGCCCTCGTATGCTCTACCCTGGCCGGGGCGAGCAGCGCCGCAAATAAAACGTACGGAGTCGAAGGCATTCGAATGATGAAACGGACAGTTCCGATCCTGGCGATTTGGCTCGCGGCGTTCGCGTCGGCGAACGCGCGCGCCGACTGCTACGACGAAGCAGCCCGCTACCAGAAGGTCAATCCGCTCATCTTGCGTGCGATCGCCTGGCAGGAGTCGCACAACCGTCCCGACGCCCTGCACAAGAACGCAAACGGCTCGACCGATTTCGGGCTCATGCAGATCAACTCGATTCACCTGCCCACATTGGCCCGCTACGGCATCTCGACCGACACGCTGATGGAGCCCTGCAAGAGCGTCTATATCGCGGCCTGGCATCTGCGGCAAAAGATGAACAAGTACGGCAACAGCTGGGCCGCGGTGGGCGCTTACCACTCCGAAACGCCTTCACTGCGCGATCATTACGCTCGTCAAATCATGGGCATCCTCTCGCAGTGGAAGTTGCTGCAGGCACAGCGCTGACATCCGTGCGGTCCACGCCGAAACCCTGGCCGAGGGCCTGAGCCGGGGGTGGGGGTCCGGCGTTTGGTGCACAATGCACCCTACGCCCTTTATGCGGCGGCGCTTCGCGCCATCGCCCCATCCAAAGTCGACTGCAATGAATCATTCGCCTGTGCCCGTCACCGTGCTCTCCGGCTTCCTCGGCGCGGGCAAGACCACGCTGCTCAACCATATTCTCGCGAACCGCGCCGGCCTGCGCGTCGCCGTCATCGTCAACGATCTCGCGGCCGTCAACATCGATGCGGCGCTCGTGAAGGATGCCGCTACGCTCTCGCGCGTCGAGGAGCGGCTTGTCGAACTCTCGAACGGCTGCATCTGCTGCACGCTGCGCGACGATCTACTGGCGGAAATCAGCCGGCTCGCGGGCGAAGGCCGCTTCGATGCGATCCTGATCGAATCGACCGGTATCGCCGAACCGATGCCGATCGCCGAAACCGTCGCCTTCACCGACGACGAAGGCCGCACGCTGGCCGACGTCGCCCGGCTCGATACGATGGTGACGGTCGTCGACGCTTTCAATTTCCTGCGCGACTACGCGTCGGCCGACGCCTTGGCCGAGCGCGGCCTGGCCGCGAGCGAAGACGATGACCGGACGATCGTCGAGCTGCTGATCGAGCAGATCGAATTTTGCGACGTGCTCGTCCTGAACAAAGCCGACCTCGTCGACGCGCAGGCGCTTGAACGGCTCGAACGCATCCTGGCGCGCCTCAATCCGCGGGCGGTTCAGGTGGTGAGCCGGTTCGGCGCCGTGCCGCTTTCCGAAGTGATCGATACCAAACGGTTCGATTTCGAAGCGGCGGCGAGCGCACCGGGGTGGCTCGCATCGCTCGAGCATGAGCACGAACATGGCGATGATCACGATCATGCTGGCCATTCGCACGTGAGCGAAGCGGACCAATACGGCATCGGCAGCTTCGTTTATCGTGCGCGCAGGCCGTTCCACCCTGAACGGCTATGGGCGCTGCTGCACGAGCAATGGCAAGGCGTGCTGCGTAGCAAAGGATTTTTCTGGCTCGCCACACGCAACGATGCGGCAGGGACCCTCTCCCAGGCCGGTGGGGTGTGCCGCCACGGCCCAGCCGGCATGTGGTGGGCCGCGCAGCCGCGCGACGAATGGCCGGAAGACGATGAGCTGGCAGCGGAAATCGCGGCCGATTGGTACGGTGCGCCCGATGATGCGACGATCGGCGACCGCCGCCAGGAACTTGTCCTGATCGGCGTCGGGCTCGATGCCGGGCATTGGCGCGCAAAGCTCGACGCCTGCCTGTTGACCGATGACGAATACGCCCTCGGTCCGCAAGGCTGGGCCCGGCTTACGGATCCCTTTCCGGCATGGGATCTCGACGCCGACGATCACGAAGGCGACGAAGAAGGCCAGATCGTCCACTGAAGCCGCTTCAGCGAATCCCCTGCGGCGCAACGGTCCGAGGCCGTCCTCGCGCGCAACGCGCCAAGCGCTGCATGGGAGCGGAGTAAGGCGCTCTGCGTCGGGCGTCAGTAGGGGCTGAAGCACTCACCGCAGCCGACAGCTGAAGCGCCAGCACTGAGCAAAAAAAAACCCGCCACGGGGCGGGTGTCGACAAAGCGTCAAGCCGGGCCGCAGTGGGCCTCAAAGGGCTTAGCGCTTGTTGACGGCATCCTTGAACGCCTTGCCAGCCGTGAACTTGACGGTCTTGGCGGCCGGGATCTTGATGGTCTCGCCCGTCTTGGGGTTGCGGCCCGTGCGCGCAGCGCGCTTGCCCGAACCGAAGCTGCCGAAGCCGATGAGCTGCACCGCGTCGCCCTTGGACACTGCCTTCTTGATCACTTCCAGCAGCGTGTCGAGCGTTTCGCCGGTTTGAGCCTTGCTGGCGCCCGTCTGTCCTGCGACGGCGTCGATCAGTTCCTGTTTGTTCATTAACGTTCCTCTTTATCAGATTGAAGTGATACGGACAGCGCAAACGCGCCGAATTATACGTACGCAAGCTGTGCCGTCGAGTCGCTATGGCGAAGCGTGCGCCGCTCGGTCGCGCTGAACCCCTGGCGGTACGCCCTTGCGGCGCTTGCTATGATAGCTCAGCGCAAACCCAATAACGGCAAGGCTCTCAAAGAATTTAGCGCGGGGGAGCCTTGTCGGCGCTGGGTTTGAGCATTGTCATACCCGCGAACCCCTGCTGCCAAGGGGCTCGCGAGGTTGCGCGGGCAGGTCGTTGGATTTTGCCAACGCTCGCAAAGCCCCGCCCGGCGCGGGTTTGCGACCAATCGATACGTCCAGGCGCCGATCGGTTAGGGTTGGTCCTTACGTCCGCGCCACGTCCGTCCCACAGTTTTCATCTTGCCGATGACATCGAAGCTGATTCCCGCCATCCTGGCGTTCCGCGATGACGGTACGCCGTTTTCCCCCGTCTACGGCGACATCTACCACAGCGCCGCCGGCGCTTTCGCCCAGGCCGAACACGTTTTCCTGAACGGAAACGGCTTGCCGGAGCGCTGGCGCGCGCGCCGCTTATTCACGATCGTCGAAACCGGCTTTGGCCTGGGGGGCAACTTCCTGGCGACCTGGGCGGCCTGGCGCGCAGATCCAAACCGCTGCGAACGGCTCGCCTATGTCTCCGTCGAAAAGCATCCTTTCAGCGCCCGCGACCTGCAGGCCGTGCACGCGCGCGCGGTTGCGGATGCAACGGTTGCCGCGCTGGCCGATCAACTGGTGCAGGCGTGGCCGATGTTGACGCCGGGGCTGCATCGTCTGGAATTCGATAGCGGCCGCGTGACGCTCACGATCGCTTTCGGCGATGCAGTCGATCTGCTGCCGAAGCTTTGGCTGCGCGCCGACGCGTTCTATCTCGACGGGTTTTCCCCAGCCAGGAATCCCGATCTGTGGTCTCTTCCCGTCTTCAAGGCATTGGCTCGCTTGGCCGCCGACGGCGCGACGCTCGCGACCTACACCTGCGCCGGCGACGTGCGGCGAGGCCTGACCGAAGCCGGCTTCGAATGCGCCAAAGTAGAAGGGTTCGCGGGCAAGCGTGCGATGCTCGTCGGCCGGTTCGCGCCGCGTTGGCGCGTGCGGCGCCATGAGCCGCCACTGCCGTTCGCGGCGGGCGAACGCCATGCGATCGTGATCGGCGCAGGTTTGGCCGGCTGCTCGCTGGCGGAACGGCTGACCGTGCGCGGCTGGCGCGTCACCTTCGTCGAACGGCACGCCCGCCCGGGCTGCGAAGCCTCAGGCAATCCGGCCGGCGTGTTCCACCCGCTGCTGTCGCGCGACGACAGCGTGGCTTCGCAAATCACACGAGCCGGCTTTCTCTATGCGCTCGCACGCTGGCAATCGCTGGAGCGCAGCGGCAGCGGCTTCGCGCGCAGCGGACAAGGGCTGCTGCAGATCGCCGACGATGAGGCCGAGGAGCGGGCGCTGTCCGACGCCATTGAATCGCTCGGCTATCCCAGCGAACTCGTGCGTGCGCTGTCGCACGCCGATGCGCAGGCGCTCGCCGGCGCATCGGTCGCGCGCGGCGGCTGGTTTTATCCTCGCGGCGGCTCGCTCGATCCGGCTGCGCTTTGCGCCGCCCTCTGCGCGGCAGGCGGCGATGCGATCGCCTGGCGTTCGGGCGTCCAGGCCGACCGTATCGAGCGCGACGGCGACGTTTGGGCCGTTCTGGACGCACACAACGAAATCCTCGCCCGCGCGCCCGTCGTGATTTTCGCGAATGCGCGCGATGCCGCGCGCCTGGCCGGCCTCAGATACGCGCCCATCCGTACCGTCCGTGGCCAATTGACGCGCTTGCCGCCCGGCATCGCGTCGGCTCCGCACCTGCCGCTGATCGGCGAGGGCTATGCGATTCCGTTGGCCGACGGCTTATTGACCGGCGCCACCTATGACATCGACGACATCGGAGATGACTTGCGCACCGAGAGTCACGCGGAAAATCTGAAAAGGCTCGCCGGCTTGCTTCCGGATGTTGGCCGGATCCACGCGCCGGATCCAGCCTCGCTCGAGGGGCGTGTCGCCTTCCGGTGCGTGACGAGCGATCGCCTGCCGATGATCGGGGCGCTGGCCGACGAACATGCAAGCGAAGATCAGGCCGCTTCGCTGCGCGGTGCGTGGCCGCTCGATCTCCCTCGCACCTCGGGTCTATACGGCAGCTTCGCATTCGGCTCGCGCGGCCTGGTTTGGGCATCGCTCGGCGCCGAGCTCGTCGCATCGCAACTCGAAGGCGAGCCGTGGCCGATCGAGCGCGATCTGGCGGAAGCGATCGATCCCGCGCGATATCTGTTGCGTGCATTGCGTCAGGGCGCGCTGGAGCGAGGGTAGGGCGCGCGGCCAGCCCTACCTGCGATTCCAGCATCCCAGCAATCCCAGCAATCCCAGCAATCCCAGCAATCCCGGCTCGCCGGCCAATCGGCCACACTTCCCGCCTATTCCGCCAGCTTATCCACCGGGACATGTGGATAAGCCGGTGAAACTCCGGTGAAATTCGTGTGCGCGCGATGTGGACGTAAACGGGACAACTTGGCCTGTTGTCGAAATCACGCAAAAGTTATTCGGCGCAACCCAGGCTCCCCGCACACGCTACACAGGGGTTATGCATCCGCCAACGCGTTGATCCGATTAGGTAAACACGGGTTTTGCACAGATTTGATGCCCCTTTGTTAACTTCTACTACGTATACATACGTAAACAAGTAAACCCTAACCCCGAGCGCACGGCTCACGGTCCGCGCTGTCCAAGCACGGCGACTGGAACGGGCTGACCCGTCACCCCGTTTTTTGGGCTGCACGAACCCAGGCGGTGGTGCCAAACGCACCAAATCGCAAGCAGAAATCGGCCATTTTTTCTTCGTGATGTTCAATTGCATGTCGTTTGTACCGAGATAAACGCAAATCGATGAGCGATCGTGTGTGTTGAGGGCGAGCTATGGCACAATCCGTGTTCCTCTTGCACCTGTTGCATGGCGGCGCATCGCGGATGCGCTGCGCCAATGGGGCGATCCGGGGTGTCGGGCTTATCTTGGCCGGCCGCCCGCGTCGCCGCACCTTGGTCCTCGCGCCGGGCACGCGCCGCGCTCTGCCTGAGCGCCCGGCGTCGCGCATCGAAGCCGGCGCGTTTCGTCGTCGCCACGTTCGGCCACAGCCGAGCCGTCGGCAATCACTATTTCCGTCCGGGTAGCGGCACATCGCCGCAAGACCGGGCCAGCAAGCCACGAGAACGAGCCACATGCGGGCGTAAAGCCTTGCGCGGCCTATCCGTAAAGGAGCAGCTATCAGATGAAATCGGCGTTTTCCTTCCTTCCGCACTGGCCGTTCGTGCCGGACGCAGTCTTTTGGGCGGGGCTGGCCTTGCTCGTCGCCGGCCTGCTCGGCGAGCTGTGCTATCGCGCCTGGCGTTTGCCGCGCGTCTCCGGCTATGCCGTGATCGGTCTGATGGCGGGGGCATCCGGCTTCGGCGCCATCGACGCCGGCTCGGGCGGCTCCCTGCGGCTGTTGCTCGACGTGGCGCTGGGGCTGCTCCTGTTCGAGCTCGGCGGCCGCCTGGATCTGCGCTGGATTCGCCGCAACCCCTGGCTCGTGGCGTCGAGCCTGGCCGAAGCAACGCTCACGTTCGTCCTCGTATTGCTCGCGCTCTTGTTCGCGCACGTCGGCGGCGCCATGGCAACCGTGATCGCCGCCATCGCGATGTCGACTTCACCGGCCATGGTCATCCAGCTCAAGACCGAACTGCGCGCCGAAGGACAAGTCACGCAACGTCTGCTGACGCTGACGGCGCTCAACAGCATGTATGCGGTCGTCATCGAAAAAATCGCCTCGGGCTGGCTGCACCAGGAGGTCTACGGCAACGTGTTCGCCACGATCGTGCAGCCGCTGTACCTGCTCGTCGGCTCGCTCGTGCTGGCTTACCTGCTCGCCAAAGCCTGCATGTTCTTCTATCGATCGATGCAGGTTCAGGACGAGCATTCGTTCGTCGCGCTGTTCGGCCTCGTGCTGTTGGCGATCGCAATCGCCCACTTGTTCAATCTATCGACGATCCTGAGCCTGCTGGCCGCCGGCATCATCGTGAAGAATCTCGAGGCGAAGCCTCAGCTGTGGCCGGAGCACTTCGGTACCGCGGGCTGGCTGCTGACGGTCATTCTGTTCGTGCTCACGTTGACCGCCTTCGAATGGCACGACATCGCGCTTGGCGGTCTCGCGGCGGTGTTGCTCATCGTGGCGCGTTTCATCGCCAAGCTCGTCGGCGTGCTCGCCTTCGCGAAACCCAGCGGCATCGGCTGGAAGCAAGGCGTCGCACTCGGGCTGTCGCTGTCGCCGATGTCGGCGCTCGCATATTTGCTTGTCGACGACACCTACGCCCTCTATCCGAACTTCGATCCGACGCTGCGCGCCGTCGTCATGTGTTCGATTGTCGTTCTGCAAATCGTCGGGCCCTGGCTCGTCTATCGATCGCTCGCGCTCGTCGGCGAGCGCCGCGCTTGAAAGCCATCCGCAAGCCCTGATCGGCCCAGAAGGAAAACACTATGGCACTTGAACCGTTCGTCAATTCCAAACCATTCACGTTCGGCGTCGAACTGGAGATCCAGGTCGTCAATACGCACGATTACGATTTGACGAAGGCCGCTTCGGATCTCATGCGGCTCGTCAAAGATCAGAAAATCCCCGGCAACATCACGCCCGAAATCACCGAGAGCATGATCGAGCTATCGACGGGTATCTGCCATTCGCACGAGGAAGCGCTCGCGCAGCTGCGGTCGTTGCGCGACACGCTCGTATCGGCTGCCGATCAGCTCAACGTTGGCCTGGCGGGGGGCGGTACGCACGCGTTTCAGCAGTGGAGCGAGCGGCAGATCTTCGATGCACCGCGTTTTCAGTATCTCTCCGAGCTCTACGGTTATCTGGCCAAGCAGTTCACCGTTTTCGGTCAGCACGTGCACATCGGCTGTCCCGACCCCGACAGCGCGCTTTTCCTGCTGCATGCGATGTCGCGATTCATTCCGCATTTCATCGCGCTGTCGGCGTCGTCGCCGTACGTGCAAGGCGTCGATACGGGCTTTCACTCGGCTCGCCTGAATTCTGTGTTTGCCTTCCCGTTATCGGGGCGTGCGCCGTTTGTGCTGACGTGGGAGGGCTTCGAAGAATACTTTTCGAAGATGGTGGCGACGGGCGTCGTCAACAGCATGAAAGATTTCTACTGGGACATCCGGCCCAAGCCCGGTTTCGGCACGATCGAAGTGCGGGTGATGGACACGCCGCTGTCGGTCGATCGCGCGGCGGCCATCGCCTGCTACATCCAGACGCTCGCGCGGCACCTGCTCGTCGATAAGCCGTTCGTGCCGAAGGAGGACGACTACCTCGTCTACACGTTCAACCGGTTCGAAGCCTGCCGCTTCGGGCTGGGCGGTACGTGCATCAATCCGCAGACGGGCACGCGGCGGCCGATATTCGAGGATATCCTCGAAACGCTTCGTGTGATCGAACCGCATGCGGATGCGCTCCATTCGTCAGCCGCATTGCGCGAAATCGCCAACATCGCTCAGGGGCAAGTAAACGATGCGACATGGCTGCGCGGTATCGTCGCAAAAGAGAAGTCGTTGCACGAAGCGGTTCGTCAACAGTGCTTGCGATGGCGGGGGTTTTAGTCTTTTACGTTTACAACGTATACATATGTAGTAGTAGTTAACAAGGGGGCGGGGTGTCTGTGGAGAACTCGATTTTCCTCTGACGCTTCAAGCACCTGCGTAAACGATAACCACGTGGCTCTCGAGTGCGGAACTGACATGAGGTTGGGGCAACTCAAGGGGCATTTCAATTTGCCCCGACTTATCCAGAAATCGCGCACAACCGGCTCGACTCGTTATACAAGACTTATCCACAACGTCAGCTGAATAACTTAGCTGTACTATTTTTCTCCGTCGCTTAAAATGGCGCGTCTGCTGGACAAGCGTCATGCCCATGACGCAGCATCGGTGTAAAACCCATGCGCTCTTGCGAGCTGCTCACCCTCGCTCCGGGAGCCAAGTCCAGGTGCGCTCCTGCGGGCGGGGCGCTTCTGGGCTTCTGAAATAGTAAAATCGGCATGCTCAAGCGAGGCGTGCCGTCCGACGGGGCTGCCGGGCGCCGCAAGGCAAGGCGCGAGCAGGCAACCGAATCAGCAGCGGCATGCTGTCAATGGCGAAATAGCGAACAAAGACTATGAGCGAAGGTGTATACGGAGAGCAGGCGACCGGGCGCGTGACCCACAGCTTGCTACGTTTGAGCACGGCAATGCGCTCTCAAGCCTGGGAATGGGCTGAGAGTGCAGGGCTCACGCCTACGCAGGGTGAGATCCTGGTGCTGCTGATGCAACGCAAGGGTCCGCTGCGGCTCGGCGAGATCGCTCGCGAGACGGCGCTGACGGCTGCCACCACGAGCGATGCCGTGAGCACGCTCGAAACGAAGGGGCTCATCGAAAAGCGCCGCACGACAGAAGACGGCCGGGCGCTGGCCGTCAAACTGACCGCGCGCGGCCGCACGGCCGCCAAGCGTGCGCAGCAGTGGCCGGATTTTCTGACGGAAGCGATCGGTACCCTGCGCAATGAAGAACAGGCCGTCTTCTATCGCACGATGATCAAGATGATTCGCCAATTGGAAGTGCAAGGCGACATCCCCGCGCATCGCATGTGCGTGACATGCCGATTTTTTGAAGTCAGCAAGAGTCCGAAGAAGTCGGCTCATCGCTGCTCGGCGCTCAATCTGGCGCTCGGCGATGCCGAGCTGCGTCTTGATTGTCCCGTTCATGAAGAGGCCGATTCGCTGGCCCAAAAGAAGATCTGGAAGATCTTCGCGCAAAACGCTGGCTGAACGGTTCGGTCCGCTGCTCAAGGCCCACGCGGCCTGCGCGTGTGCAGCCACGCGGCGCGTATCGCGTACCGGTCTCGAACCAGCCGCAAGCAATCGCGCAAAGAACGCACGGATTCGTTCGGACGACGTTGAACGAAGCAGCCGTCCGCGTGTACGATTGGCGCTTTGTGACGTTTGCGGCGTCACAGCCTTCTCGCGGCGTCCCTTGGGCGCCGCGTTTTCCATCCCGCGCGGCAACGCACGCGCGTTCCCTGTGTATATCGACCCTGAGGCATTCTGAGGATTTATCGATGAGTTCACGCAAGTTGGTCGTGCGCCAGTCCGGCGTGCATGGCAAAGGCGTATTTGCCGCCGTGCCGCTCAAGGAGGGTGAGCGTCTGCTGGAGTACAAGGGTGAGCGCATCTCGTGGAAGGAAGCGTTGCGGCGGCATCCGCACAATCCCGCCGAGCCGAATCACACGTTTTACTTCGCGCTTGAAGATGGCCGCGTGATCGACGGAAAGGTGAATGGCAACAGCGCGCGCTGGATCAACCATTCGTGCGCGCCGAATTGCGAAGCGGAAGAAGTCGACGGCCGCGTTTTCATCCACGCGCTGCGAGACATTCCGGCCGAAGAAGAGCTGTTTTACGACTACGGTCTCGTGATCGACGCGCGTCAAACCAAGAAGCTCAAAGACGAATACGCCTGCCGATGCGGCGCACGCAAATGCCGCGGCACGATGCTCGCACCGAAACGCGGCAAGAACGGTAAGGGCTGAAGTTAAAGGCCGCCGGGCGGTGCCTGCGCGGTAGCGGGCGCCGTTTGTCCCGCATCCGGTGCAGCCTGTCCAGGTATCGCGAGCGGCATCCGTAACACGAAACGGGCCCCGCCACCGCTCGCGTCCTCATAGCGCACGCTGCCGCCATGCAGATTCATGATGTCGTGCACGATCGCCAGGCCCAATCCGGCGCCGGCTTCGACGCTTGCGTCGGCCGTATCCAGACGGTCGCCGCGAAAGAACCGTTTGAACAAATCGGCCTGCAAGCCAGGGGCGACCCCGGCACCGTTATCTTCGACGGCAATTTCCGCGAATCGGCCGCCGTCTTCGTCGATCGTTTCCGCAACGGTCACGGTGACGTTCGCCCCGCTGAGCCGGGCCGACGGCAGGTATTTGAGGGCGTTGTCGAGCAGGTTCGCGATGACTTCACGCAGCAGCACCGGGTTGCCTCGCACGACGAGCGGCTCGTCGTTCGTAGGCCGGTCCAGGCGCTGAAAACCGAGATCGACATGCGCAGCGAGCGCGCGCGGCACCCATTCCGCACCGGTCTCGAAGGCCAGTCCCGCGATGTCGAGCTCGGCAAAGCGAGCCGTCTGGGCGCCGGGCTCGGCCCGTGCGAGCGAAAGCAGTTGATTCGATAGCCGCACCGCGCGATCGGCTGCGGCGCGCAGCTCGTGCACTGCCGCGAGCGTCTGCTGTTCGTCGCGTGCATTCGCGGCCTGTTCGGCGTGCAGTTTCACGGCGGTGAGCGGCGTGCGCAGCTGATGGGCCGCGTCGGCGATGAACTTGCGCTGAGCGTCCACAGCTGTTTTCAGCCGCACGAGCAGTGCGTTCATCGCACTCGTCAGCGGCTTGATTTCCATCGGCACATACGTTTCGTCTACAGGCTCGAGCGACGTATGCGTTTGCCGGTTCAGTGAATCGGCGAGCACCGTCAACGGATTGAGCTCCTGATTGACGACACGCCAAACGATACCCCACCCCGCGAACAGCAACAGCAGCAGCGGCATCATGATCGCGACGAGAAATTCGGCCGCGATGCGGTAGCGGTGCCGCAGCGGCTGCGCGACTTCGACGACAATCGGACTGCCGGTGGCTTGCAGCACGCGCACTTGAGCGACACGTACATGCATGCCTTCGAATTGCGCGTCGAAGACGTAGGCCGCCCGCTGCTCGCGCACGCGCGTGCCGAACAGCGGCAGCTGGCTTTCCCCTGCGATCTCGTGCTCGCCGTCGCTGATGCGGTAAATCAACTGGTCGCTCGGATCGGAAAACATTGCATGAGCGAGCGGCGGCACCGTCGAACGCGCTTTGGGCCCGGCGATCTGGATTTGCTTCGAAATGGCTGTCGCCAAATCCGCCAACGAGCGGTCGATGACGTGCTGCGTGTATTGCCAGGCCAGCCAATAAGCGATGAGACCGCTCATCAGAGCGAGAAGAGACAGCGGCGCGGCGAGCCGCCGCAGAAGCGAGCGGCGCAAGCTGGTCGCGGCGGCATGCGGCATGGCGAGGGATCGTAAGGGGAACGAGAAGGGCGTATGCCGCCCCGGCGATGCGTAGGGGCGCGAGCGCGACCGGCTGCTCGCGCCGCTCACGTCACGATGCCTGGCGGATTTCCTGCAGCAGGTAACCGAACCCGCGCACAGTCACGATTTCGACGCGGCAGTTTTCGAGCTTTTTGCGCACACGATGCACGTAGACTTCGATGGCGGTGTCGCCCAGATCGCCGCCGAAGTGAGTCAGGTGGTCCTGCAACTGCGCTTTGCTCACGACGCGGCCATGGCGCAGCAACAGCATCTCCAGCACGGCGAATTCGCGCGGCGACAGTTCCAGCGCTTTGTCGTCGTTGAAGATACGGCGATCGACGCCCGACAGACGGACGCCGCCGAGCGAAACCTCCGGCCGCGGAACATCGCTGTGCGGGCCGCTGCGGCGCATGACGGCGCGGATGCGCGCTTCGAGTTCCGCGGGCTCGAACGGCTTGAGCATGTAATCGTCGGCGCCGGCATTGAGCCCTTGCACGCGATCGTTCAGTTCGTCGCGCGCCGTCAGCACGATCACGGGCGTATGACGGTTGGACTGCCGAAAGCGCGAGAGCAGCGTCATGCCGTCGATGCCGGGCAAGCCGAGATCCAGGATGACGAGTTCATGGCGGTTTTGCGTGAGGGCTTGCTCAGCAAAGATGCCGTCGTGAACCATGTCGACGGTGAACCCGGCTTGTTCGAGGCTGCTTTGAATGCCGCGCGCGATGGGGCGGTCGTCTTCGATCAGAAGGAGTCGCATGGAATTCGCTCAAGTACAATGGATGACGCATTTCTAGCACGCCGACCGGCGATGCCTCCGCCACACAGCAAAGCGTGCCGCCGCAAAGAAAAGCTCCGGCGCTTACTCGAACGATCACGAACATGTCCGAGATTACGATCAACGAACTGGAAGCCGCGATCAATTTTTGGCGCGCCCGTTCGCCCTCCAGCGGCGATGAGCTCAGCTTGTGCAAGGAGGCTAGTGCACTGTCCAAGCCGTATGCGCTGATGATTGTACAGCGTCAGGCCACCCTATCGTCAGACCGGCTCGACGCGACCGCCCGCGATGCGTGGGAAATCTACGTACAGGCCGAGCACCGGTAGTGCCCAAGAACCGAGGTGAACGGCCGGCCCGTGACAATCGGCCGCCGCACCGGCCTCAACCGCGCATGCTTTTCGCGGCACCTTCGATGAATTCGGCCAGCGCGATGTCCCGCTCGGTGACTCCTTGCGCATCGTGCGTGGTCAGCGTGATGTCGACCGTGTGATAAACGTTGAACCATTCCGGGTGATGGTTCATCTCCTGTGCCTTGATGGCCACGCGCGTCATGAAGCCGAACGCTTCGTTGAAATCGGCGAATTTGAATTGCCGATGGATGGCGTCGCGCCCTGCGACGGCTTGCCAGCCATTCAACCTGGAAAGCTGCGTCGCGCGTTCCTCCGAAGTGAGTTTGTGGATCATGGCGCTCCTCCTTATATGGGCCATGGGGCAGGGGATCGACCCGATTGCCGCCGCGCGAATTGCGCGGCCGACCCATGACGATCCGGCCATTTTTTCACAATTGCGACGATGACGCAGTGCCGTCGCCGCCAGCGGCGCCGCGGATGGTGCGCTTATTCTCATTCACGACTGCTTGGCGTTCAGACATCGCCCTCGCTCGCCCATCCTTTGCCGCTGCCGCGTGTCATGACTGTGTCGGCCGGCAATACGTCGCCGGCGCCGAACACAGGTGCGCCCGCCAATTCGCCGACAAGCGCACTCAAGTCGGTGCGCGCGATGTCGAACAGTTGCCCGAAATCATCGATAACGAAGTACGTCTTTTGGAACGTGTCGATTCGGTAGCGCGTGCGCAAGACGCGCTCGAGCGAAAAGCCGATGCGGTTCGGGCTGTCGCTGTGTTGGCTGTACAGCGTTTCGCTCTTGCTGGAAACGATGCCCGCCCCATAGATGCGCACGCCGTTCGGGCTCGCAGCGTCGCGCATGAGACCGAATTCGACGGTGTACCAATAGAGCCGCGCGAACAAGGGTAGCGCTTGCGGATCGCCGGCAAACGCAAGGGCGGTCTGGCCGTACGCCTGCATGTAGTCGGCGAAGACCGGCTCGATCAACAGCGGGACATGACCGAACAGATCGTGAAAGCAGTCGGGCTCTTGCAAGTAATCGAGCTGATCCGGCCTGCGCATCCACCATGTCACAGGAAAGCGGCGATTGGCCAAATGCTCGAAGAAGACGCGATCGGGCACGAGCCCGGGCACGGCTACGATCTCGAAGCCCGTGGCGGCGCGCAGCTGACGATTCAGTGCGGAGAACGACGGGACACGGTTCGCCGGCAGTTCCAGTCTGGCGAGCCCTGCGAGGAATGCGTCGCATACACGGCCTTCGAGCAGGGCAGCCTGACGGGCATACAAATGCGCCCAAACGGCATGATCGACATCGCTGTAACGGTCCAGCGGCTGGTCGATCGTGAAATCGTCCCGTGTGACGAGGCCCGCATCGAATTGCGCTTTTAGTTTGGCAGTGGCGGACATGACGAGTACCTGCATCGATGGTTCATTGGATGCAAGTCTAGTGCAGGCTTGACGCGCAATGGGCGCAAATACTGTGTGAATAACGGTATATATGCGATAATCACGCATACAAATGCGGCGGAATGCGGGAAAAATTCATGTTAGAACTCGACCACTTCGATTTGGCTTTGCTCGAGGTGCTGCAGCGCTTCGGGCGCGCCACCCATCAGCAGCTTGGCGAACGCGTGCCGCTCTCGCCGTCGCAGATCGGCCGGCGCCTGCAACGGCTCGAATCGGTGGGCGTCATCGATGGCTACCGGGTGGTGCTCCGGCCCGAAAAACTCGGGCTCGGCGTGACGGCGTTCACGAGCCTGAAACTCAAACATCACGGCGATTCCATCGTCGAGCAGTTTCAGCAGCAAATCGACGTGCTGCCTGAAGTGCTCGAGTGTCACGCCGTGGTGGGCGATGCCGATTACCTTCTGCGTATCGTCGCCCCGGATCTGAACGCGTTGTCTTCGTTCGTCATGAAAAAACTGATGCGCGTGCCGGGGGTCGACAGCGTTCGCTCGAACATCGTGCTGACAACGTTCAAGCGCAACGGCCCGCTGCCGCTCGGCCATCTATCGCCGGGGGCGGCGGCCGTTTGAAGGCGCTTGGCCGCTTCGGGGCGCGCCCCTTCAGGCCGCGCGGCCTCCCAGGCCGTCGTTGAGCAGATCGACATAGGCCACGGCCACGAGATCGGCCTGCGAGACGCCGAGCTTGGAGAACAGCGTATGCGCTTCCGCCTCGCCTTCCTCCTCGTCGTCATCGGGGGCGAGCACGACTTCGAGTTCGACGAAATCGCCCAGCCCATCCACGCGATCCAAATGAATGCGCGTGCGTCCCGCGAGGTAGACGTGACGCTCCTTGGTCACGATGCCGCGGGTGGTGAGCGCCGTGGCGAGCAGCGCATGCATCGCATCCGGATTCGTGACGGGGCTGCGCGTGTAGTACGACGCCTTCGGCCCGTCCCGATCGTCGCGTTGGTAGAAGATCAGCTCCGAGGGCGTGCCGTCGTCGAATTGGCGTAGCTTCAGACGGCCGCGCGGCACGTCATAGAAAAAGTCCTGTTGGCGAAAAATCAGCGGCGCTTCGCCGGAGAGCGCGGCTGCGCGCTCCCGCAGTTCGTCGAACGCGCGGGCGCGGGCTTTCAGTTCAATGTTGCGTGCCATGTCGAGCTCCTGTCGAAACGTAGATGAGACGAGGGGGGGCGGCCAACCGAGCAAGCACGGCCGGCCCGGCGAGCCGATGGACCGCGATGTCAGTCGCGTCGTACAGCTTGCCGGCACAGGACAACGGAATGCACAAACCGGGAAAAAACGCGCCCGCGGGAAGGGGCGGGGCGTTTAACGACGAATCTATCAAAAAGCGGCAGCGCGTGTCGGCCAAGATGGCGACCGGCCGCATCGCTCATCTGCCGGCGCGGCGTGTCATGGTGCAACGCCGTTTGCCTACGAGGGTATATCCGCATGAGTCCGCATGAGTTGCTTCGGGCATCCGGCTGGACTACGCTTGCTTGCAACTCGATGTCCGGCGGTGTGCCCCATGATGAGCGAAACGATTGTCGAAGGCGAGTTCGATTATGTGATCGTCGGTGCCGGCACGGCCGGCTGCGTGCTGGCGAATCGGCTCAGCCAGGACGCCGATGTCAGCGTTCTGCTGATCGAGGCGGGCGGCAAGGACGACTATCGCTGGATCCATGTGCCCGTCGGCTACCTCTACTGCATCGGCAACCCGCGCACCGATTGGCGCTATCGCACGGGTGAGGAAGCCGGGCTCGGCGGCCGTTCGCTGGCCTATCCGCGCGGGCGTGTGCTGGGCGGCAGCTCGTCGATCAACGGCATGATCTATATGCGCGGGCAGCGCGAGGATTACGACGAATGGGCGCGCGTGTCGGGCGATTCCGGATGGTCGTGGGATGCCGTGCTGCCCATCTTCAAGCGCAGCGAGGATCACCACGGCGGAGCCGATGCGTGGCATGGCGTGGGGGGGCCCTGGCGCGTCGAACGGCAGCGCCTGAAATGGCAGGTGCTCGAAGCGTTCCGGGAGGCGGCGCAACAATCGGGGATCCCCGCCACCGACGATTTCAATCGGGGCGATAACAGCGGCGTGGGCTACTTCGACGTCAATCAGAAGCGTGGGGTACGCTGGAACGCATCGAAGGCGTTCCTGCGGCCCGCGCTCGAGCGTCCGAATCTGACCGTCGTTACCGGCGCGCAGGTGCGCCGTCTGACGTTCGATGGCAAGCGTTGCACGGGCGTGACCTATCGCGGCGGCGCTTCCGGCATGCGCGAGTTCGTTGCGACAGCACGCGCTGAAGTCGTGCTGGCCGCGGGCGCTGTCAATTCGCCGCAACTGCTCGAGCTGTCGGGCGTCGGCAACGGGGCGCGACTACAGCGGCTCGGCATCGATGTCGTGCACGATCTGCGCGGCGTGGGCGAGAACCTGCAGGACCATCTGCAATTGCGGATGGCGTATCGGGTGCGCGGCGTGCGTACGCTCAATACGATGACGGCGCACTGGTGGGGCAAGCTGCTGATCGGCATGCAATATGCGTTGTGGCGCAGCGGTCCAATGTCGATGGCGCCTTCACAGTTGGGCGCGTTTGCGAAGTCTGCCGACAACGATGCTTCGATCACCCGCCCCGACATCGAATACCACGTGCAGCCGCTATCGCTCGACCGCTTCGGCGAACCGCTGCATCGCTTCAATGCATTCACGGCATCGGCATGTCATTTGCGTCCGACTTCGCGCGGCAGCATTCATATCGAATCGCCCGATCCGTTCGCGCCGCCGGCAATCGCGCCGAACTACCTGTCGACCGATTACGATCGCCACGTGGCCGCCAATGCGCTGCGGCTGACGCGACGCATTGTGCAAGCGCCCGCGTTCGCGCGCTACGCACCGGAGGAGATCTTGCCCGGGCCACAGTTCCAAACCGAAGAAGAGCTCATGCAGGCGGCGGGTGCCGTCGGCACGACGATCTTCCATCCTGTCGGGACATGCCGGATGGGTTGCGCCGACGATCCCGGCGCGGTGGTCGATGCGCGCTTGCGCGTGCTCGGTGTGATGGGGCTGCGGGTGGTGGATGCCTCCGTGATGCCGACCATCACCTCGGGCAACACGAACTCGCCGACGTTGATGATCGCCGAGCGTGCCAGCGACATGATTCGCGCCGATCGTCGTGCGCGCGCTTCGTCGGCGAGCAATGCCACACCTGCTGCGATCACGTCGGCTTCGTGACCGTTACCTTTCGAAACCGGGCCGGGCGGCCTCAAGGGCAGCATCCAATTCGGTTGCTCACGCAATCAAGCACGAATAAGCACTAGTGCAAATCCCTATGATTGCGCTGCATCATTGGCGCGACAATGCGCGATGCCGCATGGGGCGGGGCCGACCTCTCCGCGTTGATGCACCATGCCAAAAACGGCGGGCGTCCCGATTACCATGGGCGCATCGTCCTGGGATGCAACGCGCGCGACAAGCGCGCGCCACCTGCAGTGCTTCGCCTGACTTCGCATGGAAGGGGACATGATTCTCGGCGACACGATTTTGGAAACGCGCGGGCTGACCAAGGAGTTCAAGGGCTTCACGGCCGTGAACGGCGTGAACCTGCGCGTGCGCCGCGGTTCGATCCATGCGCTGATCGGCCCGAACGGCGCAGGCAAGACGACGTGTTTCAATTTGCTGACGAAGTTTCTCGAGCCGAGCGCCGGGCAGATCGTCTTCAACAATGTCGATATCACACGCGAGCGTCCCGCTCAGATCGCACGGCGCGGCATCATCCGCTCGTTTCAGATTTCAGCCGTTTTTCCGCATTTGACCGTCCTTCAAAACGTGCGGATCGGGCTGCAGCGCGCACTGGGTACGGCTTATCACTTCTGGCGCAGCGAACGCACGCTGCATCGGCTCGACGATCGCGCTCGCGAATTGCTGGAGCAGGTGGGCCTGACCGATTTCGCCAATACGGTCACGGTCGAACTGTCGTACGGCCGCAAGCGCGCACTCGAAATCGCCACGACGCTCGCGATGGAGCCGGAACTGATGCTGCTCGACGAACCGACGCAAGGCATGGGCCACGAAGATGTCGACCGGGTCACCGCGTTGATCAAGAAGGTGTCGGCGGGGCGCACGATTCTGATGGTCGAGCACAACATGAATGTGATCGCGGGCATCTCCGATACGATCACCGTCCTGCAACGGGGCGAAGTGCTCGCGGAAGGCAGCTATGCCGAAGTATCGAAGAATCCGCTCGTGATGCAAGCCTATATGGGCAGTGCCGACGCGGCATTGACGGGGGCGCATGGATGAACCACACGGAGCGGGAAAGCATCGCGGTGAGCGGCAATGAGCAAGCGCTGGACAGCGCGCCGGCCGCATTGACGATCTCGGGCCTGCAAGCGTGGTACGGCGAATCGCACATCCTGCACGGCGTCGACTTGAGCGTGCGGCGTGGGGAAGTCGTGACCTTGCTGGGCCGCAACGGCGCAGGGCGCACGACGACGCTGCGCGCGATCATGGGCCTCACGGGCCGGCGGACAGGTTCGGTGCGCATCGGCGAGAAAGAGACGATCCATATGGCGACTCACAAGATCGCGCATTGCGGGGTGGGCTATTGCCCCGAAGAGCGCGCGATCTTCTCGAGCCTGTCGTGCGAGGAGAATCTGCTGTTGCCGCCGATGGTGGGCGCGAGCAGCCACGCGATGTCGCTCGACGAAATCTACGAGATGTTCCCGAACCTGAAAGAGCGCCGGATGAGCCAGGGTACGCGGCTCTCGGGCGGCGAGCAGCAGATGCTGGCCGTTGCGCGGATCTTGCGCACGGGCGCGAACCTGCTCTTGCTCGACGAAATTTCCGAAGGGCTCGCCCCTGTCATCGTTCAAACATTGGCGCGCATGATTCTGGCGCTCAAATCGCGCGGCTACACGATCGTGATGGTCGAGCAGAACTTCCGGTTCGCGGCGCCGCTGGCCGATCGCTTCTACGTCATGGAGCACGGCTGCATCGTCGAACATTTTGTCGCCAGCGAACTCGAAAGCAAGATGCCGGTGCTGCACGATCTGCTGGGCGTCTGACGCCGGGCAGGATGGATTCAGGCGCGTCGTGTTTCGAGCGCGCCGCACCCGATGCATCGGATGCATGATAAGGGCAGTTGCACGCACAACCATAAGCGAAGAAGGAGATACCAATGAGAACCCCGTTGCTCGCAAGCGCTGTTCGCACTCTCGCAGTCACCGGCACGGCGCTCGCCGCCGCGCTGGCCGCCCAGCATGCGGTCGCCGCCGGCAATCAAGTCACGATGGGCTTCATCACCGATATGTCGGGCCTGTATGCCGATATCGACGGCAAGGGCGGTGCGACCGCGATCCAGATGGCCATCGACGATTTCGGCGGCAAGGTGAACGGCATGCCGATCAAGCTGATCACGCAGGACCACCAGAACAAGGCCGACATCGCCGCCTCCACCGCCCGCAAATGGATCGACACCGAAGGTCTCGACATGCTGATCGGCGGGACGAACTCGGCGACGGGTCTCGCCATGAACGACGTGATCAAGGAGAAGAAGCGGCCGTACTTCTCGATCGGCGCGGGCACCGATGCGCTCACGAACAAGCAATGCACGCCCTACACGATCCACTACGCCTATGACACGACGGCGCTGGCACGCGGCACGGGTTCGGCGATCGTCAAGCAAGGGTTCAAGAACTGGTATTTCCTGACGGCCGACTACGCCTTCGGCAAATCGCTCGAACAGAACACGGCGAAGGTGGTCGAGGCGAACGGCGGCAAGGTGCTCGGTAATGCGCTGCACCCGTTGTCGGCGTCGGATTTCTCGTCATTCCTGCTGCAGGCCCAATCGTCGAAGGCGCAAGTGCTTGGCCTGGCCAACGCGGGCGGCGACACGGTGAACTCGCTGAAGGCGGCCAAGGAATTCGGCATTACAAAGACGATGAAGATCGCCGCGCTGCTGATGTTCCTCGACGATGTGCACAGCGTGGGCCTGCCGACTGCGCAGGGCTTGCTGCTGACCGACAGCTGGTACTGGGATCAAAACGCCAAATCGCGCGAGTGGGCGCAGAAGTACTTCAAGAAGACGGGCAAGATGCCCTCGAGCTTGCAAGCGGCCGATTATTCCGCGGCGATGGATTATCTGAACGCTGTGAAGGCTGTCGGTTCGACCGATCCCGACAAGGTGATGGCGCAGCTTCACAAGCAGCCGGTCGACGACTTCTACGCAAAGGGCTCGGTGCGGCCCGATGGCGTGATGCTGCACGACATGTATCTGTTCCAGGTGAAGACGCCGGAAGAATCGAAGAAGCCGTGGGACTACTACACGCTGAAGGCGACGATTCCGGGCGATCAAGCGTTCGGCACTAAGGCCGAAACGCAGTGCGATCTGTGGAAGTAGTAACAAGCCTTCGCGGCGCGCATACGTGATACGCACGTGATGCGCGCCGCCCGATCGCGCGCGTCTATTTTTCTTTGACGGCAGGTTCGATGGATATCTTCGGCATTCCGTTGCAGGCCATGCTGGGCCAGCTCTTGCTCGGGCTCGTGAACGGTTCGTTCTACGCGATCCTGAGCCTCGGGCTGGCCGTGATCTTCGGCATGCTCAACGTCATCAACTTCGCGCACGGCGCGTTGTTCATGCTCGGCGCCATGCTCGCGTGGATGGGCCTCTCTTATTTCGGCGTGCCGTACTGGGCGATGCTCGTGTTGGCGCCGCTCATCGTCGGGTTGTTCGGCGTCGTCATCGAACGCTCGATGCTGCGCTGGCTTTATCGCCTCGATCACCTTTACGGGCTGTTGCTGACGTTCGGGCTCACGCTTGTCGTCGAAGGCGTGTTCCGCTCCATCTACGGTTCTTCAGGACAGCCGTACGACGTCCCTGAAGCCCTTGCCGGTGCGACGAACCTCGGCTTCATGTATCTGCCGAACTATCGGGCGTGGGTCGTACTCGCGTCGCTCGTGGTGTGCTTCGCCACCTGGTTTGTGATCGAGAAGACGCGGCTCGGCGCTTATCTGCGGGCCGGTACCGAGAACCCGAAGATCGTCGAAGCGTTCGGCGTGAACGTGCCCTTGATGATCACGCTGACCTACGGCTTTGGCGTTGCGCTCGCCGCGTTTGCGGGCGTGCTGGCCGCGCCCGTGATTCAGGTGTCGCCGCTGATGGGACAGCCGATGATCATCACCGTGTTCGCCGTCGTCGTGATCGGGGGCATGGGTTCGATCATGGGATCGATCCTGACCGGCTTGCTGCTCGGCGTCGTGGAAGGCTTCACACGCGTGTTCTATCCCCAGGCGTCGGCCACCGTCGTCTTCGTCATCATGGCGCTCGTCTTGCTCGTGCGCCCGGCGGGCCTCTTCGGCAAGGAGCGGTGATGCAAAGAAAAGTGCTGTACGCCCTGCTGCTCGTGGGGCTTCTCGTCGCACCGTGGCTCGGCGCGTATCCCGTGTTCGTCATGAAGGTGCTGTGCTTCGCGCTCTTCGCAGCCGCGTTCAACCTGCTGATCGGGTACACGGGGCTGCTCTCGTTCGGCCATGCAATGTTCCTCGCCACGGCGGGCTACATGACGGGCTATGGGATCCAGACGGTGGGGCTGACGCCCGAGCTCGGCGTGCTGGCCGGCACGGCGGCCGCCACCTTGCTTGGGCTCGTCGCCGGTTTTTTTGCGATTCGGCGGCAGGGCATCTACTTCGCCATGGTCACGCTGGCGCTCGCGCAGCTGGTCTACTTCATCTATCTGCAAGCCCCGTTCACGGGCGGCGAAGATGGGCTGCAAGGCGTGACCCGCGGTAAGTTGTTCGGACTCCTTAGCTTATCGTCGGACTTGACGCTCTACTACGTCCTGCTCGCCGCCATGGTGCTCGCGTTCCTGCTGATCGTGCGCATCGTCCATTCACCGTTTGGACAAGTACTGACGGCGATTCGCGAGAACGAGCCGCGTGCGGTTTCGCTCGGCTATGACACCGATCGCTTCAAGCTGCTCGCGTTCGTGCTGTCGGCGGGCATTGCGGGCTTCGCCGGATCGCTGAAGGTGCTCGTGCTCGGCTTCGAGACGCTCGGCGATGCCTATTGGACGATGTCGGGGCTCGTGATCCTAATGACGCTCGTGGGCGGCATGGGCACGCTGTTCGGGCCGCTCGTCGGGGCGGCGCTCGTGGTGACGCTCGAAGATCGTCTCGGCGATATCGGTGCCGCGCTGGCCTCGCTGACGCATGTCGATTGGTTCAATACGCTCGGCGATTCGACGACGATCGTGATCGGCATCGTCTTCATTGCGTGTGTGCTCGCGTTCAGGCGTGGAATCGTCGGCGAGATCGTCGCCCGGGTGAGGCCGCTGCGCGGGTGAGCATGGCGGATACGGGGTACTTGCGTTGCGGCGCGCCATTTGTCTGGCGCGTTCCTTCTGCACGAACGTGGGGCGGCGTGAGCCCCGGCGCGGCGCGCTCCGGCGGCGCTGCTGCACGGGGCAGCATGGGCGCGCGCCACGAAACGAGGCGCGATTGCGCGATTTGCGTGCTGCTGTGCACCACTAGGGAAAGTGCTAGGTTGTGGGAGAAGACGGGGTTGTTTAATCTTCGTCTCAGTTCTGATGCACCGAATTTGCAGGTGGAGAACGAGGAGACAATCGAGGCACTCAGTGCCCGTACGAAAGCGCTGTTGGATAGCATCCAACAGCGCTTTTTATTTGCGCGATCCATTTGCGCATTCGTCCGTCTCATTGTGTTCGTGGGCTTCGCCCCCGCCGTACCGCCCCTCCGGTTCGCACGCCTTCCTTTTGTTCGCGAAACGGCCGCACAGCAGCCGGGCTCGCCCTTCCGCATTGTTCCCTTCTCATTGTCTTTTGGCCGCTCAAGCCGCGCGTTCGCTGCTCGTGAGGGCATGATCGGCTACGATCCATCGGGGCGCGTTCGCGGGAGGCATGACAGCGCGCGGCAGCCACTCGAATGACTTTCCGAAGATAACCGATTCAATAACCGATTGGAGCCGGCCGATGAGCCGGCAATGACAACGCGCTTTCTCGCGCAAGCCTCAGGAGATCAGCAATGACGATGAAGCAATGGGTACGTGGCACGCTGGCCGTGGCGATGGTGTGCGGGGCGACGGCCGCCTCCGCGCAGGTGAAGATCGGTGTCGTGCTGTCGACAACGGGGCCGGCCGCTTCGCTCGGCATTCCCGAGAAAAATACCGTGGCACTGTTGCCGAAAGAAATCGGCGGCAAGACGGTGCAGTACATCATCCTCGATGACGCCACCGATACCGGCAAAGCCGTGCAGGACGTGCACAAGCTGATCGATGAAGACCATGTCGACGCGATCGTCGGTTCCACCGTCACGCCGAACTCCCTGGCGATGCTCGATCCGGTTTCGGCCGCCAAGACGCCGATGATTTCACTGGCCGCGTCCGCGAAGATCGTCGAGCCGATGGACGACAAGCGCAAGTGGGCGTTCAAGACGCCGCAAAACGACAGCCTGATGGCCAACGCGATCGCCGACTACATGGCCAAGCATGGCGTGAAAACGGTCGGTTTCATCGGTTTTGCGGATGCCTACGGCGAGAGCTGGAACACCGAGTTCGCGAAAGCGGCCGCCAACGATCATTTGAAGGTCGTGGCGAGCGAGAAATTCAACCGGACGGACGCTTCGGTCACGGGCCAGGTGCTGCGCGTGATGAGCGCGAATCCGGACGCGGTGCTCATCGCGGGCTCAGGTACTCCGGCAGCCTTGCCCGCCAAGGAGCTCAAGCAACGCGGCTATAAGGGCAAGGTCTATCAGACGCACGGCGTGGCCAACAACGACTTCCTGCGCGTCTGCGGCAAGGATTGCGAGGGCGAAATCCTGCCGGCCGGCCCGGTGCTCGTGGCCGATCAGCTGCCGGGCAGCAATCCGGTGCGGCAGTCGTCGCTCGCTTATAAGAACGCGTATGAGAAAGCCTACGGCCCGGGGACGGTGGTGACGTTCGGCGGCCACGCCTGGGATGCGGGGCAAATGCTTCAGCGGGCGATTCCCGAAGCGCTCGCCAAGGCTCAGCCGGGCACCGAGGCATTCCGCGCGGCGCTGCGCGATGCGCTTGAAAACATCAAGGAACTGCCGATTTCGCAAGGGATCATGAACACGTCTGCGGCGAACCATAACGGGCTCGATCAACGCGCGCGCGTCATGGTGGAGGTGGTCGACGGCAAGTGGAAGCTGCTGAACGACTGATTTCCCTCGATTCGTAGCGGCGTAGGTACAGGACTCAAACAGTATGGATTTATCGATTGCGGCGATCCTCGCGCAAGACGGGATCACGACCGGGGCGATCTACGCGCTGCTTGCACTGGCGCTCGTGCTCGTGTTTTCCGTCACGCGTGTCATCTTCATCCCGCAAGGGGAATTCGTTTCGTATGGGGCGCTGACGCTGGCGATGCTGCAAGCGCAGAAGTTTCCGGCCACGGCCATCTTGCTGCCGGTGCTCGGCGCCGCCTGTTTCGTGATCGAGGCGGCGGGCCTCGTGCGGCACGCGGAGCGCCGGCGGCATGCGCCGCGCGCACTGGCGACGCTCGCCAGCCGCTATCTGCTGGGCCCGATCGCCATCTACGCGATTACACAGCATGTATACGCGATGACGCTGCCGATGGCCGTGCAGATCGTGTTGACCCTGGCGATCGTCGTGCCGATGGGGCCGTTCGTCTACCGCTTGGCTTATGAGCCGCTGGCGGAGGCGACCACGCTGCTGCTGCTGATCGTAGCCGTAGCCGTGCACTTCGCGATGGTCGGCTTGGGGCTGCTCATGTTCGGCGCCGAAGGTTCGCGTACGACGGCGTTCTCCGACGGTTCGTTGACCCTCGGCGGGGTGTCGATTTCGGGTCAGAGCGTATGGGTGGTGGCGACGGCGCTCGTTCTTATCGTCGCGCTCTACTTGTTTTTCGATCGCTCGATCTCGGGCAAGGCGCTGCGGGCGACGTCGGTCAATCGGCTCGGCGCGCGGCTTGTCGGTATCGGGACGACGCAAGCGGGGCGGCTCGCGTTCACGTTGGCTGCCGGGCTGGGCGTGCTGTGCGGCATCCTCGTCGCTCCGTTGACGACGATCTACTACGACTCGGGTTTCCTCATCGGCCTGAAGGGGTTTGTCGGCGCGATCATCGGCGGGCTCGTCAGCTATCCGCTGGCGGCAGCCGGCTCGATCCTCGTCGGGCTGCTCGAATCGTATTCGTCGTTCTGGGCGAGCGCCTACAAGGAGGTGATCGTCTTCACGCTCATCATCCCGGTGCTGCTCTGGCGCAGTTTGGCCACGGTGCACGTCGAAGAAGAACAGGAGTGAGCGATGAAGCGCGTGTTTTCTACGGTCAAACCGTTCTGGGCGTTTCTCGTCGTCCTCTTCGCCTTGCCTGTGCTACCCCATCCGCTGCACGTGCCCGAGTACTGGATCACGCTGCTCAACTACATCGGGCTGTATTCGATCGTGGCGCTCGGGCTGGTGCTGCTGACAGGCGTCGGCGGCATGACCAGCTTCGGGCAGGCGGCGTTTGTCGGCGTCGGCGCCTATGCGACTGCCTATCTGACGACGCAGTTCGGCATCTCGGCCTGGATCGCGTTGTTTGTCGGGATCGCGCTGACAGCGGTCGTTGCGCTCGTCATCGGCGCTGTCACTATGCGCTTGTCAGGGCATTTCCTGCCGCTCGGCACGATCGCCTGGGGGCTGTCGCTGTATTACCTGTTCGGCAACCTTGATGCCCTCGGCAAGTACGACGGCATCAACGGCATTCCGGCGTTGAACGTGCTCGGTGCGTCGCTCGGATCGGGGCGGAGCATCTACTACCTGATTTGGGTGGTTGTGCTCGCTTCCGTCGTTTCGATTCAGAACTTACTTAATAGCCGGCCAGGCAGGGCGATCCGCGCCTTGCGGGGCGCCGGTGTGATGGCCGAGGCGATGGGCGTCCACACGGGATGGATGCGCGTCATCATTTTCGTGTATGCGGCCGTGTTGGCGGCCATTTCGGGCTTTCTCTACGCCCATTTGCAGGGCGCCGTGAATCCTACGCCGTTCGGCCTGAACCATGGCATCGAGTATTTGTTCATGGCGGTGGTCGGTGGCGTCGCCCATGTCTGGGGTGCGATTCTGGGTGCGGCGATCCTCACCATCGTTCAGGACTACCTGCAGTCGCTGCTGCCGAAGCTGCTCGGGCAAAGCGGCAACTTCGAAATCATCGTGTTCGGCGTGTTGATGGTCGTCCTGCTGCAATACGCGCGGCAGGGCGTATGGCCGTTCGTCGCGCGGTGGTTTCCGCGCGGCCCGGGGGCCCGGGCGCCCGATCGGGCCGAACCTTTGCCGCGGCGGAGCAGGCCGACGGCAGGCGAGCCATTGCTCGTCGTCAATCGTGCGCGCAAGGAATTCGGCGGGCTCGTGGCCGTCAACGACGTCAGCTTCGAAGTCGAGGCGGGGCAGATCGTCGGGCTGATCGGCCCGAACGGTGCCGGAAAGTCGACGACGTTCAACCTCGTCACCGGCGTATTGCAGGCGACGCGTGGTGAGATCCATTTCCGTGGCGAGCGTATCGATGCGCTCAGTTCACGTGAAATCGCCCGGCGCGGGATTGGCCGCACGTTCCAGCACGTCAAGCTGCTGCCGACGATGACGGTGCTCGAGAACGTCGCGATCGGCGCGCATCTGCGCGGCTCGAGCGGTGTCTGGCGCAGCGTGGCGCGGCTCAATGCGCACGAGGAAGGGCGTCTGCTGTTCGAGGCGGCCGAGCAGATTCGACGGGTCGGCCTGGAGGCGCATATGGACGACGAAGCCGGAAGCCTGCCGCTCGGTCAGCAGCGCATCCTGGAAATCGCGCGGGCGCTATGCTGCGATCCGACGCTATTGCTTCTTGACGAGCCCGCTGCCGGGCTGCGGTATCGAGAAAAACAGCAGCTTGCCGAGCTGCTGCGCAAGTTGAAGGCGGAGGGTATGAGCGTGCTGCTCGTCGAACACGACATGGATTTCGTCATGAATCTCGCCGATCGTCTCGTCGTCATGGAATTCGGGACGCGTATCGCACATGGATTGCCGGAAGACGTGCAGAACGATCCGGCGGTGGTCGAAGCCTATCTCGGCGGGGTGGAATATTGAACGAAACGACGACCACGCCGATTTTGTCCGTTTCGGGACTGTCGGTGCGATATGGGAAGGTGGAAGCGCTTCACGATGTTTCGATCGATGTCCGGCCAGGACAGATCGTCAGCGTGATCGGCCCGAACGGTGCCGGCAAATCGACGCTGCTGAACGCGATCATGGGTGCGCTGCCGGTTAGCGGACACGCGGCCGGGGCGGTGCGCTACCGCGGGGAGGAAGTCGGGGCGTTGCCCGTGGAAAAGCGCGTGGAGCGGGGGATGTGCCTGGTGCCGGAAAAGCGCGAGCTATTCAGCACGATGTCCGTCGAGGACAACCTCGTGCTCGGCGCTTATCGCCGCAAACGTGCAGGGGAACGCGACTTTCTCGATCAACTCGAGCCTGTGTTCGAGCGGTTTCCTCGGCTGAAGGAGCGGCGCAAGCAGGCAGCGGGAACACTGTCGGGCGGCGAGCGGCAAATGCTCGCGCTGGGCCGCGCACTGATGGGCAAGCCCGATCTGCTGATGCTCGATGAACCGAGCCTTGGGCTTGCTCCGCTTATCGTTAAGGAAATCTTCCACATCATCAGCGCACTGCGCACGACCGGTGTGGCGACGTTGCTGATCGAGCAAAATGCACGGGCGGCGCTGCAAGTTTCCGACTACGGCTACGTACTGGAAACTGGCGAACTCGCCCTGGAAGGGGCGGCGGATTCGTTGGCCAGTAACCCTCGCGTCATTGAAACGTATCTGGGTTTGGCGAAGAAGTCGGCGTAGCACGGGGTTGGGGCACCTTCGCTGCGAGCGTGTCCCAATTGTCTGCCCAGTCTGATGTTCCACGTGAAACATCGTCTCGCTTTCCACGCCCGCTGGAAGTCCCCCGGGGCGACAGGCGATTTTGAGTGCATCGGTACGTGCATGCCGGAACCTAGGCCCGTTCCC
>NZ_JBQCDN010000026.1:0-5051 GCF_051961175.1 Trinickia sp. | reverse complement strand
CGCGACGATCGAAGCACACCGTACCCTACTACCGCGTCGCCGCGGCACCCGATGCACCCGCGGGCGCCGCTGCCGGCTGCCGCACCGGCACTTCGTTCGTCAGCCCCGCCCCGCGCTTGTCATAGCGCACGCGCACCGTGCGCACCGTCCCGTTTCCAAGCGGGAAATCGGCGAGCGCGCTGCGCACCAGATAGGGCATGGCACGCACGAGCGATGATTCTTCGTCGGTATTGCGTGCCGTCACGTTGTACATCTCCTTGCCCGTCGAACGATCGGTGATGCGGATACCGAGCGTATGCGTGAACACCGGGGAGGTTTGCGTCACGTAGTCTGGCGGCAACGGCCCGAACGGCCCCCAGGGACTGAACGGCCGCCAATAAGGGCCGGGCCACGGGTTTCCGTAGAACACGGGCTGCGTGACCGTGACCGTATCGCCGCGAATGTCGTAGGTCAGACCCACGAGATAGTGCGCGCTGGCACTCGGCACTTGCCGGAAGGCATAGGCCTCCAGCTCGTTCGCGACGAGCTGCTCGTAAGTGGCCTGCTCAATGCTGTTTTGCTGCGCGCTCGAGCGTGTGAACGCATACGTGCGCGTCGCATCGCTGCCGCTCCAATTGGAGAACGCCGTCACTTGCGTCGACACGTAAGTCGTGCAGCCCGACAGCAGCATGCCCGCCGCCGCGGCCGCCGGCATGATCGCCCGCCCAATCCGCTCCCACTTCATTTTGTTGTCCTCGCGTATCTCGATCTCGTACAGCTCGTCAACCCCCGCGCAGGTTTCGCGCGAAGATCGATGATACCGCCGACCGGGCCCCGCCTCCAAAGCCGCTAAAGCCGCTAAAGCCGCCAGACGTTTCGGCATGGATGCGCGCACCTTTGTACAATGGACGACTACCCTCGCGACGGGCCCGTACCGGGGCGCGCGAGCCAAAACCGGTTTCTTTCATCCCATCCGCCATGTCCGATACCGTCAATCCCGCTGTGATCCGCCGGGCCGACTATGCCGCGCCCGCCTTCCTCATCGATTCCGTCGCCCTTGAATTCGATCTCGTGCCCGAGCGCACGATCGTCAAAAATACGATGCGGCTGCGCCGCCATTCGGACAGCGGCGCGGCGCCGGCCGGATCGAATGGGCGTCTCGAGTTGATGGGCGAAGCGCTCGAGTTCATCGGCGCGGCAATCGACGGCAAGGCATTGCCCGCAAACGCGGTGCGCGCACACGAGCACGGCCTGACGATCGAGAACGTTCCCGATACGTTCACGCTCACGATCGAGAGCGCGTGCAATCCCGGCGAGAACACGACGTTGTCCGGGCTGTACGTATCGAGCGGCAATTTCTTCACGCAGTGCGAAGCCGAGGGCTTTCGCCGCATCACCTACTTCCTCGACCGCCCCGACGTCATGGCCACCTACACGGTCATCCTGCGCGCCGATAAAGCGGCCTACCCGGTGCTGCTCTCGAACGGCAACCTCATCGAGGAAGGCGAACTGCCCGACGGCCGTCACTTCGCGAAATGGGAAGATCCGTTCAAGAAGCCGAGCTATCTGTTCGCGCTCGTCGCGGGCAAGCTCGTCTCGATCGAAGAGCGCATTCGCTCAGGCTCCGGCAAGGAAAAGCTGCTGCAAGTCTGGGTCGAGCCGCATGACCTCGACAAGACGCGCCACGCCATGGATTCGCTGATCCACTCCATCCGCTGGGACGAAGCACGCTTCGGGCTCGAGCTCGATCTCGACCGTTTCATGATCGTCGCCGTGAGCGATTTCAACATGGGCGCGATGGAGAACAAAGGGCTGAACATCTTCAACACGAAGTACGTTCTGGCGAACCCGGAAACCGCGACCGATACGGATTTCGGCAACATCGAGGCTGTCGTCGGCCACGAGTACTTCCACAACTGGACGGGCAACCGTGTCACCTGCCGGGATTGGTTCCAGTTGAGCCTGAAGGAAGGGCTGACGGTGTTCCGCGATCAGGAGTTTTCGGCCGACATGCAAGGCGGCGCCACCGACGAAGCGGCGCGCGCGGTCAAGCGCATCGAGGACGTGCGCGTGCTGCGCCAAATGCAATTCGCCGAAGACGCGGGCCCGATGGCCCACCCGGTACGGCCCGAAAGCTACGTCGAGATCAACAACTTCTACACGATGACCGTCTACGAGAAAGGCGCGGAAGTCGTGCGGATGTACCAAACGCTGTTCGGCCGAGAAGGTTTTCGGCGCGGCATGGATCTGTATTTCAAGCGCCACGACGGGCAAGCCGTCACGTGCGACGACTTCCGTCATGCGATGGCCGATGCGAATGAGCGCGATCTGGCGCAGTTCGAGCGCTGGTACAGCCAGGCGGGCACGCCGCGCGTCTCGGTGCGTACGGCCTATGACGCCGCCGCGCAGCGCTACAGCGTGACGCTCGCCCAGGGCTATGGCGACGCAGCCCCGACGGCACGCGAAACGCAAACGGGCCCGCTCCTCATTCCGTTCGCGATCGGCCTGATCGGCAAAGATGGCAACGACATCGCGCTGCGCCTGGAGGGAGAAGCCGCCGCAACGGGTACGACGCGCGTGATCGAACTCACGGAGCGCGAACAGACGTTCACGTTCGTCGATGTCAAGGAAACGCCGCTACCCTCGCTGCTGCGCAACTTCTCGGCGCCCGTTATCGTCGAGTATGACTACACGAACGACGAACTGGCGTTCTTGCTCGCGCACGACAGCGATCCGTTCAACCGCTGGGAAGCAGGCCAGCGGCTGGCCACGCGCGAATTGCTGGCGCTGGCCGCGCGCGCAGCCGCGGGCGAGCCGCTTTCGCTTGATGATTCCACGGTCGCGGCGTTCGCCCGCGTGCTGACCGATGAGGCGCTTTCGCCGGCATTCCGCGAACTCGCCTTGATGCTGCCGTCGGAAGCGTATCTGGCCGAGCAAATGGCCGAGGCGGATCCGGCTGCCGTACACGCCGCGCGCCAGTTCGCCCGCAAACGTCTGGCGAACGCGCTCAAGCGTGAATGGCTTGCGACCTATGAACGCCATACGACACCCGGTGCGTACGAGCCGACGCCGCAGGCGGCCGGTCATCGCGCCTTGAAGAATCTCGCGCTGGCTTACCTGGCCGAAGCCGACGATCCGGCCGATGTCATCCGTCTTGCCAACGAGCAATACGACCACGCGAACAACATGACCGACCGCGCCGCCGCGCTCGCCGCTCTGTTGACGTCCTCGGCGACGGCGGGCGCCAGGGTGGCCGAACCCGCGCTCGACGATTTCTATCGCCGTTTCGAGAAAGAACCGCTCGTCATCGACAAGTGGTTCGCGTTGCAAGCCACGCAACGCGGCAGCGCTCGGCATCCGGTGATCGAGATCGTACGCAAGCTGATGGCGCACCCCGCGTTCACGCTGCGCAACCCTAACCGCGCGCGATCGCTGATCTTCAGCTTCTGCGCGGCGAACTCGGCCCAGTTCCACTCGGCTGACGGTTCGGGCTATGCGTTCTGGGCCGAACAGGTCATCGCGCTCGACGCGTTGAACCCGCAGGTCGCCGCGCGGCTCGCGCGCTCGCTCGAACTCTGGCGCCGTTACACGCCTGCCTTGCGCGAGCGGATGCGAGAAGCGCTGGAGCGCGTCGCCGCGCAGGTCAAATCGCGCGACGTGCGCGAGATCGTCGAGAAGGCGCTCGCGTAAGCGCACGATCGACGCGCTGCCCGGACGCGCACGCCAGCGCCCCGGCAGCCGCGATCCTTCATAGGAACGGTGCCCCGCCATCGCCGGGCGCCGTTCTTTTTTGCGCATACCGCTGGCTCTGCGCACCGCTGAAACGAACGTTCAGCGTACGGACGCTTACAAAAACGCGCGGCCAAGCCGCGCCCCGCGGTTAAAATCGTCGCATTCCCATGCCTTTCGGAGCACCGCAATGTCCTTGCAACGTCGCACTACCCTGACCAAATACCTGATCGAGCAGCAGCGAGAAACGAACAATCTGCCAGCCGACCTGCGCCTGTTGATCGAAGTGGTCGCGCGGGCCTGCAAACTCATCAGCTATCACGTAAGCAAGGGGGCGCTTGGCGAAGCGCTCGGCAGCGCGGGCACCGAGAACGTCCAAGGCGAAGTGCAGAAGAAGCTCGATGTGCTGTCGAACGAAATCTTGCTCGATGCCAACGAATGGGGCGGCAATCTCGCGGCGATGGCTTCCGAAGAAATGGAAACGCTGTTCCCGATTCCGTCGAATTATCCGCGCGGCGAATATCTGCTTGTGTTCGACCCGCTCGACGGCTCGTCGAACATCGACGTCAACGTCTCGATCGGCACGATCTTTTCGGTCTTGCGCTGCCCTGACGGCCAGGAAGCGACGGAGGAATCGTTCCTGCAGCCGGGCCGGCAGCAAGTGGCAGCGGGCTACGCCGTGTACGGCCCGCAGACGGTGCTCGTGCTGACGACGGGCAACGGCGTGAACTGCTTTACGCTCGACCGCGAACTGGGCTCATGGGTGCTCACGCACAACAACCTTCGTATCGCCGAAGACACGCGCGAATACGCGATCAACGCGTCGAACGCGCGTCATTGGTACGAGCCGGTGCAGCGTTATGTGGGAGAGCTGCTCGCTGGCACGACGGGGCCGCGCCAGACCGATTTCAATACGCGCTGGGTGGCATCGATGGTGGCGGACGTCCATCGCATCTTGAATCGCGGCGGCATCTTCATGTACCCGGCCGACAAGCGCACACCGGATAAGCCGGGCAAGCTGCGGCTCATGTACGAAGCGAACCCGATGGCGTTTATCGTCGAACAAGCAGGCGGTGCGGCCACGAACGGCGTCGAGCGCATTCTCGACATCCAGCCGAAGAGCCTGCACGAGCGCGTGGCGGTGTTCCTCGGCTCGAAGAACGAGGTCGATCGCGTGACGCGCTATCACCGCGAAGAAAAAAAATGACCGAAGGGGCTTGCGCACCTTCGAAAAGTGTCGCTATAATCGCGTTTCTCTGATGTTGATGCCGGAATAGCTCAGACGGTAGAGCAGCGCATTCGTAATGCGAAGGTCGGGGGTTCGATTCCTCTTTCCGGCACCA
>NZ_JBQCDN010000025.1:0-12326 GCF_051961175.1 Trinickia sp. | reverse complement strand
GGGCCGCGTGAAGCTCGTGAAGCCCGATCCGCGGATCTATGCGGAGATGTTCTCTCGTATCGACCGTCATCTGCCTGGCATCGCGCCGGGAGAGATCGTCTTCATCGACGACAACCTGCACAACGCCCACGCGGCGGCTCGCGCGGGGTGGCACGGCATTCACCATACGAGCGCCGCGGCGACCGAAGCGAGGCTGCGCGAACTGGGCGTGGTGTTCGGCGCATGATCAGGTAGTCGCGCTGTTGATTGCGCGCCGTCGCTTGTTGCACTGCTGCCGCCAAGGCGCGTTCGCACGTCTCGGATGAGCGTGAACCGGCGCCTTGGCGCACTCGGTGGCAAGGACAAAGAAAAGAAAAGCGCCCCGCAGGGCGCTTTTCCATTCGTGGCGACGCGTGCTCCTGCGCGGCAAGCCGAACGGTTCGGCAGGCCGCGGCGCACGACTCGCCGATCAGCGTGTGATCGGCTTGTAGCGCAGGCGCTTCGGCTTCGCGCCTTCTTCGCCGAGCCGCTTGCGCTTGTCGGCCTCGTACTCCTGGTAGTTGCCGTCGAAGAATACGGCTTGCGAGTCGCCCTCGAACGCCAGGATGTGCGTAGCGATACGGTCGAGGAACCAGCGATCGTGCGAGATCACCATCACCGAGCCCGCGAATTCGAGCAGGGCGTCTTCGAGCGCGCGCAGCGTTTCGACGTCGAGGTCGTTCGACGGCTCGTCCAGCAGCAGCATGTTGCCGCCGGCGATCAGCGTCTTGGCCAGATGCAGGCGGCCGCGCTCGCCGCCCGAGAGGTTGCCGACGTTCTTTTGCTGGTCGCCCCCCTTGAAGTTGAAGCGGCCGATGTAGGCGCGCGACGGCGTTTCGTACTTGCCCACCGTCAGCACGTCGGCGCCGCCCGAGATTTCCTCGAACACCGTCTTGCTGCCATCGAGCGCGTCGCGGCTTTGATCGACATAGGCGAGCTTGACCGTCGGCCCCATGACGATTTCGCCGGAATCGGGCGTCTCGCGGCCTGTCAGCATGCGGAACAGCGTCGACTTACCGGCGCCGTTCGGGCCGATGATGCCGACGATTGCGCCGGGCGGTACCTTGAAGCTCAGATTGTCGATGAGCAGGCGATCGCCGTAGGCTTTGCTGACGTTCTTGAATTCGACGACTTCATTGCCGAGCCGATCGCCGACCGGAATGAAGATTTCCTGCGTCTCATTGCGCTTTTGGTAATCCTGGCTCGAGAGTTCCTCGAAGCGGGCGATACGCGCCTTCGATTTGGCTTGGCGTCCCTTCGGGTTTTGGCGGACCCATTCGAGCTCTTTCTTGATCGCCTTTTGGCGTGCCGATTCGGACGCTTCTTCTTGCTTCAGGCGGTCTTCCTTTTGATCGAGCCAGCTGCTGTAGTTGCCTTTCCAGGGGATGCCGTGGCCGCGGTCGAGTTCGAGAATCCATTCGGCCGCGTTGTCGAGGAAGTAGCGATCGTGGGTGACCGCGACGACGGTGCCGGGGAAGCGCGTCAGAAACTGTTCGAGCCATTCGACGGATTCGGCGTCGAGGTGGTTGGTCGGTTCGTCGAGCAGCAGCATGTCGGGCTTTTCGAGCAGCAGCTTGCACAGGGCGACGCGACGCTTTTCGCCACCTGACAGATGGGCGATCTTCGCGTCCCAGGCCGGCAGACGCAGCGCGTCGGCGGCCACTTCGAGTTGCTGTTCGGGGCTGCCGCCATCGCTGGCGGCAAGGATCGCTTCGTATTTCGCTTGCTCCGCGGCCAGTGCATCGAAATCGGCATCGGGCTCGGCATAGGCCGCGTAGATTTCATCGAGCTTCTTTTGCGCTTGGAAGACATCGCCGAGACCTTCCTCGACCGCTTCGCGCACGGTTTTTTCAGGATCGAGCTGCGGCTCTTGCGGCAGATAGCCGATGTTCAGGTTCGGCATCGGCGTGGCTTCGCCTTCGATGTCGCGATCGACGCCGGCCATGATGCGAATCAGCGTGGACTTGCCCGAACCGTTCAGGCCGAGCACGCCGATCTTGGCGCCGGGGAAGAAGGACAGCGAAATATCCTTCAGGATCTGACGCTTGGGCGGCACGATTTTGCCGACCCGGTTCATGGTGAAGACGTATTGGGCCATGTGTGTGAGTGCACGAAACGAGCCGCCGCCTTGTCGAGCAAGGCGGCGTGCGGGTGAATGAGGGCGGAACGAGGAAGCGTGTTACCGCTGGCGACGCGGTATTTTAGCAATGAGCGAGGATGCGGATGCGGCGGGTCGTGATCGACGTGTAAGCGTTACGGTCCGGATTGCCGACGCGCCGTTGCGCGCGAGCGCGTATCACGATGGCGGCGGGAGTGCGATCAGCGAACGAGCCGTCAGGTTTTTTAGCAGTGTCACGCAGCTGTCGACAAGAGCCAGTTCCTCGCTGACGCCTGCGCCCGTCGTGACATAGGTGCGGCGAGCGGGGGGCGCAACTTGCCAGGGGAGCGTACCGGGGGGCGCAACTCGCGGGACGGCCAGGTCGAGCGCTGCGACGCGGGAGCGGGACTGCACCGGCGTCGCGATTGTCGACAATTGCGCTTGCGACAAGTCCACGTGTGCCATCAACTGCCCCATCCTGTTGTTCGAAGCAGCATGAACTGGAACGTTCGTCCGTATCGTGAGGTCCGTAAAGCCTTGGAGCAGCCTGTCCGGTACCAGAGCCAGTTTTTTGAATGCCTTGCGCGAATCCTCGTCGCGTAGGAATTTCAGCGTTTCGCCGGCTCCCCACGGACCGCCGCTCTTGCCGGTCGTATACAGCGCCTCGATCGCCATCGCGGAAGTTGCCCTGACCTGCGTTTGCCGGCCGCTGCGTCTGAGCGCATTGTTTTTGATCGTCGCGTCGGACTGCCCATAGAAAATCGACCACTTCGAGCAGAACGTCGAGAGAATCCCGCCGCACATATAGCACGGCTCCAGCGACGTATAGAGCCGGTAACCACTGGGCACCGCCCCTTCCTTCTGTATCACCGCGCGCACCAATGCACATTCTGCGTGGCACGTGGGGCCATTGTCACCCCCCGCAACATTGACACTCCACGCGATGATGTTGCTGCTGGCGTCGGTAAGGATTGCGCCGATATTGTTGCCGATGGGCAATCGGTCGCCGCGCATGCGTGGGGCTGTCGTGCTCGACCACGTCTCGCCTACGAGCGCAAATGCAAGTTTCATCAGGATTGCGTCGCGGTGCGTGACCGAATTGCGGTTTCCTGCGACGGTGGGGACACCCTCGTAGAACGGCAGCGCGCTCGTATCCAGCGGATCGGCTCTGCGTATTTTTGGGCCGTATTCCTTGACGGATTTGGCAAAATTTTCGAACTTTTTCGTCGCCGCGTCGTGTAGCTGTTTCACCGGTCGCGCTGCGACAAAGGCGGCTTTCCAACCATCCAAAGCATCATTTCGTGCATCCGCCGGCACTGCGCCGAGCGGTCCTGCGGATACGGGTGGCGGAAAGATTCCACTTTTTAGCGTGTCGGAGAGATCGATCCGTTGAATGGCGCCGCCGTCGTCGAGGTAGTAAACCTCCTGGATCTTGTTCGCGATCATGAGTCCCAGTTCCCATTCGGTCGGTACTCCGATCATGAAGATCGTCGCGGCCTCTCCATTCGACTGGAAGAAGATGTTCGCCACCGCCGTCTCGTATATCCGCGCTCCTTTGGCGCCAATACAACGCACGGTGATTGATGGCTCCGAAACCTTCGCCAAGAGGGCCGGCTTCGGGTTGCCGCCTGCTGCCTCCAAGCGCTGCAAATAGAAGAACACCAGCTGGTTATCGTTCACGAAGGTCCCCTTCCTGTGCGCGAAAAAAGGCCGAAACGTCAATGCAAAAATGCAGGCATGCCAGGTGGTCTTTTATAAGAAAACCGTCATGATCGCTGCGCGTCTGATCGGCGGGATATAAAGCGCGAGAGGGTTATCTGTTTTTTTGCAACCTGCGTAGCTGTCGTGCATTTGCTTTCCCCGTGCAAGCCCATCATCACATCGCTACAAAAACGTGTGCGCTTCGATGCAATTTGCATTTATATGCCGGACCGCTACCATGATTCGCAATCTTGCTCTAAGTGCGTCGCAATCATAGCACTGATTTTCATGGATATTCTGTGGGTAACTCGTTTAATCGAGAGGGGGTAGCAGCTCCAATGGGGTCAATTCAGGCCGCGAACCAGAACAACGATACGAGCGTGGTATCGCATATGACTCGCCGAGTTTATATCCACCCGCGCGACGCAAATGGTCGCCGCTTGCGTCCTGTGCGTTCCAACGGGCTTGTGAACCGTCGCCAGTTGGAGTCAGCACCGTTCCGCCGCCAGGATGGTCGCCCGTGAAGCGCTTCGTTCTTGGGTTCCTCGTACTAGCAACGGCCCACGCGTTTGCAGGCCCGACGCCGGCGGATGAAATTTCCGCTCGTAGTGGCTTGCCCGCGAGTGAAGTCGATGCTTTGCTGGCCAATTGCGACTCGAATCAAACGAGTATGAATTTCTGCGCGTGGCGCGACCGAATCGTCGCGGAGCGCGAGCTACAGCACGTAGTTGAGCAACAGGAGAGTCGACACCCGGAGCGCAAGGCAGCCCTTGAAGCGCGTATAGCGAGTTGGAAAGAGGCGCGCGATGCTTCGTGCGAAAAGTCGTCGCGCAAGGAGTGGGGCGACGGCTCGATGCGGCCAGCGGCGCAGGCGATCTGCGCGACCGCGGCGGCGAAGAAGATGACGAGAAAGCTATCGGCGACGGCTAAGCGCGGATCATCGTGAAGGTGTGATGCAAATAGGCCCCGCCAAAGCGGGGCTATTTCCGTCATTCATCGCCCGGGGACCGCGGCGCATCGAGGTCGAATTGCACGTGCTGCGGGAGCGCTCGCCCTGGTTGAACGAACTCCGGCGTCAACGAGGGCAGCGTTTCCTGGATCGCTCGCAAGCAACGCCAGGAAAGGGCCAAACGCTGGCCCATTGGCCACGTCGCGTTCCCTCAGACGTTGAACAAGAAGTTCATCACGTCGCCGTCGTGCACGACGTATTCCTTGCCTTCGGCGCGCATCTTGCCGGCTTCCTTAGCGCCTTGCTCGCCCTTGTAGGCCACGAAATCGTCGAACGAGATCGTCTGCGCGCGAATGAAGCCGCGTTCGAAATCGGTGTGAATCACGCCGGCCGCTTGCGGTGCCGTGTCGCCGATATGAATGGTCCACGCGCGCACTTACTTCACGCCGGCCGTGAAATATGTCTGCAAACCGAGAAACTTGAAACCGGCGCGGATCACGCGATTCAAGCCCGGCTCTTCCATGCCCATATCGGCCAGGAATACTTCCTTGTCTTCGTCGGCGAGATCGGCAATTTCCGCTTCGATCGCCGCGCACACGGCGACCACGGGCGACTTTTCGGCTTCGGCGTACTTGCGCACCGCGTCCAGATGCGGATTGTTTTCGAACCCGTCGTCCTTGACGTTGGCCACGTACATCGTCGGCTTGGCCGTAATCAGGCAGAACGGCTTGAGCAGCGCCTCTTCTTCGTCCGTCAGATCGAGCGCGCGAATCGGCTTGGCGGCGTCGAGCTGCACGCGCGCTTTTTCAAGCACCGCGGCGAGCTTGACAGCTTCCTTGTCGTTGCCGGACTTAGCGGCCTTCGCATAGCGCGTCAGCGATTTCTCAACGGTTCCCAAATCGGCGAGCGCCAGTTCGGTGTTGATGACTTCGATGTCCGACAGCGGATCGACCTTGCCTGCGACGTGGATGACGTTTTCGTCTTCGAAGCAACGCACGACGTGCGTGATTGCGTCGGTTTCGCGGATGTTCGCGAGGAACTGGTTGCCCAAGCCTTCGCCCTTGCTGGCGCCGGCCACGAGGCCAGCGATATCGACGAATTCGACGACGGCCGGGACGATGCGCTCGGGCTTGACGATGTCGGAGAGCGCATTAAGCCGCATGTCGGGCACTTCAACGACACCGACGTTCGGCTCGATCGTGCAGAACGGATAGTTCTCGGCGGCGATGCCCGCCTTCGTCAACGCATTGAACAGGGTGGACTTACCGACGTTCGGCAGGCCGACGATGCCGCATTTGAGGCTCATGGAAAACCTTTTTGGATCAACGGTTTGCGGCTGTTCTGTGCATCCCTGGCCGGTTGCTCGATACCGGAACGGAACATCCGCAGAGTGAATTCAGGGGACGAGCCAAACGGGACGAATCCGGGCGCTTGGCCCATGATTTTGTCCTTGTTTTGTACTCGAAAAGTGGCAATTGTAACGCTTTCGGCCGCCGGGATTGACCGGGGGCCGGGATTGGCAGAGCCATGAATTCGTGCAACGCAAGGGAGAGGCGCCGATGAGCCTGGGGCGAGAGATGATTGGCTCGATGCGATCGGTTTGCTGCTGGTGACGCGGTTCTGTGGCGAAACTTCGGCGGCCGTACGAGCCGACCGTGCGCGGCCGCACCGATGCTAAACTTCGCTGCGGTGCGCGTAGACGCATCGACCGTCGTCTTTCGATCACCGGACCGGCATGCAAGGAATTCGCAACGCGCCCCCGACTGCGCAATCTAACCCCCGCGGCCTGTCCTGGCGGCGCATACGGTTCAACCTGCTGACGCCGCCCGCGATCATTGTCGGCGCGCTCGTCATCGCTTGTTTCATGGTCGGACTCTGTGGCGTCGTGGTCTTCCAGTCGCGTGCGGATGCGCTGGCCCGTGCAACGGAAACCTCACGCAACATCGCGCTCATGGCCGAGCGCGACATCGAGCGGAACTTCGAGCTCTACGCGCTATCGCTGCAGGCGGTCATCGATGGGGTGCACGACCCCGAGGCGATGGCACTTCCCCCGCGTCTCCGGGGCGCGGCCCTATTCGATCGCGCGGCACAGGCGAGCTATCTCGGCTCCATACTCGTCCTCGATGCAACCGGGCAAGTCGTGCTCGATTCGCTCTCCGATACGCCGCCCAATCTGAATTTCAGCGACCGGAAATATTTCACCGTTCAGCGCGACAACCCGAACTTCGGACTGTTCGTTAGCGATCCTTACTTTTCAAGGCTGCGCGCCGGCTCGCCCAGCATCGCGCTGAGCCGCCGGATCTCCGGGCCTGACGGCTCGTTCGAGGGGATCACGTTGGTCGCGGTCCAGCTCGACTATTTCCACAAACTGTTCTCCGGGCTGCAACTCGGCCGCCACGGCTCGATTGCGCTCATCGGTACAGACGGCGTCATGGTCATGCGCCAGCCCTACGATCCGAAAGTCGTGGGCCGCAACATCAGCGGCGCGAGTACATTCCGGAAGTTCCAGGCGGCGTCCGAGGGAAGTTTCACCGATACCTCGACAATCGACGGCGTGCGCCGGCTGTACTACTTCAAGCACCTGAACGGCTTGCCGCTCATCATCATGGTGGCGGAGGCGCAGCCGGACATCTACGCTGAATGGACGCGGCGCGCCTGGGTCATCGGCTCGCTGATGGCGACGTTCGCGTTGGCCTTCGTCGCGCTGGCGGCCCTGCTGGCCACGCAGCTGCGCGGCCGCATGCGGGCCGAAACCGAATTGGCGCTGCTCGCGCGCATCGACGGGCTCACCGGCCTGAACAACCGGCGCACGCTCGGCGAAATCCTCGATCTGGAGTGGCGCCGGGCGCGACGCACCCGCAGTGTGTTTTCGCTGCTTTTCGTCGACGTCGACCGTTTCAAGGCTTACAACGACTACTACGGGCATCAAGCCGGCGACGACGCGCTTGCCGCCGTGGCCAAATGCATCGGCGAGAACCTGCGCCGGCCGGCCGACAGCGCCGCCCGCTACGGCGGCGAAGAATTCCTCGTCGTGTTGCCCGACACCCCACCGCAAGGCGCGATTGCAATTGCCGAAACCATCCGGACGGCCATCAGCGAACTCGGCATCGAGCACGCCGCGAGCGAATACGGCCACGTGACGGCGAGCATCGGAGCGGCCGCCTGGACATCCGACGCCGACGGCGACGTCACGGAAGTGGTTCGCGCGGCCGACCGCGCGCTGTACGCCGCCAAAGCAACCGGGCGCAACAAGGTGGCGGCAGGCGATGCGGATGTGGCCGTCGCGGCGGCTGCCGGGCCGCGTCCGTGAGTTCGATGGCGGTTCGGTGAGCGGCGCGGCGCGCGTGTCGGTCGCCGAGACAGCGGACAGCATCCGGCACTCCGATCGACACGGGGCATCCCGACGGGAAGGCGACGGGCCCGGCATATGGGACAGGGCGATGACACATCGTCGCGCCTGCCCCGCGCCCGGTGCCAATGAGGCGTTTCCCACGGTGGTGCGCCGCAGCGCGCAGCTATAATTGCCGCTATGACCGCCCATCATCAGACGTTTCACGTTGCCGTCGTCGGCGGCGGCCTCGTTGGCAAAAGCGCCGCGCTTGCCCTTGCTCAAGCAGGGCTGCGCGTCGCGCTTGTCGCGCAGCCGGCTGCCCCGCGTCCGGCCGACGTGCCTTTCGACGCCCGCATTTACGCGCTATCCGCCAGCTCTCAGGCGCTGCTCGAGCGGCTGCGCATCTGGCAAGCGCTCGACCACGATCGGCTCGCGCCCGTCTACGACATGCGCGTATTCGGGGACGCGCTCGCCGAATTGCATTTCTCGGCCTTCCAAGCCGCCGTGCCGCAGCTGGCCTGGATCGCCGAGTCATCGCTGATCGAACATGCGCTCGATGCCGCGCTGCGGTTTCAGCCGCAGGTCTCCTGGCTCGATACGCGTGCTCAAGGCATCGACGTGAAGCCCGATGCGGCGTGTCTCGCGCTCGCGAATGGCCAGGTCATCGAGGCCGATCTCGTGGTGGGGGCGGACGGTGCGCATTCATGGGTGCGGGCGCAGATCGGCGCGCACGTCACGCGGCGCGATTACCGGCAAACGGGCGTCGTGGCGAATTTCAAGGCGGAAAAACCGCACGGCGAGACGGCCTGTCAATGGTTTGTCGATGGCGAAATCGTCGCGTTGCTGCCGTTGCCCGATTCGCACGTGTCGCTCGTCTGGTCCGCCACGACCGAGCATGCGCGCGAACTGCTGGCGCTCGCACCGGCGCAGCTGGAGGCCGCCGTCGAGAAGATCACGCACAGCCGCCTGGGCGCGCTCGAGTGCGTCGGCCCAGCGCACGGGTTTCCGCTGGCGCGGCAATCGGTCGATCGGCTGATCGCGCCGCGTGTCGCGCTCGTCGGCGATGCGGCCCACCTGATTCATCCGCTTGCCGGGCAGGGGATGAATCTGGGGCTGCGCGACGTCGCCGCGCTGGCCGATGTCATCTCGAAGAAAGAGCCTTTCCGCGATCTGGGCGATCCCGTGCTGTTGCGCCGTTACGAGCGGGCGCGCCGTGAGGATATCGGCGCCTTGACGCTCGCGACCGATGGCCTGCAGCGGCTGTTCTCCGTGCCGGGCATGCTCGCGCGGTCGGTGCGCAACGCGGGGATGGCGCTCGTCGGCGCGCAACCGCTGCTGAAGCGCTGGCTTGTCTCGGCTGCACTCGGATGACGCATGGCGGGCGTGCTGCGGCACGCTCGCAGCCGCTTTGGGCGGCAACCGGACACGGCAAACCGACAACCCGACTGACTGATCCGCATGCCCTTTCCGCGTGCGGCGTCTGAACCGAACCTCGAGGACATCATCATGCACAAAGCCCTGCGAATCGCGGCTGCCGCGGCGCTCACCGCCGCTGTCGCGCTCGGCTGCACGGCCCATGCCGATCAGACCACCGACAAGCTGAAGTCGACGCTGCAAGCGCGCCTGCCCGAAATCCAGATCAAGAGCATTTCGAAGGCGCCGATCTCGGGCCTGTATGAAGTGAATCTGGGCTCGCAACTGCTCTACACCGATGCCACGGGCGATTACGTGATCGCGGGCGATCTCGTCGATACCAAGACGCGCAGCAATTTGACCGAGGCGCATCTGGCGGACCTCAACAAGGTGGACTTCGCCAGTTTGCCGCTCGATCGCGCGGTCAAGGTCGTCAAAGGCAACGGCAGCCGCCGCATCGTCGTCTTCTCCGATCCGAACTGCCCGTATTGCAAGCAGCTCGAGACGACGCTGAAATCGATCGATAACATCACGGTCTATACGTTCCTGTATCCCGTGCTGTCGCCGGATTCGGTAACCAAGTCCAAGGCGATCTGGTGCGCAGCCGATCGCGCGAAAACCTGGGAAGCGTGGATGGTGAACCATCAGCCGCCCGCTGGCGCCGCTTCGAATTGCGACACGTCGGTACTGGACAAGAACCTTGCGCTCGGGCACGGCTTGAACGTGACCGGAACCCCGACGATCATCCTGTCCGACGGACGCCGGCTGCCGGGCGCCGTCTCGGCAAACGAGCTCAACGAAGCGCTCGCGAGCACGCACTAACCGCATCGGCTCATTCCCCTATCGACGTCCAATCCCGAGACTGCGCGCCACCTGATGAATCCCACCCGCTACGCGATCGTTCCCAAGCATCCTGCCGCTCATCTGTTCGAAGTCACGCTCACGTTGGCCGATCCCGATCCGGCCGGCCAACGGTTCACGCTGCCGACGTGGATTCCGGGCAGCTACATGGTGCGAGAGTTCGCGCGCAACATCGTGACGCTCAGCGCGTTCAACGAGGCCGGCCGCACGGTGAAGATCGAGAAGACCGACAAGCAGACCTGGCAAGCCGCGCCCGTCAAAGGCGGCACGCTGATATTGCGTTACGAGGTCTACGCGTGGGATATGTCGGTGCGCGCGGCGCACCTGGACGATACGGTCGGCTTTTTTAACGGGACGAGCGTGTTCTTGCTGCCGGCCGGCAGGGAGCAAGCCGCTTGCGTCGTCGATATTCAAAAGCCGGCGGGCGCCGCCTATGCGGATTGGCGCGTGGCGACGGCGCTGCCCGAAGCGCGCGGCACGAAACGCTATGGTTTCGGTGAATACCGGGCGCAGGACTATGATGAACTCGTCGATCACCCGGTCACGCTTGGCCGATTCGAACTGGCGACGTTCAAGGCGCACGGCGTGCCGCATGACATCGTCATCGCAGGGCGTACGGTGCGCGTCGACATCGACCGGCTCGCGGCGGATTTGAAGCGTATCTGCGAAGCGCAAATCGCCCTGTTCGAGCCGCGCACAAAAAAAGCGCCCGTTGAACGCTATGTGTTCATGACGCAAGCCGTCAGCGATGGCTACGGCGGGCTCGAGCACCGCGCATCGACCGCCTTGATTTGCAACCGCAGCGATTTACCCGTGCAGGGCCGCCCGGAAATGTCCGAGGGTTACCGCACGTATCTCGGCCTGTGCAGCCACGAATACTTCCATACGTGGAACGTCAAGCGCATCAAGCCTGCCGCGTTCGCGCCTTACGATCTCTCGCGCGAGAACTACACGTCGCTGCTGTGGCTTTTCGAAGGGTTCACCTCCTATTACGACGACCTGATGCTCGTGCGCAGCGGCGCGATCAGTGAAGCGGATTACTACGCGCTACTCGGCAAGACGGTTGGCGGCGTGCTGCGTTGCAGCGGGCGCCTGAAGCAAAGCGTCGCGGAAAGTTCGTTCGACGCGTGGGTCAAGTATTACCGGCAGGATGAGAACTCGCCGAACGCGATCGTCAGCTACTACCAGAAGGGATCGCTCGTTGCATTGGCGTTCGACCTCGCGATTCGCGCGCGCACCGAGCATCGGAAATCGCTCGACGACGTCATGCGGCTGCTTTGGCAGCGGTATGGCCGGCAGTTTTACAACGGCAAGATGGCCGGTGTGGGGGAGGACGAAGTCGAGGCGCTGATCGCCGAGGCGACGGGCGTCGAATTGGGGCCGCTGTTTTCTGACGCCGTGCACGGCACGCGCGATTTGCCGCTCGAGGCGCTGTTCGAGCCGTTTGCGATTGCGCTGGAGCCGCAACCGGGCAACGGCAAGAACGGGCAGGGGGCGGCCGATGCGAAGCGCGACGGGAAGCCCTCGCTCGGCGCGCGGGTGCGGGGCGGTGCCGAATGCGTGCTGGCGGCCGTCCACGACGGCAGCGCCGCGCAAAAGGCAGGATTATCGGCTGGCGATGTGTTGATCGCCGTGGACGGCTTGCGCGTGACCGGCTCGAATCTCGACACGCTGCTCTCCCGCTATCTGCCGGGGGCGGCCGTCGAAGTCCACGCGTTCCGACGGGACGAACTGCGCGTGGTGCGCGTCAAGCTCGATGGCCCCGAAGTGACACGCTACAAACTCATCGCGGTCGAAGCCAAGCGTGGCGCGCCGGCAAGGCGTGCGCGGGAGCGCTGGCTGCAGGGCTGAGTTCAGGGCCGAGTTCAGGGCCGAGTTCAGGGCCGAGTTCAGGGCCGAGTTCAGGGCCGAGTTCAGGGCCGAGTTCAAGGCCGAGTTCAAGGCCGAGTTCAAGG
>NZ_JBQCDN010000024.1:0-3714 GCF_051961175.1 Trinickia sp. | reverse complement strand
CTGTACTTCTGCACTTTCACCGGACCGACCGAAATCTCGGCGGTGCGGCGCATGAAATTGAAAATGCCGATGCGCAGCAAGCGTGCGAAACGCTCGTTGATGATTTCGAGGCCGGGCATCCGGCCGCGAACGATCCGCTCTTGCGTCGCGATGTTGTACGGGCGGACGCCCGCCTTCTCGCGGTTCTCGGTGTCGGCATCGGATTCGCCCGTTACGCCCTTGAGGAGTGCATCGACTTCCTCTTGGGACATGAACTCTTCGTGGCCCATCGCTTTGCTCGTCCCTGTCTTGCGGTTGGTGAGAAACGCCTGAAGTGGCAGATTCGGCCCGGCGCGAGGCACCGGGCGCCGCGCACTACTGGACCACGAATTCCGTGAAGAGCACTTCTTCGACGTGAACCGGCGGCTCGCTCGCGTCCGTCGGCTTCTCGATCAGCGTCTTCAGCTCTTGCGCGAGCGTGTGCTTGCCGTCGAGCGTCTGGAGTTCCTCCGGATGCTTGTTCGACAGATCGAGCAGGATGCGGCTGCGGATTTCCGGCATGTGCTGTTGCAGGGCTTCCTGGATCTTCCCGTCGGCCAGCTTCAGCGACAAGCCCACGCGCAGGTAATGCTGGCCGTCATCGGACAGCAGATTGACCGTCATCGGGTCGAGCGCGAAGAACACCGGCGGCGGCGGCGGGGGCGGCGGGACGGGCTTGCCGTTGCCGACGCCGTTCTTGAGCAGGAAGAAGTACATGCCCGCGGCGGCTGCGCCCGCGGCCACCAGTGCGATCAAAACGATCAGCACGATGCGTTTGAGCCTGGCCTTTTTCGGGGGAACGTCGATGGTCTGCTGAGCTGCGGTCGTGGATGCCATGACAATGCTTTGCGTGAATGCGGTAGGGTGAATTGTTGGCTAAACCGGACGCAGGCGATAAGCCGAAAAGAAGGGACATTCGACGCCATCTCATCCGTTTAAGCCGATGGCCGTCGGAGGAGGGGTAAGAAACGGGGCGCCATATCGGCGCCTTGCCGGTGGGGCATGGGGCAAACGCACCCGCGCGGCCCCGTCGGGACCGCGCGCATCCATCGATGCTTGACTACGGCCGCGTACGCCGCCCTCAGGCGAACGTATCGACGATGCCGACGGTGCGGCGCGTGCTCACCGTTGCGGCGGCTGCGACCGTATTGTCGACGCTGCCGCCGCCGGAGCCATTGCCGCTGCGCCGGCCGCTACCGCCGCCCTGATTGCCGGCTTGCTGCTGGTTCGCCTGGCGCGCAAAGCCATCGCTGACGCTCGCGCTGCCGAGACCGAGGCCACCGGCCTCCAGTGCATCGCGCAGCTTCGGCAGCGCCGCTTCGACCGCCTCGCGCACCTGCTGATGCTGCGAGACGAACAGGGCGTGGGCGTGGTTGTCCGCCACTTGAAGAACAACTTGCAGCGGGCCGAGATCGGGCGGATTGAGCGTGAGCTCGGCGCTTTGCTGATGCGCGTTCGTGAGGAAGACGACCTTCTGGCTGAACGCGTCTTCCCAGTCGGGCGTACCGACCTGCGGCGAGAGCGAAGCGGACGCCGCCGCGGCCGCGGCCGCATTCGGCGTGGCGGCAGCCGCCTGAGCGGCTGCACTGGCGATGCTTGCGGCCGAAGCGGCCTGGGTGGCAGCCAGGGCGGCGTTGTTTGCCTGCGCGTTGTCCTTCAGCGTGGCGATCGCCGCCGTCGCATCGCCGCCGCCCGCGAGCGCTTGCGCCGTGGCCACAGCGGCGCTATCGGGCGAGGCCGTGGCGCCGGCCGTCGACTTCGCCGCCTGGCCGGCCGCATTGGCGATGGCCTGGGCATTCGCGTTCTTGCCGTCGCCGGTCAGGGCGCTCAGCGCTTTCGAATTGAGCGGCAGCGTGCCGGACCCGTTGGCGAGGTTGCCCGTGCCCGATGCACCGGTGTTGCCGGGCACCTGTGTGCCCGCGGCGCCGGCTGCGGCGCCCGAGGCCGAAGCCGCGGCGCCTTGCATGCCCATTTGCGCGGCCAGCGCGGCTTCGAGCGCCGCACGCACGGTTTTTGGTTCGGCGATGCCTTTCGTCGATTTGCCGGTGGCGCCGATGGCCGAGCCGGTACCGGACGTGCCGTCGCTGGTGGCGATGGGTGTTCCGCCCGCTGTCGCTGCGTTCGCGGCGGCCTGCGCTTGCTGCGCCGCCGCTTGTGCGGCCGCCTGCGCCTGCGCGGCGGCGTTGCCCGCGGCCGCCGCGGCGCTTTGGCCTTGGCTCGCTTGCTGTTGCGAATCGGCGGTGCCGTCGCTCGATTTCGTGCCCGAGCCGGCTTGCGTCGACCCGGTGCCGTCGTTGCCGGTCGTGCCGGACGTACCCGATGCGTTGTTCGACGCCGAAGCCGAGCCGGTGTCGTTGGCGGCATTGCCGTTCTTGTCGCCGTTGGCGGCGTTGGCCCCGCTCGACGCGGATTGCGATGCGCCGGCGTTTGCCGACGCATTCGAGGCCGAGGTGTTCGAGCCCGACTGGGCCGATTGCGCCGATTGCGCCGATTGGGCAGATTGCGCGGCCTGTTGCTGTGCATTGACGCTGTGTTGAAGCGTCTGCGAGAACGGTGTGGCCGCGGGCGTGTTCGCGCCGGCGCCGGCCGTGCCGGACGAGGCGCCGGGCGTACCCAGCAGCGAGCCTAGGAGAGAAATGGGCGACATCACTATGCCTTTCTATAGGTCGACCGGCGATGCGCGCGGACGCGCGGGCCGGCAGATTCGATTCCGGTTCAGTTCAAGTTATCGTGCCGCATACGCAGCATTTTGGCGGCGTGCTCATCGGCGTCGCGCTGCTCGCGCCGTGCGGCGAGGCGTGCCTCGGCCGCATCGCCGCGGGCTTGCAAGACTTCGTACGAGCCCAGCTTTTGTTTCTGACGCTGCCACTCGGGCTTGGCCGCTTCGACGCGCGAAGTGGCCGCCGTGAGCAGGCGTCGCTGTTGTTCGATCGCCGCGTCGAGCGTATCGATAAACGCCTGGAAATTGCGCCAGTTGCCGGCGGGCATGCCGGTCTGGGCCGAAGCCGAGAAGTTCGCGTGGTACTCGTCGCGATAGCGAATCAGCGCCTCCAACTGCGCCTGCACGTCCGCGCGCTCGCGTTGCACGCGGCCGAGCTGCTTGGCCGCCGCGTCCACATCGTTTTGCGCCAGATCGATCAGCGTCTTGATTGGAAAGTGCTTTCCCATCGCCTAGTACTCCTCATTGAAACAACGCATCGAGCATATTGAGGCTGGAATCGAACGGTGCACATTCGCGAAAGCCCTGCTGCAGGAATGTTTCGATGCGGGGATACAGCGCGATCGCCCGGTCGAGCAGCGCGTCGCGTCCGCTCGAATAGGCCCCCACGTTGATCAAATCGCGATTGCGCTGATAACGAGACAGCATCTGCTTGAAGAGCCGCACACGCTCCAGATGGTGCTCGTCGATGAGCGCCGTCATCGCCCGGCTGATCGAGGCTTCGATGTCGATCGCCGGATAGTGGCCGGCTTCGGCGAGCGCGCGCGACAGCACGATATGGCCGTCGAGAATCGCGCGCGCCGAGTCGGCGATCGGGTCTTGCTGATCGTCGCCCTCGGTCAGCACGGTATAGAACGCCGTGATCGAGCCCCCGCCGGCCGGGCCGTTGCCCGTGCGTTCGACGAGCGCCGGCAGCTTGGCGAAGACGGAAGGCGGATAGCCTTTCGTCGCCGGCGGCTCGCCGATCGCGAGCGCGA
>NZ_JBQCDN010000023.1:0-7287 GCF_051961175.1 Trinickia sp. | reverse complement strand
GTGGACGAACCTCTGGTGTACCGGTTGTCACGCCAGTGGCATCGCCGGGTAGCTATGTTCGGAAGAGATAACCGCTGAAAGCATCTAAGCGGGAAACTCGCCTTAAGATGAGATATCCCCGGGGACTTGATCCCCTTGAAGGGTCGTTCGAGACCAGGACGTTGATAGGTCGGGTGTGTACATGCAGTAATGCATTTAGCTAACCGATACTAATTGCCCGTACGGCTTGATCCTATAACCGGAGCGTCTTAATCCTCACTGCAGAGGATAAGAGCGCAACAGGTTTGATCCTCGCAGTGCCACACAATCGCTGCCCAAGCGAGACATCCATTACACCGAGCCCCGCGCTCGATGCTTCTTCCCAGATTGGCTGTGCGCCCACCAGGCGTCGCAGCAACAAGTCATGCCTGATGATCATAGCGAGTTGGTACCACCCCTTCCCATCCCGAACAGGACCGTGAAACGACTCCACGCCGATGATAGTGCGGATTGCCCGTGTGAAAGTAGGTAATCGTCAGGCACCCCCTTAAGGTCAGAGTGAGCGCTTTACTGCTTACTCTGAGCCAACGTAAAGCAGCAAGACCAAACCCCCGACAGCCTCAGCGCTCTCGGGGGTTTGTGCGTTTACACGGCCGATGATCGGGCGGTTGCTCGACACGCTACGCGCCCATGCGCAACCGCCGCACGAGCGCGCCCCTCACCATTCCCTACCGCTGAATCCCTTCGGCCAAATATCGCTCGGCCAGCCGAACCCAGTAAGTCGTGCCCACGGGCAGCAGTTCGTCATTGAAATCGTAGCTCGCGTTATGCAGCATGCACGGCCCGGCGCCATGGCCCGCATCTCGATGCCCGCCGTCGCCATTCCCAAGGAATGCATAGCAGCCCGGTTTAGCCTGCAGCATGAACGCAAAATCCTCCGCACCCATCGTCGGCTCCGTGTCGTCCTCGACGTTTTGCGCCCCCACGATCTCGCGCATGACTTCAACGGCGAAGCGCGTTTCTTCGCTGCTGTTGATCGTCGGTGGGTAGTTGCGGTGGAAGGTGACGGCCGCCGAGCAATCGAATGCGGATGCCGTCGCCTCAGCGAGCTTGCTCATCCTCGATTCAATCAGATCGAGCGTGTCGGTCGTAAAGGTGCGCACCGTGCCGGCAAGCCAAGCGTCGTTCGGGATGACGTTGACCGCGTCCCCGGCATGGATTTGCGTGATGGACAACACGGCAGTATCGATGGGTTTCTTGTTTCGCGTAATGATGCTCTGCAATGCATTGGCAATCTGAACCGCCGCGAAAACGGGATCCCGGCCGTTATGAGGCATGGCCGCGTGCGCGCCCACCCCCTTTACGTCGATCCTGAATTCGTTGCTCGATGCCATGATCGGCCCTTCCGTTACACCGAAGGTGCCGGCCGGCATGCCGGGCCAATTGTGGATGCCGAACACCGCGTCCACAGGGAATTGTTCGAATAAGCCATCTTCGATCATTGCCCGCGCGCCCGCGCCGCCTTCTTCAGCCGGCTGAAATATGAAGACGATCGTGCCGTCGAATGCGCCGTGCGCCGCCAGATGTCGCGCGGCACCCAGCAGCATGGCGGTGTGTCCATCGTGCCCGCAAGCGTGCATCTTGCCCGGCGCCTGCGAGCGATGCTCGAACGTGTTCAGTTCGTGGATCGGGAGCGCGTCCATATCCGCTCGCAACCCGATTGATCGGGTGCTGCTGCCTCGCTGCAGTACGCCGACTACCCCTGTCTTGCCCAGGCCCCGGTGCACGCGCAGCCCCCATTTTTCGAGAGACTGCGCCACAAGATCGGCCGTCCGCGTCTCTTCGTAGCGCAATTCGGGATGGGCATGGATGCTTCGTCGGAGGGACTGGATTTCGTCTCGCGCGGCCAGGACTTCAGGAATGAGTTTCATGATGCGTTCGACTTGGGGGAGGTTTTAGGGGATCTCTATCGAACGAACCATTCTACGCTCAACGGCGTCATGAGAAATTGGCACGGGCGGGCACCGCGAACGTAATAGAATTATTGCCCTGCCCGAAGCCTCGCCGCCTCTAAGGAACGCAGCCATGAATGCGCCCCTCGAATTTGCCCGTGCGGTCTGTCCGCACGATTGCCCCGATACTTGTGCGATGCGAGTGACCGTCGCCGACGGCAAGGCAATCAAAGTCACCGGCGACCCGGATCACCCGCCGACGCAAGGCGTGCTCTGTACAAAAGTCAGCCGCTACCCCGAACGCGTCCATCATGCGCAGCGTTTGACCACGCCCCTGAAGCGCGTTGGCCGCAAGGGGGAAGGCCGGTTCGAACCGATCGGCTGGGATGAGGCGCTTACGCTTGCCGCGGGGCGCCTGGCGGAAATCGTGGGTCGTGAACCGCAGGCGCTGCTGCCCTATAGCTACGCAGGGACGATGGGCCTCGTTCAAGGTGAAAGCATTGCGCAGCGCTTCTTTCACAAGCTGGGGGCGTCCAGGCTCGATCGCACCATCTGTTCCGCCGCAGGGATGGCGGGCCTAAAATACACCTACGGGGCCTCGCTCGGCATGCATCTCGAATTCTTCGAGGAAAGCGAGCTCATCCTGATTTGGGGCGCCAATCCCATTGCTTCCAGCTTGCATTTCTGGACGCGTGCGCAGGAAGCCAAGCGCCGCGGCGCACGGCTCGTGGCGATCGACCCATATCGTTCGCTCACCGCGGAAAAGTGTCACCAGCACATCGCCTTGCGTCCCGGCACCGACGGTGCGTTCGCGCTTGGGATGATGCACGTGCTGATTGCCGAGGATTTGATTGATCACGCCTACGTTGCGGCGCATACCGTCGGATTCGACGCACTCAAGGAACGTGCGTTGGCTTACTCGCCCGCACGCGTCGCCGGGATCTGCGGGATCGACGAACAGGCGCTCGTCGAGTTGGCGCGCCTTTACGGCAAGACGCGCAAAGCGGCGATTCGCCTGAATTACGGGATGCAGCGCGTACGCGGCGGCGGCAATGCCACGCGCGCGATCGCTTGCCTGCCGTCACTGACAGGTGCCTGGCGCGATCGCGCAGGCGGGCTGCTGTTGTCGTCGTCGGGCTGGGTGCCGTTCGATACCGCCGCGCTGCAACGCCCCGATTTGATCCCCGGTTGGCCGTCCACGCTCCCGCGCGTCGTCAATATGAATGCGATCGGCGATGCGCTGCTGCATGAGGGCGATGCATCGTTCGGCCCGAAGATCGAAGCGCTGATCGTGTACAACTCGAATCCGGTGGCCGTCGCCCCCGATTCGGCACGGGTCGCGGCCGGTTTCGCACGGGAGGATCTGTTTACGATCGTCCTCGAGCATTTCCAGACCGATACCGCCGATTATGCGGATCTTGTCTTGCCCGCCACGACGCAGCTCGAGCATCTCGATGTTCATCGCTCATACGGCCACACCTACGTCATGGTGAATCAGCCTGCCATTGCGCCCGTAGGCCAAGCGCGGCCGAATACAGAGATCTTCCGCGGTCTTGCCCGCCACATGGGCCTCGACGAGCCCGCGCTTTTCGAAAGCGATGAAGCCGTCGGGCGCGCCTCGCTGCGCTGGGACGATCCCACGCTCGAAGGCGTCAATTGGGACACGCTGAACGAAGCGGGGTGGGCGAAGCTGAAGCTGCCCGATGCGCCGTTCGCGCAAGGCGGCTTCCGTACGCCGTCCGGCAAGTGCGAGTTCGCGAGTTCGCTGCTCGCAGACGAAGGCAAGGATCCGCTGCCGGACTACCTGCCGCCCTACGAATCGCACGACGGTGCGCCCGAGCTCGCGGCGCGGTATCCGCTCGCGATGATCTCGCCGCCCGCCCGCCACTTCCTGAACAGTACGTTCGTCAACATCGACAGCCTGCGCGACGTCGAGCGGGAGCCGCATCTCGATATTCATCCGTCTGATGCCGCACCGCGCGGCATCCGCGAGGGCGATAACGTTCGTATCCGTAACGATCGCGGGGCCTTCGTGGCACGCGCCCGGGTGACGGACCGCACGCGGGAAGGCGTCGTCGTCGGGCTATCGATCTGGTGGAAGAAGCTTGCACCGGACGGGTGCAACGCGAACGCGGTCACGAGCCAGGCACTGACGGATCTCGGCGCTTCTGCCACATTCTACGATTGCCTCGTCGAGATAGAACGCCTCGATGTCTGATCGTTACGCAAGCGGTTTCTCTCGGTTCGAATTCGATATCTAATCCGGTTGTTTCGAGCGAGGTGACCGGCTAGGATGCTTTTTTTAGCACGATCATTCGAAAATTTCAGGGAGACGCCACATGGAAAAAATCTGGTTGAAGTCATATCCGCCCGGCGTCCCCGCCGAAATCGATCCATCTGCCTATGCGTCGGTGGGCGAATTGCTCGAGGACAGCTTCCGGCGATACGGCACGTCGCCCGCTTTCGTCTGCATGGGCAAATCGATTACGTACGGCGAACTCGATACGCTTTCGCGTCAGGTGGCGGGTTGGTTCCAGTCCAAGGGGCTCGCGCGCGGGGCGCGCATCGCGATCATGATGCCGAACGTGCTGCAATACCCGGTCGTGCTGGCGGCTGTTTTGCGTGCGGGTTATGTCGTCGTCAACGTCAATCCGCTTTATACGCCGCGCGAGCTGGAGCATCAGCTGAAGGACAGCGGGGCCGAAGCCATCGTTCTGCTCGAGAATTTCGCGGGGACGCTCCAAGCCGTCGTACGAAATACGGCCATCAAGCATGTCGTGGTCGCGTCGATGGGCGATCTCATGGGCCTGAAAGGCGTGATCGTGAACTTCGTCGTGCGGCGCGTGAATAAGATGGTGCCCGCGTGGAGCTTGCCGGGCCACGTCAAGTTCAACGATGTCGTCGCTCAGGGCGCCCGGTTGCCGTTCGCGCCGGCGGCGCTGACGCGCGATGACTTCGCCTTCCTGCAGTACACGGGCGGCACGACGGGCGTTGCCAAGGGCGCGACGCTCACGCACGGGAACATTGTCGCGAACGTGCTGCAATCGGCCGCATGGCACGAACCGGCTCATTCGCTGCACCCGGACGTCGAGCAGATGATCAACGTCATCGCGTTGCCGCTCTATCACATCTACGCGCTAACCGTCTGTGCGATGCTGACGATGCGCAACGGCGGCCTCGGCGTGCTGATTCCGAACCCGCGAGACATCGGCGGCATGATCAAGCAGTTGCAGGGTTACAAGATCAATTGCTTCCCGGCCGTGAATACGCTCTATAACGCGATGCTTAATCATCCCGATTTCGGCAAGCTCGATTTTTCGAAGCTGATGGTGGCCAATGCCGGGGGCATGGCGTTGCAGGAAGCGGTGGCGAAACGCTGGTACGAGCGGACGCACGTGCCGGTCATCGAAGGGTACGGATTGTCGGAAACGTCGCCGAGCGCCTGTTGCAATCCGGTTACGGCAACGGAGTTCAGCGGGACGATCGGGCTGCCGATTCCGTCGACGGAACTCTCGATTCGCGACGACGACGGCAACGAGATTTCCCCCGGTCAGCCCGGCGAGATCTGCATTCGCGGCCCGCAGGTCATGGTGGGCTATTGGAATCGCCCCGACGAGACGGCGAAGGTGATGACAGCCGACGGCTTCTTCAAAACGGGCGACATCGGCATCATGGACGAGCGCGGCTACTTCAAGATCGTCGATCGCAAGAAGGACATGATCCTGGTCTCGGGCTTCAACGTGTATCCGAACGAGATCGAAGATGTCGTCGCCAAGCACCCGGGCGTGTTGGAAGTGGCAGCGGTTGGCGTGCCCGACGAGCACTCGGGAGAGGCGGTCAAGCTCGTCATCGTCAAGCGCGATCCAGCGCTTACCCAGGCCGATGTCGTGGCGTTCTGCAAAGAGCAGCTGACGGGTTACAAGCGGCCCAGGATCGTCGAGTTCCGCAGCGAATTGCCCAAGTCGAATGTCGGGAAGATCCTGCGCCGGGAGTTGCGCGATGCGCCCGCCGCGCGTCCCGCCGCGCCGGTCACGCAGGAACGCAGCGCGTAATGCGGCAGCCATGCGCAATGCGGCGGTGCGGCAAATGCGCCTACGCTATATGCGCTCCGCAACATCGTCTAAAATGCACGATTAGCCGCAGTTTTGCTCTGAACTAAGCATGCACCTCATGCTGTTCCGGCAAAACTCGCGGTTCGACGCAGCACGGTCGCCTTCCTCGGCTGCCGTTTTGTTGCGCCGCATGGAGAGTGCAATGACGCTGGACGAGTTAATTACCGAGTTTGACCGTGGGCTGCGTTCGATCGCCGGCGTGAGCCGAATGAGCCGGCCGGTGCCGGCGCCGGAACCTATCGACGCGGCGGGGCCGGTGCCCGCTGAGATGACGCTTCCCGAGCGCGCGCACTCGGCCGGGCTGATGCGCGTGAATCACGTCGGCGAGATTTGCGCACAGGCGCTGTATCAAGCGCAAAAGCTGGCGACGCGCTCTGCGCCGCTCAAGGATGCGTTCGAGCATGCCGCGAGCGAGGAAGAGGACCACCTGGCCTGGACCGCCGCTCGGTTGAACGAGCTCGATTCGCGTCCGAGCCTGCTCAATCCGCTTTGGTACACTGGCGCGCTCGCGATCGGTTTCGCGGCCGGCTGCCTGGGCGATAAGGTAAGCCTCGGTTTCATGGCTGAGACGGAGCGGCAAGTCGAGCGTCACTTGGATGGCCATTTGAAGACGTTGCCGGAAGCCGATCGGCAATCGCGCGCAATCGTCACACAGATGCGCGACGACGAGCGCACGCACGGGCAATCGGCTGCCGCCGCCGGCGGCAGCGAGTTGCCGGCGCCTGTCAAGGCGTTGATGCGAGCGGCATCGAAAGTCATGACGCGAACGGCGTACTACATTTAATTTCGCAGTGGGGGCGGCGCGCTCGCGCCGTCCGTCGATTCACACCGATCTGAACCGCCCTTCATCCCCCTTTTTCGAGCGCTGAGCGCTTGCCGCGCCGGTGTGCGCCGCGAGCTTTTCATGTATCACATTCACAAAATGCAGTAGTTCATTCTTTTATAACGTTTTTCAGTTTCTCACCTTGCATGAACGGACGCACGTAAGTCCTTGTTCTAACAAACAAAATTCGGCGAAAAATCGGCTTTCTCCCTTGACCGTGCTGGGGCCTTACTCTAAAGTGGGAGACAGTGTGAGAAAGTGTATTTTTGTGGATTGTTCGGATCATTCCGGTGAGTTTTCGAGGGATGGAGCGTAGTGCTCCGAAGGGGAGAGAAAGGTGTTTCAGGGGGCGTCGGCGCTGACGCTCGATGCGAAAGGGCGGATGTCCGTGCCCTCTCGGTATCGCGAGGCGCTGCAAGGC